>JAUVII010000045.1 GCA_030592845.1 Candidatus Krumholzibacteriia bacterium | reverse complement strand
CTTTTGAAAAATGTAAGTTATTAATAACAATTGAGATAAAGATCTGAAAGTCCAACCAAGGGATAAAACCGACTAAACACAATTTCAGAGGCACAACCTAACTATTCAGGACCTGAAACGGCAATTGGCCTGATTCCTCCAGCCGCCCCACATACTGGCCCAGCGTTTCGAACTCACCAATGGCCAGGATCTTTTCAATTTTAGCGGGCATCGTCGCCTGTCCTCCCTGGCTGCGCAGGCTGGTAACCGACGACTGTCCCACCCGGGGCCGGAAATCATCCATTTCCCAGGGATGCATATATATCAGGCAGGGCAATCCCTGCCCGTGGGCGCGGTCGCGCAGGAACCGGAAGGCCGGCCAGGGAAGCAGACGCAGATATCCCCCGCCGGAAAACGGCACATTCACTCCGAGAAACCGCCAGGTGGGCATGGGCACCACGGTAAAGGGGTTCCCGGGACCATCCAACCGGAAGGGACGGCGCGGTGAATCGGGCTGTCCGTAACGGGGATGGTGAATGGGAAAGATCGAACAATCGTAGCGGAACCCACATTCCCGCAAGACCTCCAGGTACCCGTGCACCGAAGGGGTGATGCTGAAACTGGGAGCCCGATAACCGGCGGGATTGTCCACCCCCGCGGCGGCCAGCGCCTCCAGGGCCCGCTCGCAATCAGCCCGAAACTGATCCCGCGTCAGCTTGAAAACCTCCGGGTGCCCATAACTGTGGCAGCCGATTTCGTGGCCCCGGCGGGCTATTTCCCGAACCACGCCGGGATGACGCTCGGCGGTCCAGCCCAGGACAAAAAACGTGGCCTTGACCCCGAACCGGTCCAGCATATCCAGGCACAGGGACATGCCTTTTTCGACCCGCAACTCCTGGTCGTCCCATACTTCGGGCGGCATGTGATCGAGATAGTTGTGGCCGTGGAACCACTCCTCCACGTCCACGGTGATGATGTCGCGAGGGGATACCGAAACAGACGGGGTCATCGTCACTCCACGGATCGCCCGGCGCTGGCCAGACAGGCAAACTGAAGAAATTTCATGTCCGACCACCTGCCCAGGGTCACCAGATTGGCCAGACGGAACTTGATTGAACCGGTCGGATTGATGCCGACGGAAGTCACATCCCCGAACCCGCATTCCTCGAGCAGACGGGTCATGCTGGACCGAGTAAAAAATCGCAAATGGGTCCGGTCGAGAATTCCCTCGTCAGTGTAATCCCAGCGCCCGTGAACAGCCAGATCAACCACGTTGAAAAAATAGCGCACGTTGGGAATGGAAGTCACCAGATGACCGTCCGGCTTCAGCAGGGGCCGCAGGGAGCGCAACAGGCCGCCGGGATCCGGGACATGTTCGATCACGTCGTTCAAAACCAGGCAGTCGAAATGGGCGATCGGCAGATCAGGCAAAACCGTGGCGACATCGCCCCGCAGGACCCGGTCCAGAACCCCGGAGGCCTCCCGGGCCGCGTCTTCATCCATCTCGACGCCCCATATTTCGAGGGGCTTTCCGCTTCCCTGACGCACCTGTTTCAGGCTGCCGGCGAAAGCCCCGGTACCGCAACCCACTTCCAGCAGGACAGTGGCGTTTTCCGGAATGAACTCCAGCATTTCAGGCCGTTGGTTGCGGTAATAAAGAGACTCCTTGGTTTCCATCAGCCGGAAATTCCTCCGCTTACGGGTGAGCCGGTCGGTTTCGGTCAGGCTGCGACCGGGGTCCGGCAGACAGTTGTCAGGCCAAGCCGTGTCCATACTGGGCGACCGCGACCGGGGAGTCAACCGGCTGATCCCGGCACATGACGAAATTGGTAGGGGACGAAACCGGATGCCCGTATATATTGTCTGAAATTCACTCCGTCCCGTGAAAGAGGCAACATGTCCGATCTTTTTGCATCCGACGGCCGGTTGGCCGCCAGCGATCTCGCTCCCGGCCTGCATACCGCCAGGTTTTCCAACGGCATGAAAGTGATCATCAAGGAAGATCACCGCACCCCCGTGGCCATCTGCAATGTCTGGGTCCGGGTGGGCTCCAACCGGGAGCCCGGCGCCCTGCGGGGATGGTCCCACGGGATCGAACATATGCTGTTCAAAGGCACCGAAAGACGGCAGGAAGGAGATTTCGCCAACGAGGTGGCGGAAGTCGGAGGATCGACCAATGCCGGAACGGGCTACGAAACCACCAATTACCACATCACGACTCCCATCGCCGGCCTGCCGACGGCCGTCGACATCCTGGCCGACTCCCTTTTCCACTCGACTTTCGCCCAGGCCTCCCTGGACGCGGAGCGCGAAGTCCTGGTGCATGAAAACCATATGTACGACGACATCCCTTTCGGTTTCGGCGTCACCTGGCGCTGGGGCATGGAAATGACGTTCGGCCACAGCCCCTACCAGCACCCCATCGGAGGCCGGGACGACAATCTGCGGGACCGCGACCGGGACGACATCATGGCTTTCTGGCGATCGGCCTACCGTCCCGACAACATGACCGTGGTGGTGGTTGGCGATGTCGACCCCAACGAAGCCTTTGCCCTGCTGCAAGCCAAATTCGCCGATCCCGCAGTGGAATTTCCCGGGACCGTGGACCCCGACGTCGGGATTGTGAACGAACCGCCGGTCGAACCGGACCAGACCGGGCTTCGCCTGCGGGTCGAACGGGGTGACATCAAAAAGGTCTACGCCAAAATGATCTTTCCGGCGCCGGGAGAACGCGACGGGCAGGAACACATCATGAGCGTCGTGGGCCGGGTCCTTTCGGACGGCCGCAGCTGCCGCCTGTACCGGCAGCTCCACGAGGAAAAAAAGCTGGTCGATAATTTTACGATCATGTCGGAGACCGGACCGCGCGAAGGTGTTTTCCTGGTGGACATCGAAACCGACGCGGAAAGACTCCCCGGCGCCCTGGTGGAAGTCTCCCGGATCCTGGAAGACCTGGCCGTGAACTCCTGCACGGACCAGGAGCTGGAACGGGCCAGGACGAGGGTGTCCCGGTCCTTTCTTTTCGGCGCTGAAACCGTTCAGGGCCAGGCATCGAATCTGGGACATCACGACGCCGTGGACGACCTGCAGGGAGCCTTCCACTTCCCGGAACGGGTGGCCCGGGTCACTCAGGAAGATGTTTCCCGGATTTGCCGCGGGATTTTCAGACGGGGCAACCTCAATTGCGTTATCTACCTGCCCGAGGAAACCGACACCGCCGCCCATTCACTCCCCACGGAGGCCGGGGATCTTGAATCCCTCCTGGGAGCGATTCTGAGTGATGGCCCACCCGTCAAAACCGGCACTCCGGACACCATCACCCACCCTGCCCACTTCAACGTTCCGAATCTGCCCGGCCTCAAGGGAAAAGCCGCCCAAGACTTCCGTACCGAAATCCTGGCGGGCGGCGTGGAAATCAATTTTCGGGTGGACCCGGCGGTCCCGGTCCTTGCCCTCGCCTTGACCCACAAGGGCGGCACTACTGATGAAACCGCCGCCAACGCGGGCCTGGCCACCCTGACCCAGGTGGTGCAGATCAAGGGAACCGGCCAGCTGGATGCCGAATCGCTTCATGAAATTCTGGAGGGAGATGGCGCGGCTCTTTCCCCCCAGACCGACCGCGATTACGGCGGGTTGGTTGTCAGCGGTCTGGCAAACCGAATGGACCGGGCCCTGGATCTGGCGACGCAGCTCATTCATTCCCCTTCTTTCCTGGAATCGGAAATCGAACAGGAACGAAGGCTGGCCCTGGAACAACTCGCCGCCATTGCGGATTCCCCGTTCCAGGCGGCCGCCGTCAAACTGCGGGAGATGGTCTACGGGGACCATCCCTACGGCCGTCCCCTTCCCGGAACAACGGACAGCCTGCCCCTGCTCGGCCGGGATGACCTGTTGGCACAGCACGCCCGTATCTGGACCAGCGACAATCTTCAGATCGTGGTTTCCGGGGCCCTGGATCCCGATATCATCCTGCCCAGACTCGAAAGTCTCCTGGCTGATTTGCCTGCCGGTACCGGCGTTGCGGATCCTGCCCCGGGAGACACCCTCACCCCGGACGGGATCGTTTCCGCCAGGATCGAGAAGAAACAGAACCAAAGCGTGGTCCTGGTGGCCTGGCCCGGACCCCGCTCACCCGCTGAAAACCGGGTTCCCTTGATGATGCTGAAAGAGGTTCTCAACGGCCAGAGCGGACGCCTGTTCGAAAGCCTGCGCAACCAGCGCTCCCTGTGCTACAACACGGGCACACTGAGCACCGCTGGTTTCGGCCAAGGCATGTTCATGGGATACGTCCTGACGGCCCCGGACACCGAATCCGCAGCGCGCGACGCCCTGGTGGCCGAACTTGGGGGAATGACCGACCAGTTGGTTCCGCCGGTGGAATTTGAAAGGGCCCGCGCCAAGCTCCTGGGTAATCTGGTCATCAGCGCCCAGTCCAACGGGTCCCGCGTGGGACGGACCCTGCGGGACCGTGTCTATGGCAGAAATCCCAACGATCTGGACCAGTTGATCCAGGCCATCGCGGCCTGCACCGCCGACGAGGTCCGCCAGGTCGCCGGCGCCATTCTCGATCCCGACAACCGGTTCGAGGTGACATTGGGTCCCTGACCCGGCGCAAAAAACCGGCCTCCCCCGATCAGGGGAGGCCGGTCGTTTTATTGACGAAAAGGATCAACTGCCCGACTTGTAACGGTCCGGCGCGTCCGACATATCCACCAGCACGGTCCGTTTGCTGAAGTTGGCCCGGTGATTGGCCCCCTCGGGAACGACGTACTGGTCACCCGCCTGGTAGAGATTGGTCTTGCCTTCGATTTCCATGGTCATTTCGCCGGAAATCAACATGCCACGCTGCTCGCAATGGGCATGGTCCGGGAAACTGACTCCCTCTTCGAATACAAAGAACACGACCTGCTTTTCATCGTCGCTCAGGCAATAACCGGTCACACCGGCGACGTGGATTTCAACTTTGGGCAGGGAAAGGATCTCGAGCGGAAGGGATTCGTGGGTCGTCTGGGAACTGGCTGCTTCCATATGTAGCGCCCTCCTTGATTGGTTTGCTCGCGCACTTCGGTTCCGGATCAATCCGGCCGAAACCTGTATAATGACATCTTAACACAACGACCATGATTGGCAAGACAAGCCCCATCCCTGAACTAGCGAGGGGCGTAGTCAGAACCGCGCATCGGCAGGGCCGGCCCTCCGGCGACCACCTCCCATTCCACCACCCTGCCCACGAAACAGTCGTGATCACCGGTGGTAAAGCGGTTCTCCAGCCGGCACAGGAATCGCACACTGCAATGTTCCAGCGCCGGTACACCCTCACCAAGCAGGACGTGTGCCGTCTGGGCCCATTTGTCCACATCCCGCCGTGATTCCAACCCGAACAGGCGTGCTTCCTCCACCTGGCCCTCGGCCAGAAGCGAGATCGTGAATTCCCCCTGATCGGCGAGAAGCTCCCAGGTGAACCGATCGTGCCCCACTGAAACCAGCAGCAACGGGGGCTCCATGGAAACCCGGGTCACCCAGGCGGCGGTCAAGCCGCCGAGAACACCCTTGTCTGCAGCTCCGAGGACGGCCACCGGAGCGGGCAGCAATCTCAACGCGTCGTTCAGTTGTTCAGACGGGGAGGGGGCACTGGCGTCGGTCATCCCTGATGACTCTCCTGGTCGGGGAATCGGCAACCGGTCGGTTGGCCGAAAAATATTTCGGATCAGACGGCGAGAGAGAACTCGGCCAAAACCGGGTAATGGTCCGAAGGCAGAGCGATTTCCCGGTGCTCCATGTCCGCAAAATCAATTCTGCTCACGGACCGGACGGCCAGCCGCGGCCTGAAAAAGACATAATCGATGCGGCGCGGCCCCAGCAGGCGGTGACCGACCTTGTCGCGCAGCCCGAGCCCGCGGAAGGTGGCGCCGTCTCCACAATTCCCGCCGCAACCTTCGGTCCAGGCGTCGTACATCGGTTCCAGGTTCCCGAAGTCGTCCCCCATCGCCCTGATCTCGGGGGATTGGGCGCAGGCGTTAAAATCACCGGTCAAAAAGACGGGGATATCCGGACCCAGCATCGCGACCTTGTGGCTGATGTACTGACGCATCTGCCGGGCGCTCTTCTTGCGGTGCCAACTGTTGATCGCTTCGAGGTGGGTTGTCCCGAACACGAACTGACGACCGCTGCCGATCATCTCGAAGGTGTTCCAGGTTACCAGCCGCGGTCTTGTTCCCAGCCGATACTGGGAAGCCGGCACCTCGGGAGTGGGTGAAAGCCAGTGCGTGTCTCCCGCCCCGGCATCGTCAATGGGGCGAACCCTGTCACGCCGGTAGAAGGTCGCGCAGTACCAGTTGCTGTCGCTGTGGGCCATCCGGCTGCCGAGGTTCCCTTCACCGATGAATTCGTAATCCGGCAACAGTTCGGCCAGTTCGCGCAACTGCTTGAAATTGGCCTCCTGGGTACCGACCACGTCGGGCTGCAGTTCGGAAAAGATCCGGGCGATGTTGCGCTTGCGCAGACGCCAGGGATGACTCCGCCGTTTTTTGGTGGAGGTCAGGAGATTGAATGTCATGACCCGGAGATTTGTCTCTGACACTTTGCGGTACTCCAAATTCTATCTTGTCCGCCGGCCGCCTTGAGCGGGAAGGGACGGTAGGGTTTCAACAAGTGATCTCTATCCAACGCACGCCCGGGAAAAATGTTCCTGATTATCCTATCGACTGACAGGATGGTTTCATTAGTCGGGAACCTGCGACATCAATCAAAAAGATCCATCTGAGGCGGCTCACCCGGTAAATCGAGGGATTCCAGAACCATCCGGGTCCACCCTTCGCGGGAGCCGCTGGGCAATTCCAGGCGCGCCAGACCGAACTCGTCCAGCAGTTCATCGATCAGGTGATCGATGTCGGCCTGGAAATCCACCGAAGTATCCCGTGTACCGTCGAAAGCCGGCGGAGCGATGACCGGGACCTTCACCAATTGGCTGTAGGTGCTCATCCAATGGCGAATGAAGGGTTCGATTTCCGGGCGACGGCCCGTGGCGTGGACCATGTACGCGTAATTGTCGATGACCGCCCGGTCACAAACCGTTACCTGGTAAGAGCTGGTCAATTCGATCTCACGGGCCACCTGGGTGTGCAGGATCCAGTTCTGCGCATCATCCGTGGTTTCCCGATTGATGGGTAAAGGACACCCTCGCGCAACCTCTTTGACCAGATCCACGCTTAGATCCAAGCGTTTCAAGGCAGCCGCGAGGTCGAAACAAAGGGTCGTCTTGCCGACACCGTGAGTACCTATGAACGCAATCTTCATATGGAAAAAATAGCTGCCCGCCGCCGAAAAGTCCAATTCATCAACCTGGGACCGGTTGGGAAATTTTAGGCAAGTGTTGATTCGAAGCCGTCTTCGGAGTATCCTGAACAGCTAAATCAATTAAAAACCCACCAGATCGCGGGGCTTGGTATTTTGAAATTCCGAATTCACATCGTCCTGTTGTTCGTTTTCTGCCTGATGGCGGGGTCGGTCCGGACCGCCGCGGGACTGTCCCTGCACCACTACGTGGACCCTGGAAGCGGCCGGCTGGCCAGCGGTGACGGGCAATTGGGCCGGCCGGGTGAGGAGTTTTCCGAGCCCCTGATGGTCGAGGTTCGCGACGCCGGCGGCAACCCTGTTCCCGGAGTGTCCGTGCAATTCGACATGGTGGCGCCCGACGCCCATTTCCTGGGCCGAACCGTGACCGACAGCTTCGGCCACGCCTCTTTCCCGGTGTCAGCCACAAACAAGGCCCGGTCCCATTCCATTGTCGCCAGCATCGACGGCGGCCAGGAGGACCGTGACCGGGTTGTCTTCAACCTCCAGGTCAGGGCCGGAAGCTGGGTGCTGTTCCTGATCTTCGGCCTCGCCGGCGGGCTCAGCCTTTTCCTGTTCGGCATGAACATGATGAGCAAGTCGCTGCAGCGCAGCGCCGGCGGCCGCATGCGCGCCATCCTCAGCGCCCTGACCGTCAACCGATTCGTCGGCGTGGGCGTCGGGGCTTTTGTCACCATGGTCATCCAGAGCTCCAGCGCCACCACCGTGATGCTGGTCAGTTTCGTTCAGGCCCAGCTGATGACGTTCGCCCAGACCCTGGGCGTGATTCTGGGCGCGGATATCGGCACCACCGTGACAGCCCAGCTCATCGCCTTCAAGCTGACCGACTACGCGTTGCTGATGATCGCCATCGGATTCATGCTCCGGTACCTGGCCAAACGCCCCGCCTGGAAAAATACCGGAGAAGTGGTTCTCGGGTTCGGGCTGCTTTTCTACGGCATGCACGTTATGTCCGATGCAATGTACCCCCTGCGCACCTATCAACCATTCCTGCACCTGCTGACGGACCTTGAAAATCCGTGGCTCGGCATTCTCGTCGGGACCATTTTTACGGCACTGATCCAGAGCAGCAGCGCCTTCACCGGCATCGTCATCGTTCTGGCCCAACAGGGATTCCTGTCCCTGGACGCGGGCATCCCCCTCATTTTCGGGGCCAATATCGGCACCTGCGTCACCGCCGCGCTGGCGGCCATCGGCACTACCCGGGAAGCCACACGCGTCGCCCTGGCCCACACCCTGTTCAAGGTGATGGGAGTGCTGCTCATGGTCTGGTGGATCCCGCAATTGGCCAGCCTCGTGCGCGACATCTCCCCCGGTCCGGATACCGCGGACGCCAGCCAGGCAGTCCTGGCCCGTTTTGTCCCACGCCAGATCGCCAATGCCCATACCGTATTCAATGTGGGCCTGGCTCTGATCTTTCTGCCCTTCACCGGGTTGATCGCGCGGCTGACCATTCGCCTTTTGCCCGACCGTCCGGAACCCGCCCGGGAATGGTTCTACAAGGCCCGCCACCTTGATGCCGATATGATAAGCGCTCCCTCATTGGCCTTGAACCTGGCCAAGGTGGAGATCCTGCGCCTGGGTGAAAAGGTCAAATCCATGGCCATCGACAGCCTGGAACCGTTCCTGGACCACAACCTCGACACCCTGGACCGCCTTCACAGCGAAGAGAACAAGGTGGACGCCCTGGATGAACAGATTACCGACTATCTGGTGGATATCGGGAGACAGGAACTGAGCGAAGAACAGGCCCGCGAAGTCTACATGATGCTGCACGTCACCAAGCAGTTCGAGCACATCGCCGACATCATCGACAAGCAGATCCGCCCCCTGGCCATGAAGATGATGAAAAACAACGCGGAATTCAGCGAGACAGGGCAGTCGGAAGTGCAGTCCTATCATGTCAAAATGTGCAAGCAGATCAGCCGCGCCCTGGAGGCTTTCCGGGACGGCAGTCTGGAACTGGCCAAACGCATGGGTGACAAACAGAAAAATTACGTGGCCCTGGAGGAGGACTACCGGCAGGCCCATTTCCAGCGCATTTCCCAGGCCATTTCCGAATCGGTGGCCAGCAGCGAAATCCATCTTGAACTGATCGACGCCTACCGGCGCATCAGCAGCTACAGCACCAACGTCGGGCGGGCCCTTCTCAGGGATCAGTTCGGAGATTCCGATACAGGAGAAGATTGATCATTCGACAAGCCCCCGGATTCCGGTCAGGGTTTGGTGGAATACCCGCGCGTCGAAATCCTGGACGGCGACCTGGATTCGCCGGACACCCCGGGCGTCAAACACCACGATGCTGCATTGGTCTTCGGCCAGATCGTAGGCCTTACGGAAATCACCACCCCAATCCATCAGAACCCAATCATCCGGATGATCGGAAAACTTATTCCGGATAGTGCCTTTCATGAAAAAAGGCGCCCCCTCGAGGTGGGCGTGCGGCAGGAATTTTACCCGGTAGTTTTTTATTTCGGAGGCCAGGGAATCGGCCAGGACCGGAGACCACTCGCTGATAAAAGCGCTCCCCTTCCTGTCGCCACTGATGAGTACGACAACGGAATTCCGGAAATATCCGCTGGTGTGGAGCTTTCCCAACTGGTCCTTGATGCGAAAATCAATCAGGGGGGTTGGTCCGGGAACCAATGGGGATTCCTCCGCCGCCGGAACGGGTTCCCCCATTCCGGCCAACAGAAAAAGAACCATCAGCAAACTCCAGCGGAAACGGCCCATGGAAATTAATTCAGGGCAGGTGGTTCTCACTTGAATCCATCCCGGAAAACAACATCGTCCAGAGGCAGCTGACCGGAACGGCCGCGGGCGGGCTCAAGAGCCTTGCCGACAGTAACTGCCATGATGATATCGTGTTCAGACGGAAGATTAATGATCTTTGCCATCGCCTCGAAATCGAACCCGACCATGGGACAGGTATCGTATCCCATGGCTTTGGCCGCCAACATCAGGGTCTGGCCGGCCAGCCCACCCGAGCGAAAATTTTCGTCCCGGCGCAGGGCTTCGCTGGAACCGTACGCGCCTGTGATCATGGGCACGACCGCTTCACGGGCCGGGGCCGGAGCGTCCGCCCAGTAACGATCCGGGTCCTGTTTGTAGGCGTTGCGGTCACCACAGATCACTACGGTCAGCGAACTTTCGGTGAACTGGGCCTGGTCGTATCCAATTTCCCTCACCCGCTTTTTAACGTCCGCGTCGGTGATCAAAACGAAGCGCCAATTCTGGATGTTGAAGGAGGTGGGTGTCAGGATGACCGTTTCCATCAGCCGGGTGATCTCATCCCGGGTCATCTCATGCTCGGGGTCGTACTTCTTGACGGACCGGCGGGCGGCAATGGTTTCAAAAGTGTCCATGTCTCCTCCAGGATTAAACGGGTGGGTGGTGTAGGGAAAATTCTTCCCGGGAATGTCGGTCCAAACCGCCGGTCCCGCAACGGTTGAGGCCCCATTGAAAAATCATGAACCCGGTCAGATACATGAGAAGGTCCCAGGGATCGGCTACCGCCGGGCCCTTGACCAAAGGCAGAATGACTTCGAAGAAAACCCCGAAAAAAATGACCGCCATCAGACCGTGGAACAGTGGCAGGCGGCGACAGCCGGTCCGACCCGCCCACCGGGACGCCGTTCCATCCGCTTCGCCAATACGGACCATCACAAATAAAAGGATCAGCAGGGGGAGCAGTCCCCTGCCCCAGGGAATCATCCCGAGGGCACGGTTCAGATGACGGCGTTGCGGCAGGACCCTGCTCATTACATGGACAGGGCCGTGATCAGGATCGCGGATCCCACGAGAACCAGGAGGGTTATCCCCAGGCCGGCGAAGTCGAATTTCCTCATTCCCATCCCACCTTTCCCATTGTGACTCGGGGTCACCGGGCCAATCAGTTACCGCCCCGACGCGATCATCCAGGGGCCTTCGAATCTACTCAAAATCCCCGGGAATCGCTCCCACCTTCCGAAAGAAACCGCCCTCACGCGAGGTAGCTTTGGTGTGGCCCGCATGGGAACGCGCCTGCTGCCGGGCAAGTTCGATCCTCCCTGCCGCCAGATTCCACCAAACCTGTTCCAGCCACAGTTGGACCTGCATTTCCGGAGGCGCCACTCCGGGGCCTGTTTGTCCCGCATCCGGGAAATAGGCGGCCGCGACGCCAAACTGGTCCGCTGCTTCGGCATAACGCCCGGCCAGGGCCAACACCTGTCCGCAAGTGGCGTGCTGACCCGGTTCGCCCACCAGCGTGGAGAGTTGTTCCAGCCAACCGCCAGCGCCGTGGGCCAGGCTGGTCAGCGCCGTGGCCAGCGGTTGGCCGCTCCGGGGATCGATTTCCGACAACCGCGCGCGGAGGTTGTTTTCCAACCGACCGGTTTTTGGTCCGCTTCCTACGGCGGCCATCAGCCCTTCGAGCCTGGCCTGGACATATTGACGATGCAGCTGCATGAGATCCGGCCGCTTGGCCCCGGGGTGCGAAGTGCGCCACCGTTTTTCCACCGCCGCCAGAAGTTCCCGCTGTCCGTCCTGCAAATCCGACAGGGAAACCTCGAAAGCCGCCAACCGGGCCCGGTCAGCCGTGGGGTCCACCAGTTCCCCATCCCGGAATCGAAAATTCTCCCGACGCCACCAGCTGTTGTGGTCTCTTTGCCAGGAAACCGGACCCGGCCCGTCGACCTCGGACGCCACCTTGAAAATGCGGTAATGTTCGTTGTCGTAAACGGGGATGAATCCACCCAGGACATCAGGCTTGAAGTGCATCTTCACGACATTCATACCCAGCTCCAGGGGACCCGCGATCCCCGCCTGATAGGCAAGAGAACCCGGACCGAGCCTGGTGGCGAAATTGCGGTTGATGAAGACGTAGTCCGCGCCATGTTCCCGGGCGAAGTCCCACAACTTCATTTCATCGGTGGAATAAAGGGCTTCCAGGAAACGGCGGTAGCGGTTGCGGATGGCCGCGTTTTCAAACTGGGAATTCAAGACGATGGGACGGCCGGTATACAACAACAGTTGGGGACTGACTCCGATTTCCCCCAGGAAAGCGGCATCCGATCCCTGCAGACGCGAACCCGGTCCCGGGGTATTGACCGTTATCCAGGAGAACATATCCGCCCAGGATATCCACAGGCCCTGGTCCGAAGACCCCAGACGAACCTCCTGTCCCTGCCTCACGCTCCGCGTGATCCGAATCATGTCTCCCAGGTTGCCGCCCAGGTTCAAGACGGGACTGATCAACAGGATCCCCACCACCGCGGGCAGGGCCCGCGCGCCCCAGACCGGGGCCAACCTCCGGACCAGTCTGTCACCGGCCACGGCCACCGCGATGGCGATGAACACCAGGAAAACGACTCCCATCCGTTCGATCAGAAGGTAGGCAGCGAGGAAGACCGGAACCGTCAACAAAAACGACCGCCGCAACATGTCCGTGCCCCGAACCAGGATGGTTCCGATGCACCAGATCATCACCGGGATAATGATCCCGGCGTGATAACCCAGTTTGGACCAGATCTCCGCGACGGTGGGAGTGTTGAACGGGGGCGCCCAGAAAACCCGGCTGTCGAAAGGCAATTGGCCGGGATCACCGGGCAGGCGGAAACCGTGCGCGAGTTTCTGGACGAAGAGTCCGAAAACATGATTGTAATCTCCGGTATAACTGCGGTTCAGCAGAACCAATGCTCCCAGCGCGGCGACCAGACCCGTGAGGGAGAGGATCCGGCCGAGGGAAGATCCGGCCAACCCCTTATGCCAAACGGTCACCGCTGCCGTCATGGTCCAGGCGTACAGGACGGCCATGGGCAGGCTGATGAAAAAACCGCGCGCCAGAAGTGAAGGTGTCAGGGCGGCCAAAAGTCCGGCAAGGGTATACGCGGCGGGCATGAACACTTCAAACGGGACCTTCCGACCGGGCACCGGATCCTTTGAGCCGTGTATCGCCCAGCCGAGGGCCGCGGCCAGCATGACAACCAGGATCAGGAACTGGCTCAGATGCCAACTGGCCAGAACGGGAATCAACAGCACGGCCGCCAGGATCACCAGGGGCATACTTTGCCTTCGCCAACTCCAGAAGTGGGCGGCAAGAAATACCGTCAGGCACAGCAAGGCGAAATCCTCCTTCAACAGGAGGGAGCCGGTCATCCGGACAAAACCCATCGTACAGGTCGCGTAAAAAACCACACCCAGAACAGCCAGGATCCGGCGGCAGCCCAGAGCGCGGGCGATGGCGTAAAGCGGGAAGAAAATCAAGACATGGATCAACGGAATCAGGCGCAGCAGAAATTCCGCGAAGGGCCTGGCCTGGTCACCCGCCAAACGGTACAAAAACCCGTACACGGGTTCCATCAGAAGGGCGTATTCACGCCAGGAATCAACCCCGTCCGGATGCTGTTGCCACGTATCCCGGGCCAGTAGTCCCGGATCCTGATAGTCATCCACCGCGAACATCAGTGAGGTGCGGTAATGAAAGGCCCGTTCGCTCCAGAAATAGCCGATATGACCCAGCTGGCTCACGGGACGGGACGGAGGATCGGTCTTCCCCAGTTCGGGGCCGGCCGCGACGACCGGGACGAAGGGCGGGTCCCCAAGCACTTCGTATTGCCGGTACAGGGATGTGGCCACCGCGTTGATCATCTGCCAGGACAGCACCGCAAGTACCAGTACCGCGGCGATGGCGAGGATCTCGTGGCGGGACCTGGCCCACCCGGCGCCCTGAAACGGGTTTTTCCTTCCGGAAGGAAGGCCCATGTAACATTTCTCCCGTTGTTTACGTCAATGCATTTGAGTTCCATGGAAAGAGCTATCCTAACATCGGTCACGTGGCGGGGACATCCTGAAATCGTCCCCTCCCGACTTTCATATCCTGAGAGGAATGCCCATGCTCCGCCAATCCACCTCACGTATCACCGGAATTATTCTCATGGTTATCATGCTGGTCATGACGCCCGCGATCTCCACCGCAGGCGGCCTGGGGATTCCCTCCAGCCAAGGCGGTCTGGGTTTCGGAAACCTGAAAAATTTTACCGGCGTGCGATTCAACCTGGTGGACAACCGGGTGGAACGGGTGGCCGGTCTCAACTTTACCTTCTGGATCCCAAAAGAGAACCCCTATGCCGTCTATCAGGGTGTCTCCATCGGCCTGGTTGGACACAGGGCGTCCGTTACCCAGGGCATGGCCCTGGGTCTGATCGGCATCGGAGGCGGGGAATTCCAGGGCGTCGCCATTGGTGGTCTCGGCGTCGGGGCGGATAACATTCAAGGTGTGGCAATAGGGGGCCTGGGCGTCGGGGCGAATGATATTCAAGGCGTGGCCCTGGGACTTCTTGGGGTGGGCGGCAACGACATGACCGGAGTGGCCGTCGGCGGCCTGGGCGTCGGTGGTGACGATATGACCGGCGTTTTCCTCGGGGGCCTGGGCGTCGGCGGTGACAAGTTGACCGGCATATTTCTCGGGGGCCTGGGCGTCGGCGGGGATGATTTGACTGGAATATTCCTCGGAGGTCTGGGTGTGGGCGGAGACAACCTGACCGGCGTGATGGCGGGCCTGGGAGCCGTGGGCGGGGACCATCTTGAAGGGGTCGCCATTGCTTTGGGATATCTGAAGGGCGAATCACTGACCGGCCTGGGTGTCGGAGGCTACAACAACGTGAAGGAGACAACGGGTCTGAGTATCGGCATCTTCAATCGGGCCCGTGTGTTGAAGGGGATCCAGATCGGGTTGCTGAACCACGCCGGCAACAATCCGGCCGGATTGCAGTGGCTGCCCGGGATCAACGCCCACTTCTAGCGGGCTGCTAGCCGTTAGTCCTTGACGGGCTACCATTTAAATATGATTTTTTAACAGGTGAATTTTATTGGGCCCACGGGATTCCCGGAGGACTGTCTTGCCTGTTTCTGGTCGTTATCGCTGGCTCAAATCTCCCCTGTTCATCCTGACGGGGATTCTTGTCATCCTGGTGGCGATATTCTGGTCGCAAATGATCAACTGGATGCTGCCCGCCGACAGCCGGCCCGCCGCCATCGTCTATTCCGCGGAAATCCTCACCCAGAATGGTTTTGAAACGGCTGCCGGGACCCTGGAGTCCACGCCGCGAGGCGCCGCCGGCGAATTCGGGCACATCGAACGGTTTCGGGAAGCCGGCATCCTCTCCTACGAGGGACCGGCCACCTGCCTCGGGTGCCACGAAAAAATCACCTACCAGGACGACCAGGGAAACGAAAAATCCGCCGACCTCATGGACAACCTCGTCTCCTCGGCCCATTACCGCTTTTTCACCAAGGCCCATCCCAACGTCTACGGTTTCAACGGGGAGCTGGCGGACAATTTTCCGATGGGCAAGATCAACCGGCCGTGTCCCAAACCCGGATCATTCGCCATGACCGCCTGGGCGGAGCTGGTCGTTACCCAGGCCGGCGACACTTTGAGCGAAGGCTGCGGACAATGCCACATCGGCGGCCAATACCAGGCGCCTCTCGGGGAAATGATGCCCCTGTACCGCACCGGCGGGAAGGAAAAGGACGCCATCGACTGTCTGATCTGCCACGCGGTGGCCTACGACATGAACCGCAAGCAGGTCGTCACCGACGCCAACGGCCGCAACCGGTGGGGACAGGACCGCTCCCTGCTGGCCGCCATGTCCGTAACCTCCCCCACGGCCGAGGCCTGTCTGCGTTGCCATCAACACAACTTCGGCGGGGACATCTACGTCGATGCGGCAGGACCCGAGTTCATGGAAAGCCTGCAAAACCTCGGGCACACCAGGCCGCGGGTCCAGCACCCCGGTTCCAAACGGGGCACCCCCTACTCGCCGAGTTGGGACGTGCACGCCGCCGCGGGGATGTCCTGCATCGAATGTCACGCCACGCGTGGTCACCTCATGGCCAAGGGAACCCATACCACCACCTTGATGGCGAACGATCTGCCGGATGTGGAAGTATCCTGTCTGGACTGCCACGACGAACCCCACGACAATTCGAACGAGGACGGGCGGACGCTGAACGGACACCTCGATACCGTGGCCTGTCAGACCTGCCATATCCCATCCCTTCATCCTGACAACGTCACCCGCCGCGACTTCGGGGAAACGGAATTCGAAAACGACCCCGGCATTCACATCTATCACGACGTGGTCAAGGAAAATGCTCCCGGCCGGGGCATCACCTACGTCTGGTGGAACGGGGATACGACTTTCCTGGGCAACCCCATCGGGGACAACCCCAACGGCGCCGAACTCTACAGTTTCTACGACGCCCGGTGGCGCTGGCCCGAATTCGCGGACTTCGACTACGAGGCGTGGTACGAAAAGACCATGCGGCCCATCGCCAAGGCCGGCCGGCCGTCGAAGCTCCATCCCATGAAAAGATTCAATGGCCGCCAGCACATCGACCAGCAGAACATGGGACCGTTCGGCGGCATGTTCGTGCACTACAACCTGCCCTCCTTTTACCGGTTCGGCCGCCCGGACCAGGCCGCCCGCGTGGAGATGGACAAGAGCATGATGGGCATGATGTACGGCTGGATGTTCAAATTCTATATGATGGACAAGTTCATGTCGTTCATGGGGATTGACGGCTGGAACACCAATTCCTTCGTCGACGTGAGGGCCGGCAAGATGGTCGAGCCGCGCTGGATACCCACCGATGCCATGCTGGAGATCAGCCATGCCATCCGCCGGGAAGGCGCCCTGACCTGCAACGATTGCCATGGCGTGGGCGGCCTGATGGACTGGCCGGCCCTGGGGTATACGCCCGGGGAGATCGACAATCTCATCATTCCCCGTTGATCCGGGATATTTCCGCGGGTCCCGGATTATTGGGGGCGAAATTTCCGTTTGTTCGTAGTTATAATGGATATTCTCCATTTCGACCCAAGCACCCCATGTACCCGGGAGAGGAACATGACGTTCAAGGTGATGCGCGCGCCCCAACTCCGCACCGGGACCGCCGAGGCCAAGCGGGATGAAATACGCCGCTATTTCCAATCGACGTGGGATCTTTACGAAAACCTGTTCTCCTTGATGGACGGTGACCAGGCCTTCCTCACGCGGGCCGATCCGCTGCGTCACCCGCTAATATTCTACCTCGGTCACACGGCCGTGTTTTTCATCAACAAACTTGTTCTGGCCAAGTTCATCAACGAACGGGTCAACCCCCGGTTCGAGTCGATCTTCGCCATCGGCGTGGATGAGATGAGCTGGGATGATCTGGACGAAAATAACTACGACTGGCCGACCGTCGGCGAGGTCTGGGCCTATCGTAAAGAGGTGCGCGCGGTCATCGAAAAAGTGATCGACGACCTGCCGCTGAACCTTCCCATCACCTGGGAAGACCCCTTCTGGGTCGTCTTGATGGGCATCGAACACGAACGGATCCATCTGGAAACCAGTTCGGTGTTGATCCGCCAACTGCCTTTGGATCTGGTGACCCCCGGTGACGACTGGCCCCTCTGCGGGGATTCCGGACCCGCGCCCGCCAATGATCTGCTGGACGTTGCGGGTGGAAGGGTCGTTTTGGGAAAGTCCAGGGACCATGACCTTTATGGATGGGACAATGAATACGGCCGGCTGGAATCGGATGTGGCCCCGTTCCGCGCCTCCCGCTACCTGGTAAGCAATGGCGAGTTCAGGGAATTCGTCGAAACAGGTGGATACCGCACCGAACGCTGGTGGACGGACGAAGGCTGGGCCTGGCGCAATTTCCGCCAGGCGGAATACCCCGCCTTCTGGATAATCGATACCGACGGAGACTTCCGCCTTCGCTGCCTTGCCGAGGAAATCCCCATGCCCTGGGACTGGCCCGTGGAGATCAATCAGCTCGAAGCCAAGGCCTTCTGCAACTGGAAAGCCGAAGCCACCGGCCAACCCGTGCGGCTGCCCACCGAAGAGGAATGGTACCGTTTGCTGGATGTGTCCGGCATCAAGGATCAACCCGAGTGGGACCCGGCGCCCGGAAACATCAACCTGGCCCACCAGGCCTCCTCGTGCCCGGTATCGGCGAACATCACCGCCGGGTTCGGAGATGTGGTGGGCAATGTCTGGCAGTGGACCGAAACACCCATCACCGGCTTTCCCGGCTTTCAGGTGCACCCGTTGTACGATGATTTCTCCACCCCCACTTTCGATACCCGGCACAACATGATCAAGGGGGGGTCCTGGATTTCCACGGGCAACGAGGCCACCCGCCATGCGCGGTACGCCTTCCGGCGCCACTTCATGCAGCATGCCGGCTTTCGGTACATCGAATCCGAAAGTGAAGCCGAAGTCCGGGAGGACGTCTACGAATCGGACGCCCTGGTCTCACAGTATTGTGAATTCCATTTCGGCCAGGACTACTTCGGGGTGCCCAACTTCATGGTCACCGCGGCCGGGATCTGCCGGGACATCGTGGGCGACCGGAAGATCGGCCGCGCGCTGGACCTGGGGTGCGCGACTGGTCGGGCCACCTTCGAACTGGCCCGGTTCTGCGACCATGTCACCGGCATCGATTTTTCGGCCCGCTTCATCCGGGTGGGACTCGAACTCCAGCGGAAGGGCATCACCCGGTATTCCATCATCGAAGAGGGTGAGCTCGTTTCATATCACGAGAAAACCCTGGAAGGCCTTGGTCTGGCAGACACGAGAGAGAAGGTCGAATTCCGGCAGGGCGACGCTCACAACCTCAAGGAACAGTTCACCGGATATGATCTGGTTCTTGCCTGCAACCTGATCGACCGGCTATACGACCCGGAACGTTTCCTGAAACACATTTCAGGCCGCATCAACCCCGGCGGACTCCTGGTCCTTCTTTCGCCCTACACCTGGCTGGAAGAATTCACTCCAAAACAGAAGTGGCTGGGCGGTTTGAAAATCGATGGGGAAAACGTGACCACCCTGGACGGATTGCGGTCCAGGCTGGAGCCCGGATTCAGGATGATCACCGAGCCGCGGAACGTGGAATTCGTGATCAGGGAAACGGGGCGTAAATTCCAACACACGGCCAGTCAGATGACCGTGTGGGAAAAATCCGGCTGAGGGCTCTAGCTCTGGTTGTCCCGACTCATGGCGGCCCGCCATTTCCCGAACCAGATGTTGAGGACATGGTTGCGCGGCAACCAGCGAAAAACAGGCGGACGGCGGGGATCCAGGCGGCGGACCTCGCCTTCCATTTCCGTATCACCGCTGGCCAGGTTATGGGCCTTTTCCAGGTTCCGGAAGGCGGAACCGCGGCGGCTGCCCAGGAGATTGACCCGGCCCAGGGCGTAATAGGCGACCGCGTCGAAAGGATTGTTGCGGATAACGTTTTTGGCCAGCTTTTCGGCCGACACGAACTTTCTTTTCCCCGCCAGACAGACAGCGATATATGCCTGGCATTCCTTGTGGTCCGGAACCCGTTCCAGGGCCTGCCTCAGATACATCTCCGCATCCATGTGGCGGTCCTCCTCGATCAGGCGTTTGGCCCTGCGCACCATCTCGGCAGCAAATT
>JAUVII010000279.1 GCA_030592845.1 Candidatus Krumholzibacteriia bacterium | reverse complement strand
GTTGAAAACGACGTGCGTGAGAACTTCCAACGGCTGCTGAACATCAAGGGCGAACGCACGGTCCGCGAGATCCACTGGGACCTGGGTCGAACCATGTGGAACAACGTGGGCATGGCCCGCAACCGCGAGGGATTGACCGGTGCCAACGAGACCATCGGCAAGCTACGCGGCGAGTTCTGGCAGAACCTGGCCCACAGCGGCACGGACATGGACCTGAACAAGCAGCTCGAGCAGGCCAACCGTCTGTCGGATTACCTGGAACTGGGTGAACTGATGGCTCGCGACGCCCTGATGCGCGAGGAATCATGCGGGGGACACTTCCTCGAGGAACACCAGACCGAAGATGGCGAAGCCAAGCGCGACGACGTCAACTTCAAGTTCGTCTCGGCCTGGGAGTACACCGGCGAAGACAAGGAACCCGTCATGCACAAGGAAGACCTGGAATTCGAAAACGTGGAAGTCAAGACCCGCAGCTACAAATAGAGGAAGGATTGTCCCATGAGCGACAAGTCCAAGACGATTCATCTGAAGATCTGGCGGCAGGCCCGCGGTGAAGCCAAGGGCCGGTTCGTCGACTACACGGTGGAAAACGTCCCGCCGTTGATGTCCTTTCTCGAGATGCTCGACGTTTTGAACGAGGATCTGGTCAAAAAGGGCGAAGAGGCCGTCGAATTCGACAACGATTGCCGCGAAGGCATCTGTGGGACCTGCGGAATGATCATCAACGGAGTGGCGCACGGCTCACATGCCGGGACCACAACCTGTGAAGTTCGGATGCGGTCTTTCAAGGACGGCGAGACCATCACCTTGGAGCCGTTCCGGGCCGGACCGTTTCCGATCATCAAGGATCTGATCGTTGACCGGGACGCGTTTGATCGGATTCAGGGTAAAGGCGGGTTTGTCAGCTCGAATGTTGGGTCGGCGCCCGACGGGAACGCCTTCATGGTGCCCAAAGAGGCGGCGGACAACGCCATCGACGCGGCGGCTTGTATTGGGTGTGGGGCTTGTGTGGCTGCATGTCCCAATGCTTCGGCTTCGCTGTTTGTCAGTGCCAAGATCAGTCAGTTTTCCTGGTTGCCCCAGGGCGATCCCGAACGGACTCGGCGGGCTTTGCTGATGGTTGAGCAGATGGACGCTGAAGGCTTCGGCGACTGCTCGAACCATGGGGAGTGTGAAGCGGTTTGTCCGAAGGAGATCTCGATTCAGAACATCGCGCGGATGCGGCGGGAGTTCCTGAAGGCGGCGATCAAGGGATAGAATTACGGACAGGGAGCTGTCATGGCGGCGGGGGCAACGCTCCCGCCGTTTTTTATTCCGAAATAGTGTCCATTTCTTCCTGGATTTCCGTCACCCGCAGATCCAAAGAATCCGCCACGGCGTCCCGTCCAAGCTCTCTCAGCACCTCGGAATAATCAGGAAAAATTTCCACCAGGTTCGGGTGATGCGTCCCGAATGCCTTTTCATGAATGGCAACCGCCTGTTCGAACAGGGGCCGAGCCTCTTCCGGATTACCCATCTTCAGAGCCCGGATACCCATGTCGCGCAGGGTCCAGCCAACGTCCGGGTGCTCCTGACCCAGCGCTGCCACCCGGATTTCCAGCGCACGCGTGTACAGTGCCTCCGCTTCGGTGTAATTCCCCCGGGACCGCTCAAGATTGGCCAGGTTGTTCAAAGTCTGGGCAACGTCGGGGTGGTCCGGGCCCAGTACCTTTTCCCGGATCTTCAGAGCCCGGCGGAACAGGGGGTCCGCCTGATCAAGCTGGCCCGCCTCATAGTGGCAAAGGGCCAGATTGTTCAAGGCCAGGGTCAGGCGGGGATGATCCGGTCCCAACACCTTTTCATAGATCTCCGCCGCCTCCTCGTAAAGGGGTTCCGCATCCGCGTAACGGTCCTGCTGATGGTAGAGCAGGGCCAGGTTGTTCAACCCTTTGGCCACGTCTGAATGGTCCGACCCGTACGCTTTTCTCCACAGATCCAGAGCCTGCTTGTACAACCGTTCTGCCTCAGAATAGTTGCCCCGGTTCCAGTTGAGTATCGCCAGACTGTTATAGCTGCGGGCGACCTCGGGGTGGTCGGGACCCAACGCGACCATGCGGATGGCCAAAGCCCTTTCATACAGGGGCTCGGACAAATCATATTTGCCCTGCCTCCGATAGACACTGGCCAATTCATTGATGCTCTGCGCCAGGGCCAAATTATCCGCCTGTTCCCCGTGCCGATCCATAACGGCCAAGGCTTCGGTCAACATTTCCTCGGCGTCGTCATACAGTCCTCTGTCGATATAGAGATCCCCCAGATCGGCAAGCATGGCGGCGGAGACAATATCGTCCTCCCCGCTGGCGCTTCGCCGAAGTTCCAGGGCGGTTTCCAGTTGAGGTGCAGCTTCCTCGTACAACCCGAGGTTCTGATAGACCTTGCCGATGGTGTTCATCAGCCGGGACTGGGTCATGGGCTCGCCCTCGAGTTCCTCGGCGATCCGCAAGGAGCCCTGGTCAAGAATCTCCCTCGCGGTAATGGTATTTCCCTTGGACTGGTCCGGATCGGAAACCTCGAAAAGACCGACCAGAAAGTCCGAGACCTTTCGGGCCGTTTCAGCTTCCTGCCTCGCGTGCCGTTCGGCCCTGACCGCGCGGACCAGCCCGGTGGTCGTCCCGGCAATTCCCAGCAGGATCGCCGCCAGGCCGATCCCGGCCGCCACCACACCCGACCTGTGTCTGCGAATGAATTTTCCCATCCTGTAGGTCTGGCTGGGCGGGCCGGCGCTGACCGGTTCGAACCGGAGATGCCTTTTGATGTCCTGGCTGAAACCCTTGACCGTTTCGTAGCGCCGGGTCCGGTCTTTTTCCAGAGCCCTCATGGTGATCCAGTCCAGGTCACCGCGGAGTTTCCTACCCAGGGACGTCGGCTCGATCCGCCGGTTGCCCGCCACTTTTACCAGGGTCTCACGGGAACCGGCCAGCGTCTTGGCCCGCATACTCGGTTTGGGGGGCTCATCTTCGCGGATAATTCGCAGAACCTCGTAGAACCCCTTGTCCTTGAGTTCCTCGGAAGGGAACGGCAGCTGTCCCACCAGAAGTTCGTAAAGCACAACGCCCAAAGCATAGACATCGGTTCGGGTATCGATCCCCATGGCGGTCATGTCCGTCTGTTCCGGACTCATGTATTCGGGGGTGCCGACAAGCTGGCCCGCGCTGGTGGTCATGGAGTTCTCCATCATGGAATTGTCCATGGCCTTGGCCACGCCGAAATCGATGATCTTGGGCACGTGGTGCCCGTCAATTTTACCGACCAGGATGTTGGAGGGTTTGAGGTCGCGGTGGATGATCGCCTTCTGGTGGGCGTGCTGAACCCCTTCGCAGACCAGGACGAACAACTCCAGACGATCGTGGACCGAAAGTCCGTGTTCGTCGCAGTAGTCGTTGATGGGGATCCCTTCCACGTACTCCATGACGAAGAAAGGGCGACCTTTTTCCGTGGCCCCGGCGTCGAACACCTTGGCTATGGCCGGATGGTCCATCATGGCCAGGG
>JAUVII010000356.1 GCA_030592845.1 Candidatus Krumholzibacteriia bacterium | reverse complement strand
GTCCAGAAACTGGATCCAGACCGCCGAATCGGTCACCGCCGGCCACGCCGACAAGATCTGCGACCTCATCGCCGACGACATCCTCGACGCCATCCTGACCGAAGACCGCTACGCCCGGGTATCCTGCGAGGTCATGGTCACCACCGGCATGGTAATCGTCACCGGGCAGATCACCACCAAAGCCTATCTGGACATCACTGGCACGGTGCGGGAAACCATCCGCAAGGTTGGGTACAACGACCCGACAACCGGCTTCGACCACAACAGCTGCGCGGTGCTGGTCATGCTCGAGGAACAGTCCGGCGACGTTTCTCTCGGCGTGGACCGCAAGGGCGCCGGCGACCAGGGCGTTTGTGTGGGGTACGCCACGGACGAGGGCAAGGGTCTTCCCATCGACACCCACTATATGCCCATCCCCGCCTATCTCGCCAATCGTCTGACCGAGAAGCTGGCCGCCGTTCGCGCCGCCGGCAAACTGCCCTACCTGTATCCTGACGGAAAGGGACAGGTTTCGGTTCGGTACAAAAACAACAAACCCGTGGGCCTGGCCAACGTCGTGCTGTCGGCACACCATCATGCCGACGCGGATCTGGGGCAGTTGCGCAAGGATCTGCGCCGTCTGGTCATCAATCCCGTGCTGAAACCCACCGGCCTGCTGGACAAGGAAACCAAGGTGATGATCAACCCGGTGGGCACCTTCATCGAGGGTGGCCCCCGCGCCGACGCGGGCCTGACCGGACGCAAGATCACAGTGGACTGCTACGGACCGGCCTGTGGGCACGGCGGCAGCGCCTTCAGCGGCAAGGACCCCACAAAGCCTGACCGCAGTGGAAGTTACGGAGCCCGCTGGGTTGCCAAAAACGTGGTCGCCGCGGGCCTGGCCCAGCGTTGTGCCGTTGAAGTCAGCTATGTCATCGGTATGCCCCACCCCGTTTCGGTCTCCGTGGACACCTTCGGCACCGGCAGGATTTCCGACAACAAACTGCTGGGCATCATCGATCGGGAATTCGACCTCTCGCCGGCGGGCATCATTGAAAGCCTCGATCTGCGGCGGCCCATCTACGCCGACACCGCGGTCTACGGACACTTCGGCCGGCCGGACAAGAAGTTCACCTGGGAGGCCCTCGACAAGGTCGCGGATCTCAGGAAGCATCTTCCCCGCACCGGCAAGGGAGGCAAATAATGGCCGCCAAGAACCGTGAACCGGGCTTCGCCACTCTTTGCATCCACGGGAAAAAACATCTGGACAAGCATGAAGGCGAAAAGCCCATCCGCGCGGTGAGCACGCCCATCTTCCAGAGCTCGACTTTTGCCTTCGAAAACGCCGAACATGGTGCGGCCGTGTTCCGGGGCGAGGATTCCAGCTACGTCTACACGCGGTTGGGAAATCCCACCCAGTCGGCCCTGGAAACCGAAATGGCCTATCTGGAAAAAGGTGAAGCGGCGCTGGCTTTGGCCAGCGGGATGGCCGCCGCCACCACCGCGGTGCTGACCTGCTGTCAGGCGGGCGACCACATCGTCTCCGGCGACACGCTTTACGGCGGCACCCACCAACTCTTCACCCAGACCCTGCCCCGGTTCGGCATCAACGTCACCGAAGTGCCGGCGGACGACCCGGCCAACTTCGCCCGGGCCATCACCAAAAATACCAAACTGATCTACCTGGAAACCCCGGCCAATCCGACCCTGGTTCTGACCGATATTCCGGCGGTGGTGAAAATCGCCAAGGCCAAGGGCATCCCCGTGCTGGTGGACAATACGTTCTGCACGCCGTACCTGCAGAATCCCCTGGAACTGGGAGCGGACATCGTCCTGCATTCGGCGACC
>JAUVII010000146.1 GCA_030592845.1 Candidatus Krumholzibacteriia bacterium | reverse complement strand
CTGCCCATGCCGCAAACCGCCTACCTCATCGATACCATGGCCTATGTCTTCCGGAGTTTTTTTGCCATGCGCAGCATGTCGGCGCCGGACGGAACTCCCATCAACGCCGTTTTCGGCCTGGGGATGACCCTGCAGAAATTCCTGGGAGATTACCAGCCCACGATGGCGGCATGCTGTTTCGACGCCGGGGCCAAAACCTTTCGCAACGAACTTTACCCCGCCTACAAGGCCAACCGCGGGGCTCCCCCCGAGGACCTTGTTCCCCAGTTCGACCTGTGCCGGGAACTGGTGGAGAAAATGGGTTTCGCCACCGCCATGACGCCCGGGTTCGAAGCCGATGATTTGATTGCCTCGTTGACGAAACGCCTGCGTGAAAAAGACCACGAGGTCGTCATCGTTACCGGAGACAAGGATCTGGCCCAGCTTCTGGAACCCGGAGTCAGGATCTACAACCTGGCGAAGAATGAATGGTGGGACGAAGCCGGGGTGCCGGACCGGATGGGCGTCCGTGCTTCCCAGATCATCGATTACCTCGCCCTGGCGGGTGACGCGGTGGACAATATCCCCGGTGTTCGCGGGGTGGGGCCCAAGGCCGCCGCCGCCCTGTTGGCCGAGTTTCCGAACCTGGAAGCCATCTACGACAACCTCGACCGGGTGGAGTCCCTGGCGGTGCGGGGCGCGAAAAGCCTCCGGAAAAAGCTTGAAACCGATCGGGACAACGCCCTTCTCAGCTGGAAACTTGCAGATTTGGACCGTGCGGCCCCCTGCGACCTGGAGATCGATGATCTTTGTTATTCCGGCGCCGAAACTGCCCAAATTGAAGCATTTGCCACCAAATGGGGCCTGGGTCGCGTGGCTGATCTGACCCCAAAATCCGGCTGAATTTTCTCCATTTCGTCGATTTTTTGATTTTTATTATCGAAAATGGGGAGATTTTTTCATCACTATGTGGTATGTTTCGCGGACTAATCATCCATGGACGGCAACTGATTCTACACTAGGAATTTTTTAATAGTGATTCAGCAACTGGCATCGCCCTTCCAGTTTTTGGTTCCGCCCCGCTTTTGGGTGGCGCTGGTTTTTGTGCTATTGGTCCCCGCCTCCCTTTTTGCCCAAGCGCCCCTCGGTCTGTCCACCGACGGTTCCATGCCCGAAGTCTGGCCCCAGGTCTCCCTTATCGAAGGAAAAAGTCCCGCCGATGAATCGGGAGCCCTCGGAACGGCAGGCATGCCTGTTCCCGACCCTCTTCAGGATCTATTCAATGTTCTCAATTACAATCTGAACCTGCAGATCAACCCGAGCTACGGGTGGATCGCCGGCACGGTAACCATCATTTTCCAGGCCCAGGATCAACCGGTGAACCGGGTCGTCCTGGACTATGCCGACAACATGGTCTGCTCCGGCATGAGCATCAATTATCCCTATAACGCGCATGTGGCCTATGTCCACCGTGACGGCAAGCTGACCGCAAGGTTGGCCACCCCCATCGACCCCTGGATGGTTGGCAGGATCGAAGTCCAGTTTTGGGGCATGCCCGAACCGGGAGGCCTTTTCGGTTACAATGTGGATGTCACGGACGCGGGCAAACCGGTGGTCGCCACCGTCAGTGAACCCTGGAGCGCCCGCAGCTGGTGGCCCTGCAAGGATGACCCCCGGGATAAAGCCACCGTCATGACCAGCATTTCCGTTCCCGATGGGGTGACCGCGGTATCGAACGGGAATTTCAAGGGAAAAAATGGCCGGATCTTCACCTGGGAGGAACCGCTGCCCATTTCGACCTACCTGGTCAGTGTGGCGGTTGCGGAATACACGGAGCTGAACGAGACCTACTCCGGCAGCGCGGGTCAGATTGAACTGAACCACTTCGTTTTTCCCGAACTCGTGGATCAAGCCCGGGCTGATTTTGCGATCCTGCCGGAAATGCTGGATTTTTGCGGTGACCTGTTTGGCCCCTATCCCTTCACGAATCAACCTTACGGAATGGTTCTTTGCCAGTGGGATCAGGCCATGGAGCACCCCACGGCGGTAACCTACGGCAACGTGCTCATCACCGGAGACGGCCAGTTCGAAACGGTCCTGCTGCACGAACTTTCACATATGTGGTTCGGTGACCTGATTACCCCCGTGGACTGGACCCACATCTGGCTCAACGAAGGCTTCGCCACCTACGCCGAGGCCCTGTGGGCGGAACATAAATGGGGACAGACCGGGCTGATCAACTTCATGATTCAGCACGACTGGGGTCATGGCTACCCGGATGATTCGCTGATCAGGGGAACGGCATCGTCGTACGCGCCGTATTATTTCCGCACCATCGCCTACCACAAGGGCGCCTGGGTCCTGCACATGCTTCGGCGCCAGTTGGGCGATGAAGACTTTTTCGCCTCCCTGACCGCCTACCTGAACAACCCGGATCTGCGCTACGGCACCGCCCATTCCGATGATTTCAGGCAAGCCTGCGAAGACGTCTCCGGCCAGGATCTGCAATGGTTCTTCGACCAGTGGCTCTACCGGACGACCTACCCCGTGTTTGATATGGCCTGGAACAACGACTGGCAGGCGGGGACCAACCAGTTCACGATCCAGCTGAGCCAAGTGCAGGTGCCCGACCTTCTGCTGGGCAGCCAGCCCTACCGTGTCCCGGTGGAATTCCAACTTCTGGGAGCGGGACTCGATACCCTGGTGACGGTCATGAGTGACCAGTTGGACCAGGAATTCGTGATCAACCTGGGTACCGACGTCACGAGGGTCTATATGGATCCCGAACGGTGGTTGTTGCACGACAAGGCCGCAGCCAAATCCCGGACGGCGGATGACGACCTGGTCAAGGCGCTCGTCCGGCTTCACCCGGCCTACCCCAACCCCTTCAACCCTCGTTGCCTTTTCCGCTGGGAAGCCGCCATGGCCACACAGGACCTGGTGGAGATATTCGACGTGCAGGGGCGCAGGATCCTGTCCGAGCAACGGGCTGCCGCCGAAGCCGGGCCAAGGGAATTCCTGTGGACCGGAATGGACTCCCAAGGCCGCGCCGCTCCCTCCGGAACCTACCTCTACCGGGTCACCTGCCGGGGTCAGGACATCGACGGCGGCGGGGAATCCAGCTGGCAACTGCAGGGCAAAGTCACGCTGGCGCGCTGACCCTCCGATCCTCCATTACCAGGACGGACCCAGACCCTCACGATTCCGGTCTTCGAAGGAACACATACCATGTTCCACGTGCCCCCGATAAGGCTCTTCACGCGTTTCTTCGTAATACTTTTCCAGGATGCGGCACAACTCAGGCCTTTTCAGCCAACTTCCATCCGCCGCGGTAAATAAATCAGTGATCAATCTGGTTTGGCGACCGCGGTATACGCCGAACAGCTGCACGTCACCCGGGGACAATTCCTTCTTGTCCAGGTACGCGATCAAACCGCAGATTGTGCTGGAAAAATAGTGGTCGTAAACGGGCTCAAGCCCATGGCCGTCCAGAATATCGACCCAGGCCTCATAGGTATAAGGCAAACGAACATCGCGTTTCGAACGCGGACCCAAAACGGTTTCGATGATTCCCATGACCGCCTCCCCCAGTGGGCGATTTGTTCATCAATCCGTCTTCCATATTACATTAGGCGCGTACGGTGTCGCCGTCAAACGGGGTGGATCATTTAATCAGCGTGATATGGTCCCCGGCCACAGGAATTCCGTTATGGATCACCCGGAGGAAGTAGGAGCCGCTGGGCAGGTTACGGCCGCCGGTGTCCCGCGCGTTCCAGGTCACCCGGACTTCGCCGCCCGCGGTATGGATTTCCGCTGAGCGCCACACCATCCGCCCTGCCAGATCGAACATTTCCACTTTCACGCGCCCCGGACCGCCGACTTCAAAGCGAATCACCGTACCGCTGTTGAAAGGGTTCGGATAGGCGGCCAGGCCGGTTACCGGGGAGACCGGGATTTCCCTATTGGTCCCGTCACCTGATTCCACCACCGGCGATGCTCCCGCGAATTCCTCGATGGTATCCACGGCGATCCAGCCGCCGGGGCCTGATTCTTCATCCACGATCACCAGTCGCACCGTGAGCCCGATGTAATCCCGCGTATCCCAGAACTTTTGGATCAGAACGGGTTCGCCGCCTGGAGCAATGCTGGTCAGAAGCAGACCCGAAGTGTCATCGATTAAACCGACATAGCAGGTTGTGGGGAAATCGCCCCCGGCCAGCAGCAACCGAAAAAAGCCCGTTGTCACCATAAACGGCAACGACTCCAGCCGACCTGTGGCCGTATCGCCCAGGGCGGCACCCGGCTGGTTGTTCATACTCAGCGGTCCGCCGTAGTTCTCCGCGCTTCCGAACCAGCCGTGGCCCTCGATATTCATCGCCGGGTCGCCCCGTAGGGCAGGATTGTCGCCGAACGTTGGTGCAGCCGCGCCGACAGTACCCGTGCGTGTGGGCCATTCGGGCCCGAGAGGATCCGCGGGGATGACCACCGGCGCCTGCCCTCCCGGATCGAAGCGAATGCTGTCGAATTTAGCGGTTACGAACCAGGTGTCGTCACGCGGATCCTGATCCTTGGCCAGGCGGGCGAAAATGTCCGCTCCACCTCCCCCGATAAACGGTTTTATTTCCGGCGCCCAGCCGGCATCGACGATGGTCAGGCCGGCCATGGTCCAGCCCGTCGGATCGGCGGCGACCATGTGACTGGTGGGATGGTGGTCGATCGCGGGATCCTGCTCCGTGAAAAAGAGATGGTGCCAACCGTCGCGCACGATGTACTGCACGCTTTCCAGGGCGTTGGAGCGGCCGGAGGTGCCATCGTGCTCGTAGAACACCCCCGCGTCCTGCCAGTTTTCCAGGTCGTTGGAAACGGCCCGGTGGACGATGCCACGACGATAGCCCGGTACCCCGCCGATCCGCAGGTGCGCCGTGGAGAGCATGTTCCACACCTGGCCATCGTGGAAAATGAACGGGTCGCGAAACGAACTCCAGGCTTCCGAGGGCGACCAGAAATAGGTGACCGAATCCGGTTCGAAAACCGGGTTGGCCGTACTTTTCTCCCAGATCTCGAGATCATCGGACCAGGCCAGGCACGGCCGTTGGACCATTCCCGTGGCGATGCCGGTGTAGAGCATGGCCCAGCGGCCCGACTGATCGTCGAAAACAACATCGGGAGCCCAGATGGCAACCTCGTCCCACCAGTCCGGCCCGCTGGTCAAAATCGGACCACGGATATCCCACCGGCGAAGGTCGGTCGAGACCGCGTGCCAGATAGTGTCGGCATTGGCCGCGTGGAGATTCTGCTGGGGAACCGTGTGATAGAAAACGTGGTACTCGCCCGCGTGTGGAACGATGCAAAAATCCCAGACCTGCCGCGTGGGCTGGACCAGGTAGGGCGTCTCGAAATCGAAGGAAACCAGGGCGGTGGCCTTCCCGGGGGTGATTATTGATACGAGCAGCAACAGGGCTATAAGGGGAAGCCACAGCGAGGCACACCAATGGGTGGCTGGTCGCCTGGTAGGTTCTTGATGTCGTCCCGGTTGCATATGCCGTGGCGTCCGCTCTGAATGCCGAGGTAAGGTCTTTTTTTGAAGGTCTATTGTAACACAGATCGGTGTGGTAGATTCCTTTCATGATGGATAAAGCACAGCGCACCCGGATGCAGAAAACAGGTTTGATCCTGGGTCCGTTTCTTTCCCTGATGGCGATTCTCTTCCTGGACCTGGCCCCGAACAATCCGGCGCCCACCCGCATGGCCGCCGTGGCGGTTCTCATGGCGGTCTGGTGGATCACCGACGCCATCCCCCTTTTCGCCACCTCCCTGCTGCCCATGGTCCTGTTTCCGCTGTTGGGGATTCTTCCGGGAAAAACCACTGCTCCGCTCTATATCAACAGCACCATCTTTTTGTTCCTCGGCGGCTTTCTGATCGCTCTGGCCATGGAAAAGTGGAATCTGCACCGGCGCATCGCACTGTTCATTATTCGGCGGGTCGGCGGGGGGCCCTCGCGCATCATCCTGGGCTTCATGATCGCCGGGGCGTTTCTGTCCATGTGGATTTCCAATACCGCGACGGCCATCATGATGGTGCCCATCGGCATGGCCATCGTCCTGCAGATGGAAGACAGGTTCGGCCGCCGCGAGACCCACCACTTCACCCTGGGTCTCATGCTGGGCATCGCCTACGCGTGCAGCATCGGCGGCATGGCCACCCTGGTCGGGACACCGCCCAACCTGGCCTTCGCGCGCATCTACGAGATATCGTTCCCGCAAAACGAACCCATCGCCTTCGGGAACTGGTTTGTCATGGGCCTGCCCATCGCCACGGTCATGCTGGTGGCGGTCTGGCTGTTGCTGACCCGGGTCTTCTTCCGGGTGCCCGAACATATGGTGGTGGACCGCGACATCGTGGAGCAGGAGTACAAGGATCTGGGGCCGCCCTGTTTCGAAGAGAAGGTGGTCCTGACGATTTTTTTGGGGACGGCCATGCTGTGGGTGTTTCGCAACCCTCTGCACCTGGGCCCGTTGACCATTCCCGGGTGGTCGCGGTTTCTTCCCTACCCTGAAATGATCGATGACGGCACCGTGGCCCTGTTCATGGCGTTGCTGCTGTTCCTTATTCCCACCCGCAGTGAGGGTGCGGACAGCCCCGCCATCATGGATGCCGGCGGAATAATGAGGCTGCCCTGGGGAATCGTCCTGCTTTTCGGCGGCGGATTCGCACTGGCCAAAGGATTCCAGGTCAGCGGCCTTTCCGACCTGATCGGCAGCCATTTCGCCGCCCTGGCCGGGGTGCATCCGTTGGTCATGATCGGGATGATCTGCATGGGATTGACCTTCCTGACCGAGGTGACTTCCAACACCGCCACCACACAGATGATCCTGCCCATCCTCGCTTCCCTGTCGATGGAAATGCAGGTCAATCCACTGCTGCTGATGGTCCCCGCCACCCTGTCCGCCAGCTGCGCCTTCATGATGCCGATCGCCACGCCACCCAACGCCATCGTGTTCGGAAGTGGAAGGATCCGGATCCACGAAATGGCCCGGGTGGGCATCTTCATCAACCTCATGGGCGTGGTCGTGCTTGCCACCCTGTTCTATTTGCTGGGCCCCACCTTGCTGGGTTTTGACCTGGGTTCTGTCCCTGAAATGGCGATTCAGGGGGGATGAGGTTTCATCCTGTCTGGATCAAACCATAAACACCGCAACACCTAGTTTTTAAATAGGATAAATACAGATAACGTAATATCAATATTTGACTTATCGGACCCTTGTTGAGGTTGATTTCATAATCAATTGTATTAGGTTTTTATTGTCTATGGTGGTCATCACCCGGACAAACGAATTCTTTCCTGTGCTGACCACCTCCTTGAATTCCCGTTTGGGAGGTTGCAATGAATCGTTACCAGGTCGTTGTTATCGGCGGAGGTCCCGCCGGAATAACCCTCGCTAAAATATTGGGCAAGAAGAAAAGCATGGCCGTCGTTCGGCCCGAGGATTTCAGCATGGTCTATTGCGCCATGCCCTATGTGATCGAAGGAATCCTGCCCATCGAAAAGACCTTCAAGAAGGATGAACTCGTGATCGACGCCGGGGCCGAGCTCATTCGCTCCGCCGCACGGAAAATCGACTTCGAGAACAAGGTCGTCCACCTCGAAAACTCCACCGATATCGGCTACGACAAGATCATCCTCGCCACTGGTGCCGTTCCGTTCATACCACCGATTCCCGGCGTCGAACGGGACTGTGTTATGGGCTTCAAGACGGAAGAAGATATGCGGGCCATCAACCGCAGGGTCGAGAACGGAGCGACCGGCGCCGTGGTTGTGGGAGCGGGCGCCATCGGTGTGGAATTGGCCCTGGCCCTCAATCACAAGGGACTGGATGTGCACCTGGTGGACATGTTCGACTCGATCATGCCCAACATGACCGACCCGGAAATGGTCCAGGAAGCCCAGGCCGAATTGGAGGCTTCGGGCCTCACCCTGCATCTGGGTTCGAAGGTGGTCGAGGTGAAAGGCGAGGAATTCGCCACCGACGTTCTTCTCGAGAGCGGCGAATCGATTCATTTCGACAGGGGTGAAGGAAGCAGCACTGATGAAGGCGCGGGCATCGTCGTGTTCGCGGCGGGAATGAGGCCGGTGATTTCCCTGGTCGAGGGCAGCCAGGTGGAAACCGGACGCGACGGCATCGTGGTCAACGACAAAATGGAAACATCGGTTTCGAACGTATACGCCGTCGGCGATTGTATCCAGTTCACCAGTGGAATCACGGGCGAGGTCATCTCGGGAAAACTCGCGACCAACGCGGTACCGATGTCCAAGATCCTTGGTTTCAACCTGCTCGGGCAGGATCGCCGCTACAAGGGGTACTACAACGGCGCCGCGACGAAGATCGGAAAGTATTTCGTCGGCGGGACGGGGATGTCGGAACGAAACGCCCGCCTGGCGGGGATCGATGTCGTCACCGGCGACAGTGAAGTGACGACAAAATTCCCCATCATGCCCGGGGCCAAAAAACTGCGTCTGAAGCTGGTCGCGGATCGCGCCACCCGTTTGATCATCGGAGCGCAAATTACCAGTGAGGAACCGGTTACCGACAAGATCGACCTGCTCACCTTCGCCATCCAGAAAGAGACCGACATTGCGGAAATGACGACGTTGAGCTACGCGG
>JAUVII010000302.1 GCA_030592845.1 Candidatus Krumholzibacteriia bacterium | reverse complement strand
AATAAGTGATCGATTGAATTCGTTTGGCGCCTTGGTGGCATACTTCAGGGTACCGTCAATTCCCTGTTCCGCAAGCCGGGTGAAAAAACAAACGGGGTGAAAAAACACCTGGGCCTGCCGGAGGGCCTATGCTAGGGTTTTCATGGATGGGATCCGATCCTGTCCGAATTCCTGATTGCGGAAGAATCGCGCACCAAGCGCGACGGTTCCAATCGGCCTGGGCGGCCCACGGAACCGGGCGAGGTGGGACTCGCCGCGGATGACACGCCTGATGAGGAGGTGATCCAGTGAGATATGATATATCCGGCTCAGTGGAGGTGGCGTCCCTGCTTTGAAGGGACCTCTCCAGCGGATGGCTGATTTCGGGATACCCGGAGATTGCGGGATAACCCAACGCCACCGAAGCTGAGTGCATTGAATGTTAGATGGCGCCGGTCCTTTTGGGCCGGCGCTTTCCTTTCAGGGGCCAGGTGCGTCATTAATCCAATACCTGCTCATGTCCTGGCCTTGGGGCAGATGGCGTATGGCCGCCACGGCCCGGCGCTCATCCAGGTGGATGGGCTCTTCCCGGTCCAGCGATCCGAATCCACCGGCGATTTTCATGAGATAACCAGCGGCCTGACAGTCGGCATGATTGTATAGGCCGAGGGTGTGCCCGAGTTCGTGGAGGGAGATTTCCGCCACGGTCTTCAGGTCGGGCAAAACCGGGTTGATGAATACCGCCATCTTTTCGGGGACGACCCGACCCAATTCCACACCGGGGCCCGACGGATAAGTAATGGAAATCAAACCGTAGAAATTATTCATTTCCCTGAAAATAAATTCAAGGTCGGCTCCGGCCTTCTGGTCCGTCCGCAAGAAATAGTCTTCACCCATGGCGTCGTTCCATATCAACAGGGCCGCAAGGGCGCCTTCGTCCATGGGGACCCCCGCCTCATTCACTTCGTCGGGGATGTAAACCGTCAAGGGATAGTGGTTCCATCGATTGAGAATGGTAGAGGGGGCGTTGCCACGTTGTTCGGAGGTCAGGGTCATATCCCGCAGGTAGGTGAGGAATTCAGCGTCAGGCAGGGTGCAGACGGGATCCAGGGCGTGCCGCCGAATGAGAAAAACATCCTGATCGGCGATCAGGGTCTGGCCCGGCAGACTCCGAAGGGGCTCGTGTCGAAAACCATACCAGGATCCCTCGGGTGTGGCGCCATCGGTAACCAGTTCGATGGTGTCGATATTCCTGAAGGGGCCCAACCGGTAAGCTCCCGCCAGATCGGTATGGTCCGTCCCGCCGGTAAACAGTGACCTGACTTCGGACCCACTGATGGGATTACCCTGCACGTCGAGGACGCGACCTTCGATCCACCAGGCGGTAGTCAGGGTCAGATGGGGGGATTCCTTCAGCCGGGAGAGGTTGCCCCGGGCGTCCCGGGCGCGAACCGCAATCCAGATGGTCGCACCCTGCTCCAGTCCATCGGAGGCCCCAAAAATTTCCCGGTATTGGAGTTGGCCCTGGCGCTGGGGGTATCCGCCAAGAATTTCGGCATCGCTCCAATTGGCTTCGGTGATCGGACCTTCGCCGCTGAGGGCCACGAAGTACTCTTCAATGGGAAAAGTGGACCAGTTGACAAACCACCAGGAAACCGCAGCTTCCCCGGGGTTGGGTCCGTGTCCGATCGTGACAGAGGGAACTTCGCGGGGATTGAGGGAGTTGGGGGATTCGAGGGGAATATTCTGGGGCACGGTGGAATCCGAACACCCGCAAAAAGCCAACAGGAGACCCAGGATTCCCCAATGTTTTGTCATTCTGGTAAAGATGCGGCTGCCCATGTTAGGATGGTATTGAGAAATAAATTTTGAGTCAAGTCGGCCCCGTCCGGTCTGGAGAAATAATGGAATTCAGCATGGCCTATGAAGATACCAGTGACCGGGTCCCCGTATTGCTGATCCACGGGTATCCCCTGAGCAACATACTGTGGGATCTCCAGATGGGGGACCTGTCCGATATCGCCCGTCTGGTCGCCCCGGATCTGCGCGGCCACGGCCAGACCGATCCCACCGATCCTCCCTACAGCATGGGGCTTTTCGCGGATGATTGCGCGAACCTCCTGGACCAGCTGGGGCTGACGGGCCCGGTGGTTGTCGGGGGGCTTTCCATGGGCGGGTACATCGCCTTCGAATTCGCCAGGAAGTATCCCGAAAAAGTGGCCGGCCTCATTCTGGCGGCGACCCGCGCGGGGGCTGATTCCGCTGAGGTCAAGGAGGCCCGGGACCAGGCCGCCGGCGTCGCCATCGCCGAGGGAACCACCGTTATAGCCGAAGGCATGCTGCCCAAGCTACTGGCTCCGGGCAGCTACGAAAATCAGCCCGACCTGGTGGATTTCGTGAGGGAAATGATGTTGGAAACTTCGGAAGACGGGATCGTGGGGGCGTTGGCGGCCATGCGGGATCGTCCTGATTCCACCCCCGACCTGACGGCGTTGCAGGTGCCTGTTCTGGTGGTCCACGGTGAAGAGGACCAACTCATTCCCCTGGCCGAAGCGGTAGCCATGGCGGCGGCCCTGCCCATGTCCAGGCTGGTGGCCATTCCGAATGCCGGGCATTTGCCCAATCTGGAGCAACCCGAGGCCTTCAACGATGCGGTACGGGAATTCCTGGAGATATTCTACGATGAATAAAAAAGCGCCGTCCGGCGTTCCGGACGGCGCTTTCCTTCTTACGGCTTGCGACTATCCCAGGGCGTACATCCTGTCGAGCAGATCGACCACCCGGTTGGAATAACCCCACTCGTTGTCGTACCAGCTCAGGGTCTTGAGCATGTTGCCCTGGATCACCGAGGTGTACTCGCTGTCGAAGATGCTCGAGTGCGGATCACCCACGATGTCGCTCGAGACCAGGGCATCGGTGGCATATCGCAAGGTGGCCCGCAGCCGGTCGGTGTCGGCGTTGGCGCGCACGGCTTCCCGTACTTCCTCCACCGTCACGTCCCGCGACATGATCGTCACCAGATCCACCACCGAACCGTTGGGCACCGGCACACGCATGGCCATGCCGTCGAGCTT
>JAUVII010000151.1 GCA_030592845.1 Candidatus Krumholzibacteriia bacterium | reverse complement strand
GGAGACCCTGTTCTTTTTTCGGGCAGTCAAATCAGCCAAACATGATTTCAAAGGCGCATCCGATGAACCACTGGGACAAGTCATCAAGAAGCATCCTGTTCCCGGGAAACACCGGGCACTTCCCCGGCGACACCCTCTTCGACAAAATCGCCCGCGCGGTCTGCGAAGCCGCCTGCCTCCCCCGCAAGGAACTCTTCGAAGCCTGGGAAACGGCCAAACGCGTGCGGCGCCTGATGCGGGGCGGGCCCGTCGTCGAACTGGCGGCCGGCCATGGTTTGCTCTCGGCCATCCTGATCATCCTGGACGATACCACCGAATCGGCGACCTGCGTCGACATCCAGCAGCCGCCCAGCCACCAGACCCTGCTGGCGACCCTGGAAAAACATTGGCCGCGCCTCGAGGGCCGCATCCGCTACGTCGAAGGAAAAATTGAGGATGCGGAAATCCCGGCGAACGCCCTGCTGGCCTCGGTCCATGCCTGCGGTCGCTTGACCGACCAGGTGCTCGAACTGGCCATGGATCACCGCAGCCGCGTGGCCGTTCTGCCCTGCTGCCATGATCTGGAAACCTGCGATACCGGCGGGCTTGCCGGCTGGATGGATGGGCCCATGGCGGTCGACGCCACTCGCGCCGCGCGACTGCGCCAGGCCGGGTATCGGGTCAAGACCGCCAGGATTCCCCCGGAGATCACCCCCAAGAACCGGCTTCTGCTGGGTTGGCCGGAATGACCGGCCTGCCCATCAGATGAAATCATTCCCGGGGCGCCCCGCATTCGGATCCAGCCCCCCCAGTGTGGTGGGCAGGGAGTAGAATTCCACCCTCAATTTGACCGGACCGGTCAGCACGACATGATGGAACCGTTCCGCGAATATCACCACCGGGTGGTCCGGATCACAATCGAGGGGGTTGTCCAGATCGTCTTCCCATACAAATTGGCAGGCCCCCTCTTCCACCACGAGCCGTCCGCATTTTCCCTTTGGGGCCATGTGGTTGGCGAGAATGCCGGGGATAGCGGTTTCTTCGGTCATGATCGGCGTGGAGCCGGCAAGTACGGCCCCCGCGGGCATTTCGGCATTCTGGAAGTTCATCGAGCCATCCTTGAAAAGTGGGAATCAAAGCGCTTTCAACGTATTGCCTACTATAATGGCGGGGCCGCGAAGGGACAAGATCCCTCAATATCGAATCACGTTGAGCCGATAACCCAATTTGACTACTTTGGGCGGCGGATTAACCCCTTTGCTTAATCCCTATGCGCCCACTGGACCCGAACCCCAGGACCACCATGGCCAGCTACAACCTGTCCCACCTCAAGCAGCTCGAGGCTGAGTCCATCCACATCATGCGTGAGGTGGCCGCCGAGTTCGACAATCCGGTGATGATGTACTCCATCGGCAAGGACTCGTCGGTCATGCTGGATCTGGCGGCCAAGGCGTTCGCACCGGGCAAGATTCCCTTTCCCCTGCTGCACGTGGACACGCAGTGGAAATTTCAGGACATGTACCGGTTCCGCGAGAAGGTCGCCCAACGATACGACGTGGACCTCAAGGTGTGGATCAATCCCGAGGGCAAGGACGTGGTGGGTCCCTTCAGCCATGGTTCGGAGAAACACACCCAGATCATGAAGACCGATGCCCTCAAGCAGGCCCTGGACCACTACGGTTTCGACGCCGCTTTCGGCGGCGCCCGGCGCGACGAGGAAAAGTCGCGGGCCAAGGAACGGGTCTACAGCTTCCGCAACAAGTTCCACCAGTGGGATCCCAAGAACCAGCGGCCCGAGCTTTGGAACCTCTACAACGCCAAGGTCGACAAGGGCGAATCCATCCGCGTGTTCCCCCTGTCCAACTGGACCGAACTGGACATCTGGCTCTACCTGATGCGCGGGGACGTGCCCATCGTTCCATTGTACTTTGCCGCCGAACGCCCGGTGGTCGAGCGGGACGGCGTGCTCATCATGCTGGACGACGACCGCTTTCCCCTGCTCGAGGGTGAAGTGCCCATGAAAAAGAAGGTGCGTTTCCGCACTCTCGGCTGCTACCCGTTGACCGGTGCTGTGGAATCAGAGGCCGAGACCATCGAAGAGATCGTGCAGGAGATGCTGCTGACGACGACCAGCGAACGCCAGGGGCGAGTCATCGATTCCGATGGCGCCGGCTCCATGGAAGAGAAGAAGAAAGACGGCTATTTCTAGCAAGAAGGACATTCATTGAGCGACCAGGAATACAGGATCCAGGACGAGGACCTCATCCGTGACGACATCACGGCCTATCTGCGCAAGCATGAGACCAAGGATCTGCTGCGTCTATTGACGTGCGGGTCGGTGGACGACGGCAAATCCACCATGATCGGCCGTCTGCTCTATGACGCGAAGATGATCTACGAAGACCAGCTGGCCGCGGTCACGCGGGACTCCAAGGTCCACGGCACCACCGGCGGCGATTTCGACCCCGCGCTGTTGACCGACGGGCTCAAGGCCGAGCGCGAGCAGGGTATCACCATCGACGTGGCCTACCGCTACTTTTCCACCGACCGGCGCAAGTTCATCATCGCCGACTGCCCCGGCCACGAGCAGTACACGCGGAACATGGCCACCGGCGCCTCGACCGCCGACCTGGCGATTATCCTGATCGACGCCCGCCACGGGGTGGTCACCCAGACCAAGCGCCACAGTTTCATCTGTTCGCTGCTGGGCATCAAGCACGTCGCGGTGGCCATCAACAAGCTCGACCTCGTGGACTGGTCCGAAGAGGTATATGAGCAGATTCGCGATGATTACAACGCCTTCGTCTCGCGCCTGGGGTTCTCCGACATCCACTTCTTTCCCATCTGCGCCCTGCACGGCGACAACGTGGTCGAGCCCAGCGACAACCTGCCCTGGTACGACGGCGCCACCCTTCTGCACCACATGGAAAGCGTGAACATCGCCAGCGACCGCAACCTCATCGATATGCGTTTCCCGGTGCAATACGTGATGCGGCCCAACCTGGATTTTCGCGGTTTCAGCGGCACCGTGGCCTCGGGCGTGGTCCGGGCCGGCGACAAGGTCATGAGCCTGCCTTCACGGCAGACATCAAAGGTAAAGTCGGTGCTTCTCAACGGAGATGTGATTGACGAAGCCTTCGCCCCCATGGCGGTCACCCTGACTCTCGAGGACGAAATCGACGTATCGCGCGGCGATATGCTGGCGCCGGTGGGCAACGTGCCCACCATCGGCAACGAGATAGAGGCCATGGTGGTCTGGATGCACGAAAAGCCGGCCATGCAGGGGCGGTCCTACCTCATCAAGCAGGCCACCAGCCTGGTGCCCGGCGTGCTGACGGATTTGCGTTACAAGATGGATGTCAACAACCTGCGCAAGGAAGCCGGCGAGGCCGACTCCCTGCAGCTCAACGAATTCGGTCGCTGTCACATCACCCTTCACCGGCCCATCGCGTTCGATCCCTATGACCGCAACCGCGGCACCGGTTCCTTCATCATCATCGACCGCCTGTCCAATATCACCGTCGGCGCCGGCATGATCATCGATCGCGTCGTGCGTGAAGATTCCCTTGGCCCCAAGAGCAAGAACATCGCCGAAGCCCGGGGAACGGTCCGTCGTCAGGACCGTGAGAACATGCTCGGCCAAAGCGGCCACACCGTCTGGCTTACCGGACTCAGCGGCAGTGGGAAATCCACCATCGCCTACGAAATCGAACGTCAGCTCACGGCGGCCGGCCGCCTGTGCATCGTGCTCGACGGCGACAACGTGCGCCACGGCCTGAACCGCGACCTCGGCTTCAGCGCCGACGACCGCACCGAGAACATCCGGCGCATCGCCGAGGTGGCCAGGCTCATGAACGGCACCGGTGTCATCGCCATCGCCTCGTTCATCAGTCCCTATATCAAGGACCGTCAGGACGCGCGGGAAATCATCGGCGCGGACCACTTCATGGAAGTCCACATCGACACCTCGCTCGAGGTTTGTGAGGCGCGTGATCCCAAGGGTCTGTACAAGAAGGTCCGGGCGGGTGAGATCCCCCAGTTCACGGGCATCACCGCTCCCTATGAAGCGCCGGATTCGCCCGAACTGAAGCTGGCTACGGAGAGTTTGAGCGCCGAGGATTGCGCGCGGGCGGTCGTGGCCATGTTGGACGATGAAGGGGTCCTGGGCGCGGACGATCAGTAGAGTCTTTCCAACCTGAACATCGCCCACACCGGAAAATGATCCGAGGGATAGCGCCCGTTATCCTGCAGCCGTTCGATTCCCGCGTCGATGCCCTGAAAATCTTCAGTGGTCAGGATCCAGTCGATGCGCCCCCGCGTCGCCTCGCCGCTGAACCCGTGATAGGTGCCTTCGCCCTGCATGCGCTGATCGCGGGAGGCCAGAGACCAGGTGTCGCTCAGGGTCAGGCCGGCCTGGCCGCTTTCCGCCATCAGAATTCCATAGGACGGACTGGCGGAAGTCGCCGGATCGTTGAAATCCCCCATCAGGATCACCGGCAGTCCGGCGGCGATGGTGGCCATTCGCTCTTTCAACAGCTCCGCGCTCTTTTCGCGCGCGATGGTTCCCATGTGGTCGAAGTGGGTATTGAAGACGAAAAACGTGTCGGGATCACACCACCGGTCCTGCAGCTTCACCCAGCCGGCGATGCGGGGAAGCGCCGCGTCCCACCCCCTGCTGCCGACCACATCCGGTGTTTCACTGAGCCAGAATATGCCCTGGTCGAGAACCTGGTAGCGGTCCTTGCGGGTAAAGATGGCGCACATCTCGCCCTTTTGGTCCCCGTCGTCGCGGCCCGCGCCGGTCATGCTGTAGTCGGCGAACGCTTCGCGCAATTCCACACCCTGATCCCACAGGCATTCCTGAACTCCGAAAATGGCCGGTCGGTGGTTGGCGATGGCCCGCCGCACCAGATCGCGCCGGTTGGGCCAGCTGTTGATTCCATCGTTGGCCCCGGCGTAGCGGATGTTGAAGCTCATCACCGTGGTGTCGACCGGTTCATCCGCGGCGATGGCGGCCAAGGCAACCAACATGGTCAGGGCCAGAATCTTGCCGATCATCGTGAGACCTCAGGAAGGAGTTATTGAAGGCGGAATTCGTCAATTTATTCGGGATAGGGAGAAATGGCCATCAATTCATGGTGTCCAGGGGAAAAAGCATGAGGATCGGCATAAAATTGGAGCTGCCGGGGGCACTATAATTGCCATAGATCCATCAATACCGGGTTAATTACCCATTTTCGTCCCCTCCCGATTACAATTCTCACTCGGTTGACATCTGGTACCGCATTTGGTACCATTGGTGGGGCTAAGTTTGTCGCGTCGGGAAAAATTGACCCAAAAAGCTTTACGCAATACCGGCTCCTTGTCTTTCCGAGAATTGTGCCTATTTGCCGAACTTTACGGTTTCCAGGAAAGACAAGGCAAGGGAAGCCATGTCAGGTACATCCACCCGGATCTACGGGTTTCGACAAATTTCCAACCTGGAAAAAACGGCGAGGCCAAGGCCTATCAGGTAAGACAGCTACTCACAATCCTGAAAATCCATGGATTGTTAAGGGAGTGATTGATCATGAAAAACCAAACCCCCTACAGCATGAAAATCCACTGGAGCGATGAAGACCGGTGCTTTATCGGGACATGCCCTGAATTCCCTCACGCCTCTGCATTTGGCGACACCCAGGAAGAAGCCATCCGGGAACTGGCCCTTGCCATAGATCTGGCCATCCAATCCCACCTTGAAGAGGGGTGGACTCTCCCCGAGCCCGCGGTCATCAAGGAATACAGCGGGCAGTTGCGCCTGCGGTTGCCCCGCAGCCTCCATGCACACCTGGCGGCCCGCGCGGAAACAGAAAGTGTTTCCATCAACACCCTGATCGTTGCTGCGGTCGCAGCCGAACTGGGGAAAAAAGAAACCGCCGGGTCTACCCCGGCGGTTTTACCTCGTTGATACCCTGAATTTTACAAAAGCTTGGTCAGATTCCCGATCATGTCGTCCATGACCGGCCGCAGAATGTCCCCGTAGGTCTGCATGTTGACCCGGCGCCAGTTGTCTTTCAAACCGGGCATGGCCTTGGCCGCCTGATCGCCAAGATCAGCCTGTCCCTGCTCCGAAAGATCACCCTTGGTATCGATCAGTCTCTCGAATTCCTCGTTGATCCCCTCCAGGGCGGGAAGGGCCTCTTCGGCCGAAATCCGCGATGTCACCCCGCCGAGAGTGGTCATCGTCCGGTCGAGCAGGCTGGTCATGAGATCCCCGGCGCTCAGGCCTCCCCTTTCCAGTTCGTGGGGCTTGCTGCTGCAGCCGGTCATCAGGGTGAATACGGCAAGCAAAAGAATGGTTGAAACGATATGGCGAGTCTTCATGGGGTCCCCTCCGGGTTGGTTGAGTTGTCAGAACAATTTCTAGAGAAGCTGGCCGATCTTATCGACCATCGCGTCCATTTCCTTGCCCAGGATGCTGCTCAAACCGGGCGTGTCATTGATGCGCCGGGCCATGTCCTGGATTTCCGGAAGAGCATTTTTCGCCTTTTTGGACATGTTGGCGCGGCCCTTCTCCGAAAGCTTGGGGATATGGAAGATCAGGTCGTCGTAGTCATCATTGATGGCCTTCAGCACGGGCACGGTCGCTTCCGCGGACTCCATGCTGTTGATGCCTCCGAGGGCCCGGAAAGTACGGGCCAGCAGGCCGTCGAGAACATCGCCGGTATTAATACCGCCCAGCTCCATCTCCGGGCTGTTCCCCCCGCCACAACCGGCCAGGAAAAGGGCCAGCAACAAAATAGCTGTCGCTGGAATTCCATTTTTCGATTTCATCGAAGCTCCTTGAAGTACGGTCATTTCTAAATTGGTTTCGTTCCCTGAACCGGCATCATAGAAATTCCGGCCGCGGATGTCCACCCGAATGCGGGACCAGGCATTGAACCATGTCACCTAACAGGTTTACAGCCCCCCTGGTTCCTGCTTATTCTGGTAAAAATTCCGACATGGAGGTTGGTTCGTGTTACAGAAGAGAATGATCCCGCTCGCCTTGGTGATGATCGCGTTGGTTTCGGGTTTCGGCACCCCGGCCCGCGCCGACTCCGGCCTCGGTCCCCGCTTCGGCGTCACCGGCGGCAATGACGATTTTTTCCTGGGCATCCAGGGCGAATTCGGGCCCATCCTGGGTTCGGCGACCCTGGTCCCCAGTCTTGACTTCACTCTGGGGGACCATTCCTCCACCGCCCTGAACGCGGATCTGCGCCTGTACCTGATCCCCCTTCCTGAAACCGGGCTCCGGTTTTACGGAGGGGCCGGTCCAACCCTCATGCTTTCGCCCGACACGGAGTTGGGTTTGAGCCTGATCCTCGGGCTGCACATCCCCATGAAAAGCACACGCCGGTACAACATCGAATACCGCTGGGGCATCGGTGACATTCCCGATCACAAGATTGGCGTGACGATCATGTTCGGGTTATAGAAAAAGCCCCCGGATCTGGATCCGGGGGCCTTTGGTTTGTTCTGATTCCCGTTTACCTGCCGCGGCCCCCTCGGCGGCCACCCCGGCGACCCTGACCCGAATCCGCGCTCAGGATCTCATCATAGGCTTCCTGGCTGAGCCAGCGCGGCACGTAGATCTCGCCCGTCTGGGATTCATAGTTCCTGACAAAAGCCCGCAAATGATTGTGTGAACCCTTCAGAAGGTTTTCGTAAACCAGAAGGATGTCCGGCAACTCTGTCCCGGCCATGGCTTCTTCCAGGTCCAGAATATCGATTTCCTCGATAGCCAGCCCGACCAGAAACGCATCGGTGAGGGATTGTGAGCCACTTTCGATCAAGTCGTTATAAAGCGTCTGCAGATCCTCGTTGGAAAACACTCCAGGGCCGTTGTCACCAACAGGATCTTCCAGACCGTAACGATCCAGCAGCATCTTGACCGCCTCGGTATGTTTCAACTCACTGGCCGCGATGTTGGTGAAGATTTTCTGGCCGTACTGGTCGAATAAAACGGTATAAACATCGTGGGCCAGTTTTTCTTCTTCCCGCATGAAGAGAAGGTCGGCAATTTCTTCTTCGCCAATTTCTCCCACCGGGATCCTGGCCAGGGCGGCTTTGATTTCCTCAGTTGTAAGAATATCCCCATGAATGTCGGCCGGTGACTGGAGTCTGCTGGCGTCATCGTTGCAACCGGCGATGAATACTGCCGTGGTCATCATGATGATCACTGTTGTCGTTAGGGTTTTTCTGGTCATCCGGATTCCTCGCTTCGGGAATTTCAACAGAATTTTTAGAGAGTTGGTCACTCGAACACATGGCCTTTTGCAACCTTTGTTCC
>JAUVII010000023.1 GCA_030592845.1 Candidatus Krumholzibacteriia bacterium | reverse complement strand
TGACCACGGCCAGGGCCGAAAACGGACCCGACATGGGCGGCAGTGAATATCCCGTCCTGGTGGCCCCACGGGTTGGTGTCCTGACGGGCATGCCGGTATCACCCACCGCTTACGGTTCGATCTGGCACCTTTTGGATCAGGAACTCGACCTGCGTTTCAGCTCTCTTGACGTGGGTCGTTTCGGCTCCACTGATTTGTCCCGCTACAACGTCCTGGTGTTTCCGGGTGTGTTCGGCGGACCCGGAATGTACCGGCAGGTGCTCGGTGCCCGAGGCATGGATCATCTCCGCCAGTGGATCGAGGCGGGAGGGACGGCCATCGGCATCGATGGCGGCGCCCGCATGCTGGCCGACAAGGAAACCGGCTTGACGCAAACCCGTTTCAGGAGCCAGGTCCTCGAAGAATTTCCGCCGCCTGTCTGGAGCATCGGTGCCGCCGAGGCCCAGGCCGCGGGAAGGCCGGTGGCGACAGGGATGCGGGTGGCCCCCGTGGCCACCAAGGAGAACGGTGACAGGAAACCGGAGCCGAAGCGGACCTCTCCCTATGACGTCGCGCCCATCTTCGGTCCGGGCGCCCTGCCCTTCTCGGCGCCGGACGACCAGGGGACACAATTGGAGGGAATTCCGGTTCTTCTGGATGACTGGCTCGAGGAAATCCTGCCCCCGGGGAAAAAGGCCCCGGACGAGGCCGACCGGAAGGCCGCGGACCAACGCTTGCGGCGGTTCATGCCCCAGGGGGCGCTGCTGCGGGCGGATCTGGACGAGGAATTCTGGCTCAATTACGGTCTGGGATCCTCGATCAGCGTCTGGTTCGGCGGCAACGACTCCATGATCGCGTCACCGCCCGTATCTGTTGCGGCCCGCTTCCCGGAGACGGATCGGATCCACCTGGGAGGCCTCCTGTGGCCCGAAGGGGCGGCGCGCCTGGCCAACACCGGGTACGCCACCCGGGAGGCGCTGGGGCGCGGGCAGATCATCCTGTTCGCGGATCATCCGGGTTACCGCCGCTGGGTGGTGGAAAGCGAACGTATGTTCATGAACGCCATCCTGTTGGGCCCGGGACTGGGCACGAGGTGGTCCTCGCCCTGGTAAAGAGGGGTGGACCGGTACTATATTTCGGGGGCGCATATCGCCCATGCATCATTGTGACCTGGAGAAGTCCATGAATTTCGATCTCAACGAAAACCAGAAGATGTTCCGGGACATGGTTCGCGATTTCGCCGGCAAGGAAATCGCCCCCATCGCTCACCAGATGGATGTCGAGGCCTCCATGCCCGACACCCTGATCGCCAAAATGCGGGACAACGGATTTTTCGGATTGTCGTTTCCCGAAAAGTACGGCGGGCTGGGGGTGGACACCCTGACCTATTCCCTCGTGGTCGAGGAATTGGCCAAGGCCAGCGCCGGAGTCTGCGTGATGATCACGGTGCACAACAGCGTGGGCAGTTATCCTCTGGCCATGTTCGGCACCGAAGAGGTCAAGGAACGGTTCCTGCCCCGCATGGCAGCCGGTGAGATCGCTGCTTTTTGCGTATCGGAAGCCGGTGCCGGCAGCGATGCCGCGGGTCTGTCCGCCACCGCCAGGAAAGACGGCGACCATTACGTGCTGAATGGAAGCAAGGCCTGGGTCACCAATGGTTCCCGCGCGGCTTTCTATGTGGTTTTGGCCCGCACGCCTGGCACTGTCGGGCACAAGGACACCCACGCCTTCATCGTTGAAAAGGATACTCCCGGGCTCTCGGTGGCGAAGAAGGAAGACAAGATGGGGCTGCGGTGCAGCGATACCGTGACCATCGACCTGGACGAGGTCCGGGTGCCGGCCGCCCATCTTCTGGGCAGCGAAGGTGACGGCCTGCGTATCGCCTTGACGGCGTTGGACGGCGGCCGCATCGGCATTGCCTTCCAGGCCATGGGAATCGGGCAGGCCTGCTTCGAGGAAGCCATCAATTACGCCCGGACCCGCGAACAGTTCGGCAAGGCCCTGGCTGCCCAACCCGTGATCCAGAACATGATCGCGGATATGGGGACCGAACTGGAGGCCGCGCGCATGATGGGCTACCAGGCCTGCTGGCTGAAGGATGAAGGCCGCCCGTTCACCAAGGAGGCGGCCATGGCCAAGGTGATGGCCTCCGAGGCTGCCTGCCGCGCTGCCGATACCGCGGTGCAGATCCATGGCGGCTACGGGTACTGCAAGGAATACCCGGTGGAGCGTTATTACCGGGACGTCAGGGTCACGCGCATCTACGAGGGCACCAGCGAAATCCAGCGTCTGGTCATCGCCCGCAAGCTGCTGGCGGAATACTGATTCTCAACCGGGGGATCGGAAAATCACCCAGGCCCAGCCCCAAAGGACAAGGAGAACCGCCAGAAACCTGGCGGTTCTTTTTTCCCGTGGACCCAACACCAGTTCGTGCCGCCACGCGGGGACCAGGGTGGTCGCCAATCCGGCCATCAACCAGATGGAAAACAAGACCAGAGCCCCGGCAACAAGGGGGCTGGTCGTGAAGGCCTCGGCCGGACGTCCGTGGGCCAGGGCCACCGCCGCGTGGGTTCCTCCGCAGGTGGGGCAGGGAAGGCCGGTCAGGTCGCGCAGCGGGCAATGGGCCAGAAGCAACACCTTGTCCGGGACGAACAGGGAGGCCGCCAGCCCGAACAGGGCCAACAATCCAAAGGGAAAAACCAGCAAGCGGGGCAAGGGGGATTTTTCAGGAGCCAGGCGCATGGGACCGGATCAACTCAAGCCCATCATCACCAGGATGGCACTCGCGCTGATGAACGACAGACACAGGGCCATGGGGGCGACCACCGCCAGTACGGCACGCCAGGGATCGGTCTCGTGGATGCTGTACAGACCGACGATGGTGATGAACAGACTCCACATCACACCCAGAAATACACCGCAGAAAGGCAACATGGCCAGGATGCTGGCCGCTTCACCATAGGCCGCCACCCGGAAGGTGGCCTCGAAACCCAGTTTGTTGCCGCCGACGAGCATCAGCACCAGGTGGATGAGACCCGCCTTGAGGAAAACCAGGATCGCGACGGTGACGGGGCTGAACAGGAAAGCGATGAAGGAATACAGGGGGCCCTTGATGATTTCATCAAGATCATCGGCGAGGAACATCTGCAGGGAACTGCCGGCCAGTCCCCACATCCAGCCGAAAATGCGGCCACGACGCCCAGGACCAGGGCAAAAAACAAGGGTTGGGCCAGTCCCACCCGGGTGGGCATGCGGTGGAAGAAGGTGCGGGGGCTAAGCAGGACATCCTTGATGGTCAGGTACAACCCGTTGAGAAAACCGTATCTCTCGCGGCGTTCCCAGGGGGGCAGCAACAGGCCTTCGGTTCCGGTGGTTCCGAAGCCCTCGTCGACTCCGTCCTGGAAATCGTCGTTGTTGTTGAAGTCGTCCGGTCCGTAGCCTGCCGTCAAAACAAAATCTCCATGGTTGGTGGTCGTCCGTCCAAGTACCCGTCCCTAAACTACGAACTTTACACTAAACCGTTGCAATAAACCACCGGGTCATTTGACCAGGACGTCGGTTTCGCCCTCGGTCCGCGCGACAACCACGGCTCCGCAACTGTCACTCCATACGTTCACCGCGGTGCGGAACATATCCAGTATAGGGTCGATGGCGAGAATCAGGGCCAATCCCTCCAGCGGCAGGCCGACCGCTTCCAGGATGACCGCGATCATCACCAGGCCGGCGGCGGGAATCCCTGCGGCGCCGATGCTGGCCAGCAGGGCCGTGAATACCACCAGCATCTGGGAAAAGAAACCCAGTTCCACCCCGTAGGCCTGGGCGATGAACATGGCGGCAACGCATTCGTACAGGGCGGTGCCGTCCATGTTGATGGTGGCTCCCAACGGCAGGACAAAACTCGTGACCCGGTTGCTGACGCCGGCGCCGTTTTCGATGCGGTCCATGGTCAGCGGCAGCGTGGCCGAGGAACTGCGGGTGCTGAAGGCCGTCAAAAGTGCCGGCGCCATGATCCGGATGTGGCGTTGCGGGGCCACTCTTCCGATAATCCAGATCAGCAGCGGCAGGATGATGACCGAGTGGATGAAGAGAGCTCCCAACACCGTCAGACCGTAGCGGGCCAGGGGAGCGAAGGCGGCGAAGCCGCTGGCCGCGGTGATCTTGGCCATCAGTCCGAAGATACCCAAAGGCGCCGTGGCGATGACCCATCCTGTAATCTTCATCATGGCTGCGAAAAGAGTTTCCCAGAATCCCAGCTGGGCGCGCCGTTTCTCCTCGGGCAGGGTGGTGACCGCGAGACCGAACAGCAGGCAGAAGAAGATGAGGGGCAGCATCTGGCCTTCGGCGGCGGCGGCCACGGGATTTTCGGGGACCATGCGCTGGATGATGCCCACGATATCACCAGCCCCGCGGCCGGCAAGCTTTTCGGCCAGTTCCGGCGGCGCCTCGCTCAGGCCCATGCGCTGGCCGACGGGCATCCCGTCACTGATTCCGGGCTGGATGAGGTTCACCAGCAGAAGTCCCGTCAAAATCGCCAGCAGGCTGGTGGTTACATACCAGCCAAAGGTTTTGCCGAACAGGCGTCCCAACCCGCGGCGGGCGCCGACTCCGGCCACACCCGAGATGATCGACCCCGCCAGAAGAGGCACGATCACCATCTTCAGGGCCCGGAGGAAAAGCGTGCCCAGGAAGTCAAAGACCGCGTACGGATGGATATTGCCGAGGATGGTGGAGCCTTTTGGCCAAAGCAGGCCCGCGCCCACGCCCAGGGCCAGGGCGGCCAGGATTTGCCAGTGCAGAGAATTTTTCCGGATCATGCGGGTTTCCTCGGTTGGGATCTGGTTGATTTGGTGCAGTCTAGAACGGACGGCACCCACCCTCAAGGGTTTTGCCGGGCTTTTGCCGGCCATGGCCATAAAGGGGATGGCCAATTGGCGGCACGATGCTAGAATGTGGCCTCTAACGACCCATTCAATCCTGGAGGATTTCATTCATGCGTTGGACCGTATCCCGGACATCCCTCGCCGACACAGCGGGCGACCTTATGATTTATCCTGTTTTCCAGAAGAACGACGAGGCTGATCTCAAACCTTTGAAAGCGGACCTCCGCGGCCTGGATGGAGGCGGACCCGGCCTGTTGACCCTCATTCGAAAGAGCGGCTTTACCGGCGGGGCCGAGTCCCTGTTTCCGGTGCCCTGCCCCGGCGTCAAGGCGGGGTGGATCCTGCTGGCCGGGCTGGGCAAGGCCGAAGAAACCGGTCTGGAAACCCTGCGCAAGGTCGCGGGGCTCGCCGCCAAACGGGCCCGGACCATGAAAGCGGAACGTGTGTTGGTGCAGGTCCCGGTGTCCGGCGCCCTCGGTTTCGACGACCGGACCATTGCCCGCTGCTGGGTCGAGGGATCTGAACTGGCCCTGGCCGCCATCGGCGAACTCAAGACGGGCAAAAAGAAACCCGTCCTTCCCCGTCAGGGAAAGCTGCTCGCCGGCGGGTCCCGCGCCAAGGCCCTGCGCGAGGGTGTCTTCGAAGCCGAGGCTTTCGCCGCCGGTTGCAATTTCGCGCGCCACCTGGTCAACCTGCCTCCCAATATTCTTACTCCCAGGGATTTGGCCGCGCGGTCCCGCCGCATGGCCCGGGCCGAGGGCCTGACCTGCCGGATCCTGAACGTCGCGCAGATGAAAAAGCTCAACATGGGCGGCATCCTTGGCGTGGGGCAGGGCAGCCGGCAAGAGCCTAGGCTGATCGACCTGCAGTACCGGGCACCCGGCGCGGCCGGCCGCAAAGCCCCCAGCATCGCGTTGGTGGGCAAGGGCATCACTTTCGATTCGGGCGGGATTTCCCTGAAACCCGGGGCGGGGATGGATCTCATGAAAGGCGACATGGGAGGCGCGGCCGCGGTGCTCGGAGCGGGTCTCATCGCTGCCCGTCTCAAGTTACCGGTCAACCTTCGTGTCATTGTGCCCACGGCTGAAAACATGCCCGACGGGCTGGCCGTCAAGCCCGCCGACGTCATCACCATGGCCAGCGGCAAGACCGTCGAGGTTCTTAATACCGATGCCGAAGGCCGGCTGGTCCTGGCCGACGCCCTGTGGTACGCGGGCCGTGACAAACCGGACTACATCATCGATGCCGCCACTTTGACCGGCGCCTGTGTGATCGCCTTGGGCAATCATTTCGCGGGTCTGATGTCCAACAGCGGCACCCTGGTCGACGCCCTTAAACAGGCCGGCGGCGAAACGTTCGAAAGGGTTTGGCACCTGCCTCTGGTGGATGAGCACAAAAAGGAGGTCGAGGGGACCTGGAGTGATCTCCAGAACCTCGGCAAGGGCCGCGAAGGTGGAGCCCTGACCGCGGCGGCCTTCCTTTCGTATTTCGTCGATGACGAAACACCCTGGGCCCACATCGATATCGCGGGGCCGTCCTGGTCGACCGCCGCAACGGCCACCGGGCCCAAGGGCGGCACCGGCTTCGGCGCGCGCTTGATGGCCAGGGCCCTGCAGATCCTTGTTTCCTGACACGGTGCCGAGTCCGGTTGCCGCCGGAGTCAGATTGGGAGACGTTTCCCGGCGTCGCCTGCTGGTGACAATAACCGGTATGGCGACGCCTATTGTTTTCGGTCAATTGTCCCAGACACTCATGGGCCTGGTCGATACGCTGATGGTGGGCCGGCTGGGCGATGAGGCTCTGGCGGCCGTCGCGGTGGCGACCCTGCTGTTTTCGGCCATCGCCATGAGCATCAAGTCCGTGGATGTCGCCGCCCAGACTTTCACCGCCCGGCGCGTGGGTGAGGGCCGCCAGTCCGAGGTCGGCTCGATCCTTGCCACCGCCGTGACCGTCAGCCTGATGGCCGGCGCTGTTTTCATGTTGGTGGGGCTTCTGTGGCCCAAAGCCCTGATCGGGTTGGTGACCACGGATCCCGAGGTCAGGGAACTGGGCCAATCCTACCTGGTGTATCGCTATGCGGGCATGCTGCCGTTGCTGTTTTTCTTTCAGGCCAAAGCTGTTTTCGACGGGATCGGCTGGACCAGGATCGGCATGGGCGTGGGTATCGGCATGAATCTGGTCAACGTGCTGCTGAACTGGGTGTTCATTTTCGGCAATCTGGGGGCCCCGGCCATGGGGGTGGGCGGCGCGGCCCTGGCCAGCTCCCTGAGCGCGCTGTTGGCAAGCCTGGTCATCCTCGGGTTTCTTTTGCGTCCGATGGTTCGGCACCGTTTCCGGATATTGTGCCGATCCAATTTCCAGGCACGCCTCATCAGGCCATTTCTGAAAATCGCCTGGCCGCCCGCGTTGCAGACATTCGGTATCGTCATCGGATTCCTGGTGTTCTATTTTATCCTGGGCCGGATATCCATCATCGCGGTGGCCGCGGCCAACGTGGTGATGCGCATCGCGTCGCTCAGTTTCATGCCGGGGGTGGGGGTGGGCGCCGCGGTCCAGACCCTGGTGGGCCAGTCGCTGGGCCGGGGGGATCCCCGCGGAGCCCGGCGTTCGTCCTGGTACGGGGTGGGGCTGTCCATGGTGTTCATGGGCCTGTTCGGAGTTATCTTCCTGTGGGCTCCGGAATCCCTGATGCGACTGTTCTCCCCAGTGAGGAATTGATCGCCGCGGGCGTTCCCATTCTCAGGTTGATGGGACTCGTCCAGCTGATCGACGCCGTGGGACTGACCCTGGCCGGAGCATTGCGTGGGGCCGGAATGACCCGCGCGGTGATGATGGTGGACATCATCACCGGATTCGGCTTGTTGCCGCCCCTGGCCTATCTTTTTGGAATCGTCCTGAATGGCGGTTTGATGGGCGCCTGGCTGGCCCTGCTGACCTGGTTCACTTTGTATGCCGTGGGCATGATTCTCATATTCGTCAAAAGCAACTGGGAGGAGGTGAAGATTTGAGTACCGACCCACTGTTCGACCCGACCCCCGGAAACGAACGCCAGGTGTTGACCGTCAGGCAGATCAACGAGGAAATTTCCGACGCCATGGAACGGGCCTTTCCCCGGACCGTGTGGGTCAGGGGTGAAGTCCAGCGTCTTCCCAGTGATGCCGCCCGCCGCACCCATATATATTTCGAGCTCCATGAAACAGGCGGCAGCGGAGCCGCCGAGTACCAGATCTCCACCTCCCTGATGGGGTGGGACCGCCAGCGATTCGGCCTCGGGCGCTACCTCGACGGCACCGATCCCGATTTCCAGATCGCGAACAAGATCGAGGTCTGCCTCGAGTGCAAGGTCGACTTCTACGCCAAATTCGGGAAGATGAGCCTGAAGGTCGTCGGCGTGGACAAGAATTTCTCCCTGGGCCGGCTCGAGGCGCGGCGCCGGGAAACCCTGGCCTACCTGAAACAGGAAGACCTGCTGGACAGGAACGCGGGATTAAGTCTTCCGGAACTGCCTCTGAACGTGGGGCTGATCACCTCGCCGGGCAGCGCGGCCGAACGGGACTTCATGACGGGCCTGGAAGACAGTCCCTGGGGTTTCAAGGTCAAATTGCGCGGGGCGAAGATGCAGGGTGAGCAGACACAGCCCGAGGTCATCAAGGCCCTCGCGGGGCACGTCAATGCCGGGGTCGATGTCATTGTCATCACCAGGGGCGGGGGATCGCGGGCCGATCTTTCGTGGTTCGACCAGCGCGATCTCGCGGTGGCCATCGCCGAGAGCCCGGTTCCGGTGATCACCGCCATTGGCCACGAAGTCGACCAGGCTATCGCGGACCTGGTTGCCCATCACGCCTGCAAGACACCCACCGCGGCCGCCGAGTTCCTGGTGGAAAGGGTCGACGAAGCCTCAGCGCGGTTGGAGGATGCAGCGGCTCGGTTGTTGGGGGCGGTCGGGGACCTGTTGGTGGTTTCCCATGATCGCATCGACGTGGCGGACCGGTTGATCCGCGCCAGCGAAGGCGTCCGTCTCAGGGCCCGGGTCCGGTACCAGTCCGTGGCCGGACTTTTACAGGACCGGGTGTCCCGCAACCTCGCCGGCGGGCGGCGGATTCTGGCCGGGTTGGGGATCGGAATTTCCGCCGCGGCGGTTGCCCGCGCCGCCGAAGCCCGGCAGAAGCAGGTGTCCCTGGTCTCTCGCCTGGGACGCGAAGTCCTCAGACCGGTCGCAACCCAGGGCGCCCGTCTGGATAGCCTGGCCACCCAGGTGCGGCTGATGGATCCGAGCCGGCTGCTGGCCCGCGGCTACACCATCACCCTGGACCGGGACGGACGGGCCGTGACCAAGGCCGCGGCCCTGGCGGTGGGGGATCTCATAGATACGCGATTCAGTGACGGACAGGTTCGAAGTCTGGTTCAGCCAGGAAATGGAAAACCAACGACCAAGGGAAAGGAAAAACGAAGTGGCGGAAAGAAAAACGAGCCCAAAAAAGACCCCGGCCAAAAAACTCTCTTTCGGTGAGGCGGTCAGCGAGGTCGAGCAGATCCTGGCCAATCTCGAACAGGATGAGGTCGATATCGACCTGCTGGGCGATGAGGTAAAGCGAGCGGTGGAGCTGATCCAGGTCTGCCGTCAGAAACTGGAAAAGACGGACAGCGAAGTGCGCGAACTGGTGGCGGGTCTGCAGCAGTCAGGATCCGAGGAGGAGCCGGATCCCGGCTCCGGAGAGGATCTGCCTTTCTGATGGAACCCCTCATCAAGGTTCGCAACCTGACCAAGGACTACCGTCTCATCAAGAAGCGCGAGGGCGTCACCGGCGGGCTGGTGGATCTGATCCGTCCCCGGAAGGAACTCCTGCGCGCGGTCGAAAAAGTGTCCTTCGACATTCCGGCCGGTGAAATGGTGGGTTATATCGGGGCCAACGGAGCGGGCAAATCCACCACCATCAAGATGCTGACCGGAATTCTGACCCCGACCGCTGGTACGGTCACCGTGGGGGGGCTGGTACCCTGGAAACAAAGACTGCAATACACCCGGCACATCGGGGTGGTGTTCGGCCAAAGAACCCAGCTGTGGTGGGACCTGGCGGTGGTGGAATCCTTCCGGCTGTTGAAAAAGATCTACGAGGTGGATGACGCCACCTACGACCGGCAGATGAAGCTGTTCGACGATCTGCTCGAAGTGGGGCAGTACCTGCACCAGCCGGTCCGCAAACTTTCCCTCGGCCAGCGCATGCGCTGCGACCTGGCCGCGGCCCTGCTGCACCGGCCTCGGGTGCTGTTCCTCGATGAGCCCACCATCGGGCTCGATGTGCTGGCCAAGGAAAACGTCCGGATCTTCCTGCGGGAAATCTGCGAACGCGAGGGTGTTACGGTGATCCTGACCACCCACGACCTGGGCGATATCGAACAGCTGTGCAAGAGAGTGATCATCATCGACAAGGGCCGGGTGCATTTCGACGGTGAGCTGGACAATTTGCGCCGTCGGGTGGGTCGCCGGGTCCGCATGACGGTGGAATTGCGCGACAGCGCCACCAGCGGGGAACTGGCCGCCATCACCGCCGGACTTCCGGTGACGTGGGATGAAGTCCAGGGTTTGCGCCATCACGCGGAATTCAATCGGGTCGAGGTGCCCGGGGCCGAGGTGATCAAACGCCTGGTCAACGAGTGCCACGTTCTGGACCTGCACATGGCCGAGCAAGGCATCGACGAGGTGGTTCGCGAAATCTATCGCCAAAGCGGGCGGGAGGCTTCGTGATCGAATCAACCGGCAGCCAGGTGAGTCCGTCGGTTCTCGAACCCTGGCGGCGTACGGCCGCCGCTTCGGTGGGTTTGTACTTCCATTTCATCCGTCTGGCGTTCCTTAAATTCCTGGCCTACCGCCTGCGCTACTACACCGGCGTGGTGAGCTACACTATTTTCGTATCGGGCCACTACTATCTCTACACCGCCCTGTTCGCCAGCCGGATCGCCGATTCCGGAGATGCCACCATCGGCGGACTGAGCCTGGATGAAATGATCACCTACGTGGCCATCAGCTGGATCGGCCGCAGCTTCTATTTCAACAACATCGCCCGCGACCTGATGCGCATGATCACCGAGGGCGAAATCGCCATGCAACTGATCAAGCCGTTCCACGTGCAGACGGTGATGATGTTCGAAGCCGTCGGCGAATCCGCTTTCCGGCTGATCATGTTCACGCTGCCCATCATGGTGGTGATCGTGCCGCTGTTCCATATCGGTCGCCCGCCGGAATCAATCCTGTACCTGTGGACGTTCATCAGTTTCTGCCTGGCCCTGGTCATCTACAGTCAGATCAATTTCCTGCTGGGCTGCCTGGCCTTCAACATGAAGAACATCCAGGGTGTCCTGCGGGCCAAGATGGTGAGCATGGACTTTCTCACGGGCGTCGTGGTGCCGTTCACCTTTTTTCCGGAATGGTTCCAGCGCGCGGTGGAATGGCTGCCGTTCCAGGGCATCAGCTACATTCCGGTGACCATCTACCTGGGCAAGCGGCCGGGCGAAGAACTCTACGCGGCCCTGCTGCTGCAAGTGGCCTGGGCCGTGGGGCTGTTCATTGCCGGCCGTCTCGTCTGGCGGATTTCCGTGCGCCACGTCGTGGTTCAGGGGGGGTGACATGAAGGAAACCGAAATCAATTGGACCGATCTTCCCCAGAAGAACCGCATGGAGCGAACTGTATGGCAGGCAGGCATTTTCGCCGCCTACTTCGCGCAATTTGTCAAGATGCGGCTAGCCTACCGGATGGACTTTTTCGTCGACACCCTGGCCGTTTCCTTCAGCATGGTCATCCAGTTGGCGGTGCTGTCGACCCTGTTCAGCAAGGTCAAGGCACTGGATGGATGGTCCTTCGAACAGGTCCTGTTCATCTATGCCTTCAGCCTGCTGCCGCTGGGCCTGTTCAATCTGGTCAGCGTCAACCTGTACCGCTTCAGCGACCAGTACATCATTCAGGGCAAGTTCGACCGTGTGCTGTTGCGTCCGGTGGGCACCCTGGCCCAGGTCATCTTCGAGTCCTTCAACGTTTCGGGCCTCAACGAGATCCTGCTGGGGATCGTGATGATGACCTACGCGGGGATGAAACTCGGGCTCGACTTCGGTGTACAAGAAATCCTGATGCTGGCGGTCCTGGCGCCGTCGGCGTCGCTGGTTTACATGGGCGTGTTCCTGGCGATAACCTCGGTGTCGTTCTGGCACGAGGACAGAATGGGACTCGCGCCCCCCGTGTACAATATCATCCGGTTCAGCAGGTATCCGATTACCATCTACAGCCTGCCCATCCGGATTTTCCTGACATTCGTACTGCCGTTCGCCTGGGTGGCCTTTTTCCCGGCCACCTGGTTTCTCGGCAGTGAGGAATTTGGACGACTTGCCCTGCTGACACCACTGGTGGGCCTGGTGGTGTTCGGCGGGTCGGTCCTTATCTGGCAACGCGGCGTAAGGAATTACGCCAGTACTGGTAGTTGATCCGCGGATCGAAAGGAAAATCGATGAATGCGAAATATCCGGTTCCGGCAAGGGCCGCCTTGGCCTTTGTGCTGCTGGCGGGGATTTTGTTGCCCCTCAGTTCAACGGCTTCGACCTGGTGCGGGGATAACGGGCTGATCCGTTTCTCTTTTGTCCAGGGCGACTCCCTGGTTACGGTCCTGCATACCGATGAATCCGAAAATGGCGTGACCTCCTTCGACCTTTACGCCTGGCTGACGGAATTCGAGCCCGTGGCCAAAGACGGGGAAGCCTTCCTGCACCTGGGAGGAATCGAGTTGAAACTGTCCATCACCGGGGCCGAGGCCTTCGTCCTGGAGCAGGAGTTCCCCTCGAAGGTCCTCAACGTGGGCAAGGAAATGGGACACATCGCGGCCGGCCTGTCCCCGGGGGAAAAGATCAGGGACAACAAGGTATTCATCGTCCGCTGGAAGGTCATGATTCAGGGGCGGCCGGAAAACGTGAGGATCGGTCTAGATCCTTCCGGTCTGATGTCCTGCGCCCAACTCGAGGGCTGCCCCGATTGCGAACCGGTGGCCCTGTACGTTGGCAACCAGAGCAGCCAACAGGTGGGAGTCATGTTCGGCGCGGGGTATGTGCCGTCGTGGGTCAACCCCGCGGGCGAGCCCGATCAGACGCCCGTCACCGGCAAGTGCACCTGGCGCGATGTGGGCGTTTTCTCGGAGCGCTGATGCGCTTATTCGGCGGAGTGGCTGCCGCCGCAACAAACCTCGATCAGGACTCCACCGCCTGATTTGGGGTGCAGGAAGGCAATCTGCTTTCCGCCTGCTCCGGTGCGCGGTTCCTGGTCGATGAGTTTCAATCCGGCCTGGCGGCAGCGGTCCAGCAAGGCGGTGATGTCGTCGGCGGCCAGGGCGATATGATGCAGGCCCGGTCCCTTGCGGGCGATGAAGTTGGCAATCGCGCCCTCGTCCGACATGGGGGCCAGCAGTTCCACGTGACCGACCGCGCCGGACCGGTCCAGCTTGAGAAAAGCGACCTTCACGTTTTCCTGGGGAACTTCTTCCAGCCTCTCCAACTCCAGTCCCAGCAGGTCCCGGTAAAGGGTCAGGGCTTCATCAAGGTCCGCCACGGCGATCCCGATGTGGTCGACGAAACCCGCGGTGCCCGGCGGGAGTATTGAGGCGGGATTGGTGATGTCGGCGCACATGGGGCATCCTCCTGGGGGATCTGGTCGGAATATTCGCATCTTCAGCCAATATATAGGCAACTTTTACGGAAGTGAAATCTCCGGATTGTTTTCGGCCGATATTTTTGGGTAGGACCCGGGGTGCTGGTTGGTTATCATGATCACGGCACCAATCCCCCCAAGGAGGCTCCGATGGACCCGCGTATTACCCAACTGGCAGAACAGCTCATCACCTACAGCGTCAAACTCCAGCCCGGTGAAAAAATATATATCGAGATCAAGGGACTCGAAGCCATGGAGTTGGGCAAGGAACTGGTGCGGGTCGCCACGGTGCACGGAGGGGTACCCTTCTGGTACTACAACGACGAGACGCTCAGCCGCGGTTTCATCAACAACGCCGGCGAGGAACAGTTCGCCGCCTGGGGCGCTTTCCACAAACCGATCATGGAAGCGGTGGACGCCTACATCGGCGTCCGCGGCAGCTCCAACCCTTTCGACCTCGCCGATGTCGACGCCGACCGCATGAAGTGGCACGACAAGGCCTACTGGGGCGAGGTGCATATTCCCATCCGCCTGAAGAAAAAGTGGTGCGTGCTGAGATATCCCAATCCCGCGATGGCCCAGTCGGCCGAACGTTCCACCGAGGACTTCGCCGAATTCTACTTCAATGTCTGCTGCCTGGATTACGCCCGGATGAGCAAGGCCATGGATCCGTTGCACGCCCTTTTGGAAAAGACGGACAAGGTCGAGATCAAGGGGCCGGGCACCGACCTGAGCTTCAGCATCAAGGGCCTGCCCGCGGTCAAGTGTGACGGCGGCCGGAACATTCCCGACGGCGAGGTCTATACCGCGCCGGTGAAGGACAGCGTCAACGGGGTCATCCAGTACAACACCAAGAGCCGGCAGGGTGGCGTGGTGCTGGACAACATCCGTTTCGTGGTCAAGGAGGGGAAAATTGTCGAAGCCACCTGTGACGGAGACCAGTCCAAGTTGGAAGACGCCCTGAACATCGACGAGGGAGCCCGCTATTTCGGCGAATTCGCCCTGGGCGTGAATCCCCACATCACCGCGCCCATGCTGGACACGCTGTTCGACGAAAAAATCAGCGGCAGTTTCCACCTGACGCCCGGCAACGCCTATGAAGCCGCCTTCAACGGCAACAAGTCGGCGCAGCACTGGGACATCGTTTTGATCCAGACACCGGAGTGGGGCGGCGGGGAGATCTGGTTTGACGGAAAGCTGGTTCGCAAAGACGGTTTGTTCGTCATCCCGGAATTGGAAGGCCTCAATCCGGAAAATCTCAAATAGAAATTCCGATGGAGAATTGTATGTCCTTTTCCAAACACCCGGGTGGAGCCTTGATCGTGGTCCTGGCTGTGGTCGTCATGTTTTCGGCTATCGGGGCCAATGCTGCCGAGACCGGTCCGGTGGACCGCAAGTGGGGCCTGGGCTGGGACAACGGACTGACCGCGCGTCTTTGGCTCGGCGGCGTCTGGGAACTGGCTGTCGCGGCGGGGCCCAACGACAATCTTTCCACAAGTGAAGGTTTTCAATACGACACGGGCAGTCCCCCTGAATGGAATGAAAGTGACAGCCGGTCGGTCCGTGAAGACAAGAGGGAATCCGGCTTCGTCAGGTTGCAGGCCGGCCGTCTCGTCTCGCGCCGCGGACCTTTGGCGTTGGTATGTTACACCGGACTTCAATACACCTGGTCGGACAGCAGGTACTCCTACAGTGGCGTTGATCTGGAGCATCCGGAAAACTCGCGTGACAGTGTCCGGGATTTGGATCGCTCCACCTGGGATCTGAGCCTGGGGATCCGGCCCTCCTTCGTCATTCTGGATTTCCTCACCATCGAAACCGCCTTTGGCCTGCAATATTCGTGGATCTCCACCGACGAGGCTGAACGGACGCTCTACCCCGAATCGGGGCAGGTCCAGTTGTACGGGGACACCGATGACAGCCACAGATTCAGCTACTACGGCTGGTCGGGTATGGGGTCCCTGCAGTTCATTGTCTGGTTCTAGCAGGCTGTTATTAATGATCGTGGAATCAATGACTTAGCCAGGTCGTTTTCAATATGGGGTTAATTCCCGTTTTTACCTGTCAAAAATTTGACAATACGATTCCAGATGTTAACTATCCCCGTAAGTGAGCATGGATTTCCCGGAGGTGGAGCGAGACCCTCTTCCGGGAATGGTCAAGAAAAGGAATATCATGTCGGATTCGAAAATTGACGAGTTACGCCGTAAAAAGGCGAAATTGTACCTCGGTGGCGGGGAAAAACGCATCGCCAAGCAGCACGCCGCCGGCAAACGGACCGCCCGCGAACGGCTTGGGCAGCTGTTCGACCAGGACACTTTCCAGGAAACCCACCCGTTCATGCAGCACAGGTGTGTCGATTTCGGCATGGCGGGCAAGGAACTGCCGGGTGAAGGCGTGGTGACGGGTTACGGCCTGCTTGACGGCCGGCCGGTTTACGCCATCAGCCAGGATTTCACGGTGGCCGGCGGTGCCGTGGGCGAAGCCACCGCCCGTAAGATCAGCGATCTGCAGGACGACGCCCTCAAGACCGGCGATCCCATTATTTTCATCAACGACAGCGGCGGGGCTCGCATCCAGGAGGGCGTGGGTTCCCTCGCGGGCTATGGCGACATCTTCTACCGCAACATCAAGGCTTCCGGGGTCGTGCCCCAGATCAGCATCATCAGCGGACCCTGCGCCGGGGGCGCGGCCTACTCGCCCGCCCTGACGGATTTCATCATCCAGGTGCGCCACGAGGGGCAGATGTACATCACCGGCCCCAGTGTCATCAAGCAGGTCACCGGTGAGGACGTGACAGCCGAACAGCTGGGCGGCGTCGAAAGCCATTCCCACTATTCGGGCGTGGTGCATTTTGTGGCCGAGAGCGGGGGCGAGGGAATCGAACTCGCCAAGCGCCTGCTGTCGTTCCTGCCGAGCAACAACACGGACGATCCGCCCTTTATCGAAGAGATGCACGAGGAGACCGTCGGTCCCGATGAAGAGATGAACGACCTGGTGCCGGAAAATCCGCGTGTTGCCTACGACATGCACGATTTGATCGGCAGGGTGGTCGACGGCGGCGACCTGATGGAAGTCCAGGAGCATTACGCTCCCAACCTGATCGTGGGCTTCGCCCGTATGGAAGGATCGACCATCGGGGTGGTCGCCAACAACCCAGCGCACAAGGCCGGGGTGCTGGACATCGATTCATCGGTCAAGGGCGCCCGGTTCATCCGGTTCTGTAACGCCTTCAACATTCCGTTGGTCACCTTCGTGGACGTGCCGGGGTTCATGCCCGGGGTTCAGCAGGAATACAGCGGCATCATCAGGCAGGGCGCCAAAATGCTGTTCGCCTACGGGGCGGCCACCGTGCCCAAGATCACCATCGTGGTGCGCAAGGCCTATGGAGGAGCCTACCTGGCCATGTGCGGGCGTTCGATGGGGGCGGACCGGGTGGCGGCCTGGCCATCGGCCGAGATTGCCGTCATGGGTGCCGAAGGCGCCGTCAACGTGCTGTATCGGAAGGAAATCGCCGAAGCCGAGGATCCCGACGCCCGGCGCAGGGAACTGATGGACGAGTATAACGAGAAATTTTCCACACCCTATGCGGCCGCGGCCAGGGGCATGGTTGATGATGTCATTGAGCCTTCGGAGACACGGTCCTACATTGCCCTGTCCCTGGAGATTCTCAAGTCCAAACGCGAAGTCAGGCCGGAGAAAAAACACGGCCTGATTCCCCTCTAGGAGTTGCCGGACGTGCAGGGCGATATTACACCGGAAATGGGAACCTTGGCGATCGTGGGCATCCTGATCGTCTTCGGGGTGCTGGCCCTGATCGCCTCCGTGGTCGCTGTCCTCAAACGGCTGGACGACCGCTGGCTGGACCATGAGGCCCGTCATTCGGCGGCCGCCGTGGACAAGGAACCCACCATCGACAATACGACGCTGGTCCTGATAGCCGCCGCCGCGGCCACCGCGGTCGGTGGCCGGTTCAGGGTGCGTCGGATTCGGCGTCTGCTTTCGCCGCGGCAGAAACGGACTCCCTGGTCCGCCCAGGGCCGCCTGATCCTCCAGGGATCCCACACCGTGAGAAGAAAACGCGACCATCGTTAGCATTCCGGGCTGAAAGCCCGGTCGGACAGGAGCTGTCATGAAGTTGAAGATCACGGTCCACGGAGTTGCCTACGAGGTGGATGTCGAGGTTCTCGACGCCAAGGACGAAATGCAACGCGCGGCCTCCCCTCTGCCGCCCGCGCCCGCTGTCCCGCAGTCCGCACCGGGCCCCGTTCCCTTGCCCGCGGCTGTCGGTGGGCCCGGCCCCGCCGTCCCGGCCCCGGGTGATACCGGTGGTGTAGCTTCGCCCATCGCCGGCACGGTCCTGGAGGTCAAGGTCAAGGTGGGGGAAAAAGTGGAAAAGGGCCAGACCCTGCTGATGATCGAGGCCATGAAGATGGAGACGGCCATCGCGGCGCCCGGCTCCGGAGAGATCAAGGCCGTCCTGGTCGCCGCCGGTGACGCCGTCCGGGAAAACCAGACCCTCGTGGATTTCGTCTAGGAAAGATCGGGCCTCACCATGGAAGTTTTATGGGATTTTCTGCAGGTCGGCATCGTCGGCAATTTTGCCTGGGGCAACATGGTTATGCTGGCCATCGGCTGCCTGTTCATCTACCTGGGTATCGCCAAGGATTATGAGCCGCTGCTGCTGGTGCCCATCGGGTTCGGCATGCTGGTGGGCAACATTCCCCTGACCAGCGGCATGAACATCGGGATCTACGAATCCGGCAGCGTGCTCAGTGTCCTTTACAACGGCGTGACCCAGGGTTGGTACCCTTCCCTGATTTTCCTCGGCATCGGCGCCATGACGGATTTTTCGTCCATGCTGTCCAATCCCCGCCTCATCCTGCTGGGGGCGGCTGCCCAGACGGGCATCTTCCTGACCTTCGCCGGATCCCTGCTGCTGGGCTTCGCGGAGAAGGATGCCGCCGCCATCGGCATCATCGGCGGGGCCGACGGTCCGACCGCCATCTTCCTGTCCAGCCAGCTGGCGCCCCACCTGCTGGGTGCCATTGCCGTGGCGGCCTACAGCTACATGGCCCTGGTGCCGGTCATCCAGCCCCCGATCATCAAATTGCTGACCACCCGCGAGGAACGTCTGATCCGCATGAAGCCGTCCCGTCCGGTCAGCAAGCGTATCCGGGTCATTTTCCCCATCCTGGCCTTCGTCCTGTGCGCCGGTATCGCTCCGGGCGCCATTTCGCTGCTGGGATTCCTGTTCTTCGGCAACCTGCTCAAGGAAAGTGGAGTTACCGAACGTCTGGCCAAGACCGCCCGCAATTCTATGATCGACATCGTGACCATCCTGCTGGGACTGTGCGTGGGCGCTTCGACGGACGCCAGCCGCTTCCTGACCCCGGCCTCGATCAAGATCGCCGTGCTCGGCGCGGCTTCCTTCTGCGTGGCTACCGCTGCCGGCGTTCTCTTCGCCAAGTTCATGAACCTGTTCACCAAGGATAAGATCAATCCGATCATTGGGGCGGCCGGGGTGTCCGCCGTACCGGACAGCGCCCGTGTGTGCCAGATGGTGGGCGCCCGTGAAGATCCTACGAATTTCCTGATCATGCACGCCATGGCTCCCAACGTGGCCGGGGTGATCGGGTCCGCGGTGGCTGCGGGTGTTTTTCTTTCCCGATTCGCTTTTTAGCCGACGGTCATCCGATACACGAAGGCCTCCCCTCAAAGGGAGGCCTTCGCTTTTCTGGCAGCCGGTGGGGGACTGCCGGATCAGTCGTCGTCCTCATCGTCGTGGTGGACCGATACCCCATCGACTCCTTCGAGGCCCTCGAGCATATCCTCGATGCTGCCGTGGTCGATTTTTTTGGCCAGACTCAGCAGTGTGCCCAGGTCCAGGTCGCCGACCACATTGACAAAGGCGACGCTGTCACCGGGTTCGTAGGTGACGATCATCAGCCCGACGAGATCTTCACCGTCGTACTTGGTGTTGACCGACACCGTCTCGTCCCCATCCTTGATGTAGATCAAGCGTTTCCAATTGTTTTCCTTCATCTTGGTGGCGATCTTTGCCACCGCGACGCTGGCTGCTTCATCGCCGCCCTCTTCCACGGAGAAAGATTTGACGCGGATGGAGCGGACCATGGCCAGGGCCTGGAACAGGGCATCGTCACCCTTTGACTTGGCGTCCTTGGCTATGTCCACCAGGATCGGCCCCAGGTCGATATCCTGGATTTCCGAGGCGTCTTCGGGAATGTCGATCCATTCCAGATCTATGTATCCCACTTCCTTTTCGACGTTGCCGGCCAGCGCCCAGCCGGTGCACAACAGGCAGATCGCCAGTGTAAGGAGTGAGGTTTTGTGAAGCGTTTTCATCCGTTTCCTCCAGAGGTTTTGGGTTTTACCGTCTTGAACGATTCATCGATAGCGTGAGGCAATTTATCAGCGAAAACATCGACCATCGTGTCCTTGCGCGTGCGGTCGATGACTTTGACGGTCAGCGCCAGGGTGAACATCACTTCCTGGCGGGCGGAGGCGACTTCCTCCTCGGTCCAGGACTGGGCCGGTCCGGAAACCGGGTCCAGAGCCGGCACCAGGAGTGCCACCGCCAGGCTGGCTGCGGCCAGCACGAGGACGGCAGTCATACGCCTTCGGTTCCTTGCTGAAGAAATTGATGTGACGGACCGGGGTGCGGCCGCATTGATAAGGCGTTCCAGGGCCTCGGGACACTCTTCCTGCGGCAACGATCCCAGGATGCCGCGGATTTCCATTTCCCGGCCCAGTTCCTCCCGGCACAAGGCGCAACCGTCCAGGTGTCGGCGGACCGTGTCCATCCCGGCCGGATCCAGTTCTCCGCTGCAGTAGGCCACGAGTTCGAGTTCGATTTCCCGGCAGCCGTTCATCATCCCGTCTCCCTTTTGACGTCCAGGCCCGGCTCGCAGGGAGCCGTCAGGACAAGCCGCAACGATTTTCTGGCCCGATGGATCTGAACCTTCAGGGCGCTGACGGTCTTTCCCACGACCTCCGCAATTTCCTGCAGCTTCATTTCCTGGAAGTAATGCATCATCATCACGCTCCGTGTTTCCGCCGGCAGGGTATCCATGGCGTCCAGCAGGGTCCGTTGTTGCTGGTCCAATTGGAGCGCTTCCTCGATCCGGTTGCCGGACTCGACGTCGGGCAGTCTTTCGACGGCATCCGGGTCGGGAAACCCGAAATTTTTCCGCTGCGACAGCCGGCGGCGGATCAGGTCTATGCACAGGTTGTGGTTCACTCTCATCAACCATCCCGCCGCCTTGTCCGGGGCGATGTTTTCGTAATTCCGCCACAACTTGACGAAGGCTTCCTGGGTTACGTCCTGGGCGTCCTCGGGATCACGCAGGCAGTAAAGCGCCTGGTTGTAAACCCGGTCGCGATTGCTTTCCAGCAATTGTGTGAATAGCGCATGGTTCATGGTAGAAAGAAGGACGGATGAACCGGGATATGGTTACACGGAAGTGGGAGAGAAGTTTTTGGTCAGACCCCGGGCTCGGGTTCGATGATGACCAGGGGGTCCCCGGGATTCACGGAATCACCTTCGGATACAGGCACTTCGGCCACGGTACCGCTGATGGCTGCCAACAGTTCGTTCTGCATTTTCATGGCTTCCACCACGATGACGGGTTCCCCCTTGTGGACGATCTGGCCCTTCGAGACCTTGATCTGGACCACCAGCCCGGGAATATCCGCGCAGATGGTGCCGCTGCCCACCGTGTCGCCCAGGCTTTCCAGGGCCTGGGCGCGAAGTTCGTCCATGACCGTCAGACTGACCGGCCGACCGCCGATGGTGGCCTGCACGGAACCGTTACCCCCCGCATTGGTCAGGTGGATGAGGTGCAGCCTGCCCCCGAACCGGATGGAGATGGCTTTGCCGTTCAGGACCGGGCGAAAATTCACCGGTGTCATGTCCCCGTCGTCGACCTGAACCATGGTTTCGGCCCCGTCCTGAGCCACGACCGCTCCGTATTGGTTGTCGTCATAGTTCAGGATGTATCGTTTCTTCATCAGCACGGTCAGGGTCCTTTCATCAAGGCTCGGGAAGCCGGAAAAATCTATTTGTTGCCCGTCATGGAGCGCAGGGCGTTGCGTCTCCAGTTGCCGGCGGCGCAGTCCACGTTCTTCTCTTCGGTGGCCTGTCCACTGCGGCGAAGGGCCTCGAACAGGGCCGTGGCCGCCACCAGGGCTTCTGCCTGGCCGGCATCCAGTTCCGGCAGCCAGTCGGCGGGGTCGAACTCGTCTTCCACGAAGTGGGTGGTGTAGCTGCCGTCGATAAAGGCGGGTTGCTCGAGGGCCCACTGATGGAACGGCAGATTGTGCACGGGCCCGTGCAGGGTGAACTCGCCGAGAACACGGCGGCTGCGTGCGATGGCCTGCTCCCGGTCCTCACCCCAGACGATCAGCTTGGCCAGCATGGGATCGTAGTGGATGGGGACATCGAACCCCTCGTAAACTCCCAGGTCCAGTCTGACGCCCGGGCCCTGGGGTATGGTCATCGACTCGATCCGGCCGATGCTGGGCGCGAAGTTGCGGCTCGGATCCTCGGCGTAGAGGCGGAACTCCAGGGCCCATCCCTGTTGCCGAAGATCTTCCTGCCGATAGCAGATGCCCTCCCCGAGAGCGATTTTTACCATGGCGTGGACCAGGTCGGTGCCGGTGACCATTTCGGTGACAGGATGTTCCACCTGCAGCCGTGTGTTCATCTCCAGGAAGTAGAACTCTCCGTTGGGAGCGAGAATGAATTCCACGGTGCCGGCTCCGCGGTAGTCGATCGCGGCTGCGGTCTGGACCGCGGCGGCGCAAATCTTCTCCCGCAGTTCGGGGGTCAAGGAGGGGGAGGGGCTCTCCTCGATCACTTTCTGGTGGCGGCGTTGAACCGAACACTCCCGCTCGAAAAGATGGATGGCGTTGCCCTGACCGTCACCGAGAACCTGGACTTCGATGTGTTTGGGATTTTCGATGTACTTTTCCACGAAGATGGCATCGTTGCCGAAAGCGCTGCCGGCTTCGCCCATGGTCTGGCGCAGGGCGCTGGCCATGTCGCCCGATTTCCGCACGATCCGCATGCCCTTGCCGCCGCCGCCGGCCGAAGCCTTGAGCAGGACGGGATATCCGATCCCCTCGGCAATGCCGATGGCCACTTCGGGGTCGGTCACGGCCTCGTCGGTTCCCGGAACGACGGTCACCCCGCTCGAACGCATCTTTCGGCGAGAGGCGAGCTTGTCTCCCATGACCTCCATGGACTCGGCGGTGGGTCCGATAAAGACCAGGCCCGCTTCTTCGACCTGGCGGCTGAAGGGCCCGTTTTCGGAAAGGAATCCATAACCCGGGTGGATGGCGCCGGCGCCGGTCTCCCTGGCGGCGGCCAGGATCTTGTCGCCCACCAGATAGCTCTCCGCCGCGGGGGACGGGCCGATGAAAACGGCTTCGTCGGCCATCAGCACATGAAGCGCGGTGCGATCGACTTCCGAATAGACCGCGACGGTTCCGAGACCCATTTCCCTGAGTCCCTGGATGATGCGAACGGCGATCTCGCCCCGGTTGGCGACGAGAACCTTGTCGAATTTTCTGCCGGTCTTGCGGGTTGCCAAGATGTTCTCCCTACAGGGGAATGTTGCCGTGTTTTTTCGGGGGAAGAGTCTGCTTTTTTCCGCGCATGGTATTCAGGGCGCTGATCAGGTACCGGCGTGTGTCCGCGGGTTCGACCACGTCGTCCAGGTAACCGAGGCCCGCGGCGATGAACGGGTTGGCATAGGTCTCGTTGTACTCGTCCACCAGTTTTTTTCGTTCGGCGTCGGGATCCTTGCTGTCGGCCAGCGCCTGGCGGTACAGGATGTTCACGGCTCCTTCGGAGCCCATGACAGCCAGTTCGGCGCCCGGCCAGGCGATGTTGTAATCGGCGCGGATATGTTTGCTGTTCATCACGTCGTAGGCACCGCCGTAGGCCTTGCGTGTGATCACGGTGAGCTTGGGCACCGTGGCCTCGCAGAAGGCGTACAGGAGCTTGGCCCCGTGCTTGATGATGCCGCCATACTCCTGCTCGGTCCCGGGCAGGAAGCCGGGCACGTCCTCGAAGACGACCAGGGGAACGTTGAAGCAGTCGCAGGTCCGGACGAATCGCGCGCCCTTGATGGAGGAGTTGATGTCCAGGACCCCTGCCTGGAATTTGGGCTGGTTGGCCACGATGCCGACGGGCTGGCCGTCCAGGCGGGCGAATCCGCAGATGATGTTCTGGGCGTGGCGCGGTTGGACTTCCATGAAGTCGCCTTCGTCCACCACGAGGCGGATCACGTCGGTCATGTCGTAGGGCTTGCGGTTGTCGTCGGGCACGATGCTGTTGAGCTTTTCCTCGCGCCGGTCCGGTGCATCGGTGGGGGTGATGCGGGGCGGTTCTTCCAGGTTGTTCTGGGGCAAAAAACTCATCAGCCGTCGGGTCATCAACAGACAGGCGGCATCGCTGGCGGCCATGAAGTGGGCCACACCGCTTTTGGTCGAGTGGGTATCGGCACCGCCGAGTTCCTCGAAGGTGACGTCCTCGTTGGTGACCATCTTGATGACGTTCGGGCCGGTGACGAACATGTAGCTTGTCTTGTCGACCATCATGGTGAAGTCGGTGATGGCGGGGGAATAGACCGCGCCGCCGGCACAGGGCCCGAGGATAGCTGAAATTTGCGGGATGACTCCCGAAGCCATGGTGTTGCGCCAAAAGATTTCAGCGTATCCGGCGAGAGAGCGCACGCCCTCCTGGATGCGGGCTCCGCCGCTGTCGTTCAAACCGATCAGGGGACAGCCGTTTTCCAGGGCCTGGTCCATCAGGCGGCAGATCTTCAGGGCGTTGGCCTCGCTCATGGAACCTCCGAAGACCGTGAAATCCTGGGCAAAAACGTAGATCTGCCGGCCGTCGATCCGTCCCACACCCGTGACCATGCCGTCGCCCACGGGCCGGTTTTTGTCCATACCCATTTCATGGCTGCGGTGCGTAACGAAAACTCCCGTTTCCTGGAAACTGCCTTCGTCCAGAAGGAGGTGGATGCGCTCCCGCGCCGTCAGGCGGCCCTTGGCGTGGATCTTCGCCACGCGTTCGGCGCCCCCGCCGGCGTGGGCTTCGGCGCGGAGTTCATTCAATCTTTTGAGGTTGTCGGAAAAGGAATTGGTCATTGTGGTTCCCTTTTGCGGGGTATCGTTGGTGCCGGTCATGAGTGTTCTGAGTCCAGGCGGGCAGGATCATAGCAGATGGGGCCGCCGCCGGGAGAATCTAACAACCAGTGAAAGAAGCGTCAATTCCGGAAAAATCAGGCATTGAATGGGTGGGATTTATCCGCGGCCGGCCATCTTGCGGCGTATCATGCGGCGGATGAGGTTGGCGAGATCCCTATGGCTGCCGGGTTTGAGCATGAATTCGACAACTCCGGCTTCGCGTGCCTGCTGCTCGTGGAAACTGTCCCGGAACCCGGTAAAGAGGATAACGGGAAGATCGGGCCGGATCTCGTGGATCTTGCGGGTCAACCGGACGCCGGACATGTGGGGCATGATCTGGTCGGTAACCACGACATCGAAAATTTCCGGCGTCTGCGAAAAATCAACCAGGGCCTTGCGGCTGTCCGTGTGGGTGATCACGCGGAACCCCTGACGCTGCAGACCGCTGGTCATGACCTGGGCCACCATCTCTTCATCATCGATCAACAGCACCGTGGCTACGGGTTCGCCGGAGGACACCTCCACCGGGACCGGGGGGTCGGGAAAGGTTTCCACCATGAGGGAACCGCCGACAACTTCCGCCAAACTCAACGCCACCTCTGATTCAAGCTCAGGATCACTGGATATTTCCCAGGCGATGAGAGGAAAATAAAGTTCGAATTTTGTTCCTTCGCCGACATGGCTGTGAACGATGGTCACCCCGTCGTTGTCATCCAGGATCCGGGAAACGGTGCTCAGTCCGATCCCCATCTTGCTGCCATTGCTGGCGCCGGTAAAATAGGAGTCGAAAATTCGGTCCAGGGTGGGTTGGTCCATTCCCCGGCCGTCGTCGATGACAGTCAGTCGGGCGTAATTCCCGGGCTCCAGGTCCTTGGGCACCGCACTCCTGGCGGTTTTCACATATTCCTCTTCGAGAACGATCTCCAGGGTGCCGGCATTGCGGTACATGGCGTGCATGGAATTACTGCACAGGTTCATCAACACCTGCTGAATGCCGGTGACCGAAGCCAGGACCCGGTGGCAGGGGTTCAGTTCGGATTTGATGATGATGGACGAAGGCAGTATGTCGCGGATGAGTTTGAGGGTGTCCCGTATGACGGGGACCAGATCGGTGGGCTTGCGGGCCTGGTCCGCCTGCAGGTAGAAATCACTGATCTCCCGGACCAGATCGCTGGCCATGTGGCCGGCCTTGGATATCCTGCTCAGTTCCTCACGGGCGGCCGAATCGTTGGGAAGTTCGTTTCCGGCGATACGGGCGTGCCCCAGAATGACGGCCAGCAGATTGTTGAGATTGTTGATGATGCTGCCGGCCAGGATGCCCACCGCTTCCATGCGGCGCGCCTGGTTGAGGAGGCCCGTCAACTGCTGGATGCTTTCGGCGTCCTGGCGGCTGCTTGCAAGCAGTTCCCGCCTCGATCTCCAGACCCTGTACAGGGCCCACGCCAGCACCAGCACCAGGACTGATACCAGGACCAAAGGCAGGAAGAAGTGGGAACGAATCAAATCGCTCATCCCGATTAAACTCCATCTGCCTGGGAAGATCCGCAGGATATCCAATTGGGTGTGGTTGGCAATTTGTCCCCCAGGTCCCTTCAATATGCCATTTTTTCGATTGCTCCGCCACTTTGAAGCTTCTGATCCGGGGGAGGGATCCTGCCCCGCCGCTCAGTTAAATATTCCCGATTATTAAGAAACATGACATGATTGTTTTGTTATAGTAGCAGAGCTGAAAGTTCTTTCCATTCCAGCCGCCGAAAGGGACAAGCCCATGAGTTTCAATAATATCCTCTGCGAGAAGGCTGACGGGGTCGCCACCGTGACCATCAACCGTCCGGACAAGCTCAACGCCCTGAACCATGAAGTCATCGGGGAACTGGAGAAGTGTTTCGCGGATCTTGCCGACGACGCGGAGACAAGGGTGGTCGTCCTGACCGGAGCGGGTGAAAAAGCCTTTGTCGCCGGGGCGGATATCGGTGAGATGGCCAACCTGACTCCCACGGAAGCCGAGAAGTTTTCGGCCCGGGGCCAGGCTTTGATGGATCGTATTGAAAACCTGGGCAAACCGGTCATTGCCGCGGTAAACGGATTCGCCCTGGGGGGTGGATGCGAACTGGCCATGGCCTGCACCTTCCGGTATGCCTCGGACAAGGCCCGGATGGGGCTGCCTGAAACCGGACTGGGACTGATTCCGGGATTCGGCGGAACCCAGCGCCTGCCGCGCTTGGTGGGCCGGGGGCGCGCCCTGGAAATGATCCTGCTGGGCAACATGATCGACGCCGTCGACGCCATGGCCATCGGCTTGGTCAACAAGGTCTACCCTGCCGAGGAGTTCGCCGATTCGGTGGGCATCGTGGCCAGGGCCATGGCCGGGAAATCTCCCCTCACTCTGCGCGTGGCCCTCAAAGCCGTGGGCGAGGGGCTGGAAATGACCCAGGCCGGCGGCTGCCGACTTGAGGCCGCACTGTTCGGAGTCTGCGGGTCTTCAGAGGACGCTCGCGAGGGGTGTCAGGCGTTTATGGAAAAACGGAAACCGAAGTTCAGGAACGCCTGACACAACGGGATAATAGCAGATATATATGGTCCTGGATTCGGGGTCACGGCGGCGGAAACATATTTTTTGGGGCCGGTGCCGTGACCTGTTATGTTTATCCGGTAACATCCATTTTGCCTTCTCACCTTCAGATCACGAGGTGATTTCCATGACCGAAAAAACCGCGCTGGACGTGCCTTTCATGGAGGTCAACGGGGAACTCTGCAAGGGTTGCCAGCTTTGCCTGGCCGTCTGCCCCAAGAGTGTCATCGCCATCAGCGAC
>JAUVII010000120.1 GCA_030592845.1 Candidatus Krumholzibacteriia bacterium | reverse complement strand
GGTCAGGGCCGTGGCGGCAGCCAGGAACAGGAAAGGGCCCGTCGGTAATCCGGGAACCAGGGCCATGACAAACATCGCTCCCGAAGAAAGGAGCAAGGCCTTTCGTTGACGGAAGATCTGCAGGGTCAAGGTCTGCCCGAGGTTGAGGGAACCGCTGGACCGGGTCACCACCAGCCCCGCACTGGTGGACACCAGAAGAGCGGGAATCTGGCTGACCAGACCGTCGCCGACGGTAAGGACGGTGAAACGGCTCAGTGATTCCGAGGCTGTCATTCCCATCTGGATCATGCCGACGATAAAACCCGCGGCGATATTGATGACCGTAATGATGATGCCGGCAACGGCGTCGCCCTTGACGAATTTGCTGGCGCCGTCCATGGCCCCGAAAAATTCCGCTTCCTGGGAAATTTCCAGTCTCCGGGCCCTGGCCTGCGCTTCGTTGATCAAACCGGCATTGAGATCGGCATCGATCGCCATCTGCTTGCCGGGCATGGCGTCGAGAGTGAAACGGGCGGCGACTTCGGCGATGCGCCCCGATCCTTTGGTAATGACCATGAAGTTGATGACCACCAGGATGGTGAAAACGATCACCCCGATGACATAGTTTCCCCCCACCACAAAATCACCGAAACTTTCGATGACCTGGCCAGCGGACCCCTTGCTGAGGATCAGCCGGGTCGAGGCCACATTCAGGGAAAGCCTCATCAGGGTCAGGATAAGGAGCAGCGAAGGAAAACTGTTGAATTGGAGAGGCCGCTTGATATAGAGGGAAACCAACAGGACAGTCACTGAGAAGGCAATGCTGAACGTCAGCATGAGATCCAGCATGATGGCCGGTACCGGAACAACCATCAGGCCCAGAATGACCAGAACCGCACCGGCGCTCAGTACGTTGCTGTTGGCCAGCACGAGATCCCTGTTGATGACTTGTTCCTGTTCCAAACTTCGCTCCCTTGCCGGACTATGGTGCCCGGGAACTGTTTATGCCCTTTTCAGGCGGTACACGTAGGCCAGGATTTCAGCAACGGCCTGGTACAGGCTTTCCGGAATACCGGATCCCACTTCGACCTCCTTGTGCAATGCGCGGGCCAAAGGCTTGTTTTCCATGATCGGGACACGGGACTTGCGGGCCACTTTTTTGATCATCTGTGCCACGTGGTCCTGGCCCTTGGCCACCACCATGGGCGCGGCCGAACCCGGCGCGTATTTCAGGGCAACAGCGAAATGGGTCGGATTGGTCACCACAACGTCCGCAGAGGGCACATCGGCCAGCATTCGCTTGCGGGCCATTTCGTATTGGAGCCCCCGTACCCTGGCCTTGATCTGGGGATCACCTTCGATATCCTTGTTTTCCCGCTTAACTTCCTGACGGGTCATTTTCAGGTTTTCCTCATGGCGGTTTTTTTGCCAAAACCAGTCGGCGACCGCCAGAACGGCCATAAAGAGAAGGAGTTTTACCATTAGGTGAACAAAATCAGTGCGGGCCATGTCCACGATGGCCGGAAGAGGCAAAACCGAAGCACCCATGAGGTGCCCCATCAGGCCGTGGATGGTGACCCATGCCAGAAGTCCGATGACAACGATCTTGAAGAAGTGCTTGCCCATGTCGAAGTAGGTTGTCTTCTGAAAAAACCGTTTCATCCCGGTCACCGGGTTGAGCTTTTCGGTCTTGAAGGAGATGGCCTTGCCACTGGCATGGAACCCCACCTGCATCAGGTTGGCTCCCACCGCGGCCAAAAGAACGGTCAGCAGCAGGGGCGCCAGCGCGGCCAAAAGAACTTCCAGGTTTCCCCGCACCAGTTCCTGCACACCGAACTGGTTTTCAGGACCGAGGTTGTGGGCCTGGGACAACAGATAGGTTGTGTTCCGGCCGAGGACCGTGGAGAAATGCTCCGATCCCGCCACCAGGACAAAGACTCCGGCGATCAGAAGGACAGAACTGGTGACCTCCGTACTCCGGGCCACCTGGCCGCGTTCGCGCGCCTGTTCCCTCCGCTTGACTGTCGCTTTTTCTGTTCTTTCGGCGCCTGTATCCTCGGCCATCATTCACCTCCTATTTCATGGCCAGCAGCAACTCGGCCAGAGTCCCCTGCATTCCCGCCATGACCGAAATCGTGACCTGCTTAAAAAACACAAGTGAAAGTCCCACCGTGATCAGGCCTACACCGATCTTGATGGGAAAACCGACCACCAGGACATTGAGTTGAGGGACGGTTTTTACGATGACGCCCATGGAAGCGCTGACCAGCAGAAGGACAATGACAATGGGAGCGGCGATTTGCAGACCCAGGGAGAAAACGGTGCCGAATTCTCGGACCAGGAACCATGCCCCGCCAACCGGATCACCGGAAGCGAAAGGAGGTATGACCACACACGACTGGTACATGGCGGCCACGAGAATCTGATGCGCCCCGGTGACAAAAAACAACAGGACGGCCAGCAAATAGTAGAGCTGGGAAATGACGGAAATCTGCGAGTTGCTCATGGGGTCGAATGAGTTGACGATGGCAAACCCGATCTGCATTCCCACTATGGATCCCGCATATCGGACGGCGGTAAAAACCAGGTTGATGGTGAACCCCAGGAGGGCTCCCACCACCAGCGATCGAACCGCTTCCATGACCAGGTTGGGCCAAGCCAAAGACACCGTGCCGACCGGTATGGTCCGGGCGATTCCGGGGGCCAGAGCGGCCGCAAAACTTACTGCAAGGGCAACCCTCCACAATGGAGGAACGCTTCTGATGTCAAGCAACGGCAAGGTGGCCGCCAGCACACCGAACCGAACCGCCAGAGCGGCGGTCACGGCCAGAAGGGTGATGTCCAGTTCGAACTGCAACAGGTTCCCTACATTCCCGCGATGCGGTCGAACATCGCCACGGTAAACCCGGTCATCTGGTTGATCGCCCAGGGCAGGGTCAGGATCAAAACCAGGAAAACCGTCAGGATCTTGGGCACGAAGGTCATGGTCATTTCGTTGATCTGCGTGGCCGCCTGAAAGATGCTGATGGCAAGTCCCACGATCATGCCGGCGACCAGCATGGGGCCGGCCACGAAAATCGTGGTTTTCATGGCGTATTGTCCGATTTCAACAACTGTTTCGGGAGTCATGAGGTTTATCCTTTTCCTCTACTGAAAGGCCTGGACCAGCGACTTGACGACGAGGAACCATCCGTCGACGAGCACGAAGAGCAATATTTTGAAAGGAAGACTGATAAGGACCGGCGGCAGCATCATCATGCCCATGGACATCAGGACTGACGCGACCACCATATCGATGATCAGGAAGGGAATGAAGAGAACAAAACCCATTTGGAACGCGGTCTTCAGTTCGCTCAGGACGAAGCTGGGAATCACGACCAGCATCGGCAGGTCTTCGGGAGTGTCAGGGGCTTCGGTGTCGGTCAGGTCCAGAAAAAGAGCCACGTCTTTTTCACGCACCTGGCCCAGCATGAACGCCTTCAGGGGAATCTGGACCTTGTTAAAGGCCTCGGCCTGGCCCATTTCCTCGTTCATGAAGGGCTGTATGGCCTCCACATTCATCTGGTTCAGGGTCGGGGACATGACGACCAGGGTCAGGAACAGCGCCAAACCGATGATGATCTGGTTGTTGGGGGCCTGGTTGGCCCCTATGGCCTGACGCAGGAACCCCAACACGATGACGATCCGGGTAAAACTGGTCAGCAGGACCAGGAAAGCCGGCGCCAGGGACAACACGGTCATCAACAGCACGATTTTCAGGGCCGCGTCCATGGATTGGGGACCGTTGCCGCCCTCGAGGGTGAGTGTCATCACCGGAGCAACGGGTTCGATGGTTCCGGCCGGGTCGTCCACCTGAGCATCGGCCTGGGCCTGGGCAGACCCCACGCAAACCAGACCGCCGGACAACACCGACATGACCAAAACAACACCGATGACGGTCCAAAACCTGTTGTGGAGCGGATTCAAGATCATGCCCGGCTTCCTGAAAAGAATGACTACGCCTCCTGGGCGCGGAATTATCCCAATCAGGGTAAGGCAATGGCCATGCCATGCCTGTGCAAGTGGCGGTCATGAAGAAACAGAAATAAATCATTAAATTTAAATCAGTTATGAAGAACCAAAGACACTTTCAGAAATCCTGAAACCGGGACCCAACCAGAATTAAGATGATTTGGAAGGAATTCGATCAGAAATTGGCCAGCTGAGGGTCAGCCGACGGCGGGACTCTCCTGCGATCGTTCATAATCGGTCAGGGCTTCGCTGCGGAGGGTTACCATGGCACCGTCGTGACGGTAGACGTAATGGACCTGGTCCCCCAACCGCAAAACCTGGATTTCCCTTTTGGGGCCCAGGTGCCAGACGGTCAGCAGGGAGGTCTCAGCCCCGCCGGTCCTTCGGTTCCACTTTCCCAAAAGTTTCAGGCTGACCAGCAACAGGCCAAAGACGGCAACCAGTCCCCCGATGGTCTGCCACCAGGATATTCCCCCGTCGGCCGCAAAGGAACCGCTGTCCAGGGTGGCCGGAAACAAGAGGAGAATTGCCGCTGGGATGGGCATCACAAGACCTTCTTGAGCCTTTCGACCCGGTTGAGAAGTTTGGTGATGCGAACGGCGAAATGGTCATCGACAACCACGACTTCGCCCGTGGCCAGCAAGGACCCGTTCACCAGGATGTCAACCGGTTCGCTGGTTTGGCGATCGAGTTCAACCACCGATCCGGTTGCCAGATTGAGAACCTCACGGAATTTCAGCCCTGCCCGCCCCAGTTCCACCGAGACCTGCAGATTGACGTCGAGCAACAGATCCAGATTGGTAGTGTCGGCGACATCGTTTTCCAGGTCGCGGATCAGTGAGGACGATTCCTCTTCCATGACCGCCGTTGCGGAACCGGCTGGTTCAGTGAAGTCAACGGCCTCCGGCTCCAAATTTTCCTCGAAATTCTGATTGTTGTCATCGCTGTACATTCGTCTACTCCTTGGTCAACTGGCTAACCAGTTGGACTGCGCGGTTGTTGCCTACCCTGCCGGCTTCCCCGAGCCAGGCGTCCCTCCCGGCGATCTGGATCCTGAGCGGCGTATTCACACCCTGCGGTAAATCGAGGATATCCCCCACGCTCAGGTTGAGGATGGTTTCGAGATTGGTTTCAAACTGTCCAAGCTGGACAACGAGGTCGCTGCCGCTGCTCTGGACCATATTCAGGATCTTCCTGCGGTCATCCCTCAATTCCTCGAAATTGCGGGATTCCTTGATGTCACTGGGATCGAAAATTTCCCGCACCGGGCCGAACGAGGAAAGAGGCATCACCCATTGGATGGGACCTTCGAACTCGTCGAGCTTGACCTTGAACATGAGGATCAACACGGATGACCCTTCGGATATCCCGCTCAGATAGTGAGGGTTGTTTTCCAGGGCCGCCAGACGGGATTCGACCTCCACCAGTTTGGACATGGATTTGCGGAACAGTTCCACAAACCGCTCCACCAGATCGGTGGCGATTCCCCTCTCGATTTCCGTGAAATCCCGCAACATGTTTTCCGCTTCGGGGAGGCCGCCCAGAAGTTTTTTCATGAAGACGAAACAGAGGCCCAGATCGATGTGTACCAGGGAAGGACCCTTCAGGGGCGTCAGGTCCACCATGGCCGCACAGGTCGGCCGCGGAAGTTCAAGCAGGAACTCCCGGTAGGTGCATTGCCGTAAGCCCGTGTACTTGATGTCGGTTGCCATTCGCAATCGACTCGTGAATTCTATGGTCCCGTTTTTGGCGAAATATTCGGCCACGGCCTGCAGGTTCTTCTGGAATGGCCGGGAGATATGGTGGGGCCGGTGAAAATCGTATTTTACCGGATAGTCCCCCATGTCCTCATCCTGCGACGTCGCGTTGAGCACATCTTCGATATCGAGCCCCAGACCGTCATTGACCGCGCCGGCCATTTCTTCGGCCGTGTCGATGGCGTCGCCCAGTTCGGCATCCTGCTCGATAACCGGGTCAACGGTTGGGTTTTCATATTCGACTGGCGTCACAACAACCCCTTCGTCCGGCTACTGGATGACCAGGTCCGAGAAGTAGACATTCATCAGTTTCCCGCCCGATATGCTTTCATCCAGGCGCTTGAATATTTCCGCCCGCAGATTCATCTTGCCGCCCGGCTTGTTGAGATCTTCAGCTGATTTTTCAGTCAGGGTCATGATCACGGCGTCCCGCATCTGAGGCAGACGCATACGGACGGCTTCGGCGGTAATCTTGTTTTCAACCTCGAGGTTGATGTTGATACGCAGATAACGGGGACGACGCGAATTGCCGGCCAGTGTGACGATGATGTCATCGAGTCCCACCATGACCCCGCGTTGTGGAGCCTCTGCCGAAATTTCCTGCAGGGGGTCTCCGGCCATCGCCGCCTGGTTGACGTTCAACTTGGGCATGAGAATGTATTGGGTCAGGCCGATGGCCACCAGGGCCTGCACGATGACGATGACTCCCAGAAGAACGGCTTTATTTTCCAGGATCCCCTTTTTGGCCACCTTTTCGGTTTCACCCGGAGTTGCGTTCGTTTTGCGGGTCATTCTCAAGCTCCTTGTCGGTTAACCAGGCCGATAATCGACCGCATCGGCGTATTTCTATCCGTTTTTCCGCTATCGGTCATGACCCGGTTCCCTTGAAAATAGGGTCGGAAAATGGCAACTCGTCAGCCCTGGGCAGGTTTCTTTTGTCCAATTGCAGGAAAATCTCCACTCGTCGGTTCTTTTGCCGCCCCTGGGCGCTGGAATTGTCCTCAATGGGGTGGTATTCCCCGTATCCGGTGGCCGCGATCCTTTCGGGCGGCAGTCCCAATCCCTGAAAGTATCGTGCCACCGTCACAGCGCGGGCGGAAGAAAGCTCCCAGTTGGACGGATAACGTTCGGAATTGATGGGGATGCTGTCGGTATGGCCTTCAATCCGGATCAGGTACGGAAATTTTTTGAACAAGAGAGAGAGTTCATTCAGAACGTTGCGAGGTTCATCGCGGAGTTCGGCCAGACCCGAACCGAAAAGGAACGGGGCCTGGATCCGGAACATGACACCGTTTTCCTGAAGTTGGATTTCAACTTCGCGGTCCAGTCCCGATTCCAGGATGACCAGTTCGAGTTCCTGCATCTCGAAAGAGACATCGGCTTTTTCTGTTTCATTGAAACGGTCAGGGTACATGGGGTTCTGGAATTCGATTATCGATTCCTGGTGCTGGAAAATTCCGAAGGCCTCCTGCAGGGACTGCGCGGCCTGTTTGAACTTGGATTGCTGCAAGGAGGAAAAGGAGACGATCAAGACAAAAAAGGTCAGCAGAAGGCTCATCATGTCCGCGTAGGTCATGACCCAGCCGTCAACCTTGCGGCGGATAATTAGGTCCTTTCTGCGATTCCTCATGGCAATACCGCCCTCCCGCGCGCGGCATGAATCCCGTTGACAAACGTGTCTGTCAGGCTGCCCGCTCCCGGGCGCTGTCCATCTTGCGGCGGAGGGTCGGCGACAGGAAGGATTTGAGTTTTTCCTCGACTATCCGCGGCGAATCACCGCTTTGAATGGCCATGATCCCATCAATGACCATTTCCTTGTTCAATAATTCTTCCCGGGACCTTGTCTCCAGCTTGCCGGCCAAAGGCAGGAACAGGGCGTTGGCCAGAACCGCACCGTAAAAGGTCGTGACCAGGGCGGTGGCCATGCCGGCGCCAATCTGGGCGGGGTCCGACAGGGTCGAAAGCATACTGACCAAACCGATCAGTGTACCGATCATGCCGAACGCCGGCGCGAAGGTTCCTCCGGCGGCCAGGATTTTGGCTCCCTCAAAATGGCGGTTCTCAATTTGCTGAAGATCAGTATGCAGAATTTTTTCCAGCAGTTGCGGGTCGGTGCCGTCCACGGCCAGCCGCAGCCCCTTGCGGAGGAATTCATCCTCCTCCGTTTCCGAATCATCCTCCAGGGCCAGCATGCCCTCCCGCCTGGCCCGCTCGGCGTACTTGACCATTTTTCCTATAACGGCGTCGGGTTGCGGCTGGACAAAAACCAGGGTTTTCCGAAGGATTTGAAAAAGGCCGGAAAATCGCGACATGGGAAAATGGACCAGGAGTGAACCGAACGTTCCGCCCAGGACGATGGCGGCTGCCGGAAGGTTCAGGAACCCACCGAGGTTCCCCCCCGACATGATGGACCACCCCACCAAACCGAAAGACGCGGCCAGACCTATGATCGTAGCTATGTCCACTTCCCGTCTCCCAGGTTGCACATTTCAATACCCGTTCGGTATCCTGACGGCCAAATGCGATTCATCCCTCGAACACCGAGCCTGTTCCCCCGGCGGGAACGGGATAAATCCTGGCCTTGGCCCGGTATCCCACCGCCAGACGGATCACGTCATCCATTTCCTCGAGGACCATGATCTTGCGACCGGTGGTCAGGCTGATCAACGTATCCGGGGTGCTTTCGATGAACTCGATAAGATCAGCATTCACCACCAGTTCGTTCCCATTAAGTTTCGTGACTTTAATCATGAACTTTAGCTCCTTGCCGCGGAGATCATTCCGTCAGTCCCGTTTTACCCCACCATATTGACCAGTTCCTGCATCACCTGGTCAGCGGTGGAAATGACCCTGCTGTTGGCCTGAAACGCCCGTTGGGCCACGATCAGGTCGGTGAATTCCTTGGCCAGATCGACATTGCTGTTTTCCAGGGCGCCGGACAAAAGTGAAATTCCATTTCCTTCACCGGCAAAGGTTTCGTGGGCGGCGCCCGAATTGCCGCTGACGCGGTACGTATTGTTGGCCACCCTGTAAAGGCCTTCGGGGTTGGTGAACCGGGCCATTCCGATCCTGGCCAGGTCCTGGGTCGTGTCGTTTGAGAAAATCCCGGTTATCACACCGTTTTGATCGATGCTGAAATCCAGAAGGGTTCCCGCACCGTAGCCGTCTGCGATGGATTGCATCACTCCTGAACCTTCATACTGGGTCAACCCGTTCAGGGCGCCCACATCACCGAAATCGAGGTTCAACGTGACATTGGCCGCGCCCGGTGCCTGGAAAGTCAATGCTCCCGCACCGTCGTCGAAGGTGTAACTGCTCAGTGCCCCGTTGTCGTCGAAGGCGATCCTTCCGGAACCCCCGGACATAATGGTCTCGCCACCGTCCATGCTGGCGGTCCAGGTCCATTCGTTCCGCCCGGGAATTTTTTCGAATTCAAAGGCGACCGTGTGCTCTGTCCCGAGGGAGTCGTAAACGGTGGTGGCCAGCGAAAACAACTCGGCATCGGTGGCTGCCTGCACCTGTGTGAAGCTGAAGGCATTTTCCAGGACAGGATTGCTGACTCCGGTCTCCCGAACGGAAAGGCCGCTGAGCGCGAAATCCGTTCCGACTTCCCCGGCAACCGTCACCTGACCGGTGCCGTTGATGGTCACGGGATTGGAGGTGATACCCATGGCGTATTGGATTTCCTGCATCAGATCGCCCAGCGAAGTTCCTGGATCCACGGCCATGGCATGATCGGTGACGGGGGTTCCTCCCACCGTCCCGGCGATGGTCAACGAAGCCGCGGCACTGTTCAAATCGATGTCCAGGGGACGGCCGCTCGCGTCGTAGAGGTTGGCCAGAAGATCCGAGGCTTCGGCATAGCTTCTCAGCTCGTTGGAAACACTGGATTGCCCGGTCGCGAGGGTCGGTTCAAAAATGAAATTGGCATTGAAGGCGGAAAGATTACCCGCCGAGAGGGAAAGGCCGGTCAGGTCGTTTCCCGAATTGTTTTGCACCTGGAGAGCTCCGGCCGCGTCAACGGTGAAGGTCACGTCCTGCTGGATCGTGGTCATGGAACGGTTCAGCCAGGCCACCAGATCCTGATATGTGGAATCCTGGGTCACGGTGAAGGTGTTGACTCCCAGGGGCAGCCCCCCGCTTGTGCCGTTCAGCTGGATGACATCTCCCACCGCAAGTCCAAGGGACCCGCGGCCCATGGCGCTCATGGCGACCAGGTTGTCGGTTACGTCGGCCGCCGCCAGGAAAGTGGAGCTTTGCGCGATGGTGCCGGTGGAATCGTTGCTCGAATCCAGATTGCCCATGAGTTCCACCAGGGTGGATGCCTGAGCGGCCATGACCAGGCCGGGGTCGATGAAGATGTCCGTCATGGGGCCGGTTCCGATATTGCCCATCGAGTCGGCCATGACTCCCTGGACCCGCAATCCCGTGGTCGGGTTCACCAGGATGCTCTGACTGTCCAGGCCCATGACGCCGGCCCGGGAATAGACGTTGCTCGTTCCGTCATTCAGAATGAAAAAACCGCCGCCCTGGATGGCCAGATCCAGTTTCCGCCCGG
>JAUVII010000338.1 GCA_030592845.1 Candidatus Krumholzibacteriia bacterium | reverse complement strand
GATGAAGGGCCGAACGTGGTGGTCTGGGACGGAACAGACGACCAGAACCGAGCTCTGGCCACCGGGCTTTACCTGGCCCGGATCCGGGCTGGAGAATTTTCGGCCATCAGCAAGTTGACCCTGTTGCGTTAGGAATCACCGGAGAAGGAAAATGACACTTACCAGAACCATCCTCCCTGCAGCCCTGCTGATCATGGCGGGAACCGCTGCCGGTTACGAGCTCGGCGACACGGTCGCCGACTTCACCCTGCCCCACCTGACGGGGGACGAGGTGTCGCTTCACGACCATCTGGGCGAGGTCATCGTGTTGAACTTCTTCACCACCTGGTGCCCCGGATGCAACGAAGAGGCCGCGCATCTGGAAAATGATATCTGGCTTGTTTACCGGAATGATGACGTGACGGTGATCGCGGTGGATATCCAGGAGTTGCAGCCGTTGGTCGAGGGTTGGGCGGCGGCCCAGGGCGTGACCTACTCCATCTGGATGGCGCCCGACTGGACCCTTTTCGACCAGTTCCCCCAGGCAGCCGGAATCCCCTACAACGTGATTCTGGATCGCAATCTGGTCATCCGCTACGCCTCGATCGGATTCGACCTGAGCGCGATCACCGACATGATCGAGACGATCATCGACGAGGGCCGGGTGCCGGTCGCAACGGCGTCGTGGGGAGAGATCAAGGCACTTTACTATAACCTAAATTGAGCGATTCCGAAGGATTTTCCTCAGCACTGCGTCTTGGTTGTCACAGCAGCCGTTCCTACTTGCCGATGAAACCGTTTCCCTCTGATCTTTTTGCGTGACTGATCCAAATTGCCCGAAAACTCCAGCGGAATTATGCCCTGCCCGTAAAAATGGACGCACCGATCCGGACGGAAATGCGTTCCTTCGTTTTGAACCAGCGGAATTTCAGGAATCAAAACTCGGCAGTGGCGGAATCAGCGGCGGGGAGATGCATTTGTCCCAAAGTACATCGAAGCGCAGCCGTGTCATGACCGCCGCCGTGACTTTCATGACGATCCGTCCACCGTGTGCGACGATCTTTCCGGCCACGTCGATCAGGGACCGTCGCAGCGTTGTGGGGTAGGCGGTCACCGGAACCACCGAGTCGCAGACATCGACCTTGAAGGCTTCGAAGAGCGCAAAGGCAATCAAGGCTGTGTAGTAGAAGGCGGTGTTCTGCCGAAATCCCTTGAACGGAAGTTGCTCGGCCATGAAATCCTTCAAGGCCCGGTGGACCAACTCGTCAAACCCCCGGCCGTGATAGCACCCGAGCAGGGAGCCTGCATCCAGCAGGTTCTCATATCCCGCTTCGCGCAACAGGGTATCGATCTTGCCGCCGGTGCCGATGTTCGTGTAGATAAGCGTATCGGGGCGGGCGAACTCAAGCAGGCGCTGCCGGTCTTCGTATACCGGGCGGCAGAAAAGGGCGCGTCGTACGCGTTTCCAACTTCCGCGTTTGTCGCCGAACTCGAGATAGCCCCACTCCTGCTGTTTGTTCCTGTGAGTGCGCCATTGCCCGCCAGGACACTGCCCAACGTACTGCTTGATGTCCTTGTACAACTTGCCGCCGCAGAGATAGCCGACATTGATCTTTTCGTACAGCGTGAAGAGTTTTTGATCAAAATAGCCGGTGTCCTGGCGGATCACGATGGGCACGTTCTTGTCGTACCGGCGTCTGATCAGACTGACCATGTACGCGACCATTTTTGCAGTCGAGTCCTTGTGATTGCTGTGGTGACGGCCGGCGCGCAGGACAGCGTCGATGATGGTTCTCTTGTAAACCATCTGCAGCGGGGCGAAACCTTTGACCTTCTTGTACGTGGGCTGCACGCCTTCTCTCTTGGGCGCGTCGTCGTTGTCCAGAACCATGACATCCAGATCCAGGATGATGATCTTGGGCTTCTCCAGGCAGAGCCGCCAAATGAAGATCTCCTGCAGCAGTTTGCGGAGCAGCCAAATCCTGCCGAACGAAAAGTTGCCGATGAACCGCTTGACCGCGTGGGAGGAGATCAAATCTTCAGGGCGCCGCTCGATAGTGGCGGCATATCCTGGATCCTGCTTGAGGTCGTCGAATCGCGTGAGGTGCCGACTGGTGCCGTCGATGAAAAATAAAAGGATCTGGCGCAGGCACTCCGATGCGGAGGCACCTTTGCTGCTCTTGCGAACATCGGTAAACCAGCGATCGGTGAACCTAGACAGCCCGATCTTGTCGATATACCGCGCAAACAGGAGCATGCCAGCGCGACTGGTCAGCGTGTCGCCGGTCAGTTCGATGGCGGAAATTTGGGGGTGATTTGAATCTGAGGGTCGGCTATTATGGCTCATGGAATCTCCACCTGTTGGGTTGTTTTCGGCAACCCGGCTAGGTTGCCGTATTTGCTTCGTTACAAATACATTACCCCGGCAGGTGGAG
>JAUVII010000074.1 GCA_030592845.1 Candidatus Krumholzibacteriia bacterium | reverse complement strand
TTTTGCCGGAACCTTTCTGGCGTATTGCAGTTTCACGGGAGTTGCGCTTATATTTGGCGCCAATTTGCATGTAATTCACCCGGATTATTCTCAACCCCTGAGGAGTCTTCGCGATGATCGAAGTTCGAGGTATTTCCAAGAGCTTCGGGACCATGCGCGCGCTCGACGACGTTTCCTTCAGCCTGGACCGTGGAGAAATCCTCGGCTTTCTGGGCCCGAACGGCGCCGGCAAGAGCACGACCATGAAGATCATCACCACTTTCCTGGCCGCCGATCAGGGCCAGGTTACTGTTGATGGAATCGATGTCCTGGAGAAACCGCTCGATGTGCGGCGGCGTATCGGCTATCTGCCCGAAAATGTTCCCCTGTACCCCGACATGAACATTCATGAATACCTGACCTTCGTCGGCCGGGCCCGCGGCCTGTCCGGTGATCAGCTGCGCAAACGGCTTGACTGGTGTGTCGGGGCCTGCGGTCTGGTTACCGAGTACAAAAAGAACATCGGCGACCTTTCAAAGGGTTACAAACAGCGGACCGGGCTGGCCCAGGCACTCATCCACGACCCGGAAATCCTGATCCTGGACGAGCCCACCAGCGGTCTGGACCCTTTGCAGATCCTCGGCATTCGCGAACTGATCAAGAGCCTGGCCGGGAAAAAGACGATAATATTCTCGACCCACATTCTCCAGGAAGTCAGCCCGGTGACCGACCGCGTCGTGATCATCAACGAGGGCCGGATCATCGCCGACGGCAACCTGGGCGAACTGTCCCGCGACGCCATGGGCACCAACCGGGTTTTCATCGGCACCCGCGGGGACGGCGCCACGGTCGAAGCCGCCCTGAGGGAACTGGCCGGGGTGACTGAAGTAAGCCCCCTGCCCGCCGACGGCGGCTGCCGCTTCGAAGTGCGCGGGCCCTTCGACACCGACCTGGTCGGCGCGGTGGACCGTCTGGCCAGGGATCGCGGCTGGGAATTGACCCAACTTCACGAGGCCACCTTCAGCCTGGAAGACACTTTCATCTCACTGACCAAACGGGCCGGCGGCGTTTTGAAGGGGGTGGCGTAGATGCAGAACACGATAACCATCTTCAGGCGTGAATTCGCGTCGTATTTCAACAGCCCCATCGCCTACATTTTCATCATCGCTTTTCTGGTGCTGAATTCGGGACTGTTCATGACCGGGTTTTTCCTGAACGGCGCCGCGGACCTGCGGTCGTTCTTCGGAAACCTCCCCTTCTTTTTGATCTTCTTCATCCCCGCGGTCAGCATGCGGCTCTGGGCCGAGGACAAGCGGACGGGCACATTCGAGCTTCTGATGACCCTGCCCATGCGCGCCCGCGAGGTGATGATGGGCAAATACCTGGCGGCCCTGGCTTTCTACCTTGTCGCATTGGCGGGAACCCTGCCGCTGCCCATCATGATTTCCGTACTGGGCAACCCCGACATGGGCGCCATGTGGAGCGGTTACATCGGCGCGGCGCTTCTGGGCGGTCTCTATCTCGCGGTGGGAACCTTCACCAGCGGACTGATGCGCGACCAGATCTCCGCCGTGATCCTGGGGATCATGGCCTGTTTTTCGATCTTCATCGTCGGCGTTCCCGGCGTCGCGGCCACCATCGACGGCTGGGTTCCCGGCATGGGTTCCTTCTTCCAGCATTACCTGGGTCTTTCGGGCCATTTCGACATGATGATGCGCGGTGTGATCACCCTGGGTGATCTGGCCTATTTCCTGGGCCTGACGGCCGTGTTCCTCTCCCTTAACACGCTCTGGCTGAAAGGGAGGAAGTACTAATGAACAGCAAACGCAGAAACTTCCGCATCACGTTCGCGATCTCGGCCCTGCTGCTGACCGGCATCGCGTTTTTCCTGATCTCGGTACTGGACAACCTGCCCGGCGCCCGAATCGACATGACCAGCGACGGGCTGTTCACAATGTCGCCGGCGGCGGCCAAAATTCTCAAGGGCCTGGAAGTGCCGGTGCAGGTGAAGCTGTACATCACCCCGGCGGAGAAGATGCCGACCCAGTTGCGCAACCTGGAGCGCGACATCAACGAACAAATGCGCAACTTCGAGCAGGTGGCCGAGGGCATGCTCGAGTTCCAGGTCTTCAATCCCCAGGACGACGAGGAGATGCAGCAGGCCCTCGCCGCCAAGGGGATCCGACCGTTCCAGATCCAGTCCATCGAAAAGGACGAGATGGGCATCAAGCTGATCTGGAGCGCGATGACCATCGCCTACAAGGACAAACCCGAAGAGTTGCTGCCCCAGGTCCTGCCGCAGAACCTGGCCGCGCTCGAGCAGGACATCATCGGCCCGGTCTACCGCCTGACCCGGGACAAAGCGCCGGTAATCGCTATTTTCGGGCCCAAAAAGCCGGTCGATCAGCAACTGGCCATGATGTATCTGCAGCAGGGCATGCAACCGCCCGAGCCCACCGAACAGTTCGCCCAGCTGGCCCAGTTGATGACCCAGGGACACTATGAAGCGGTGTCCATCGACCTGACGGAGGCTTCCGGCGTTCCGGACGATGCCGCCGCCCTGATCGTGATGGCCATCAGCCCGCTGAACGAGCGGCAGGTCTACGAGATCAACCGAACGCTGCGTCGCGGCGTGCCGGTGGTCATGGGTCTGCAGGCTCACGAATACGGGTACACCCCCGCCCAGAGGGGCGGCTGGTCCATCAACGGACAGTCGGTGGAAACAGGCTTGGAACCCATGCTGGCGGAAATCGGATTGACGGTATCGGAGGACCATTTCATGGACTCCTCCAGCGAGACCCTCAATCTGCCGCGTGAAGTGAATCTGGGCGGCCTGCGCATGCAGACCCAGGAGCCGGTCCGCCTGCCGATCCAGATCCGCGTGACCGAAGCCCAGATGGATCAGGACTCACCGCTGGTCAACCGCATCGGGGCGATTTTCTATCTGTGGGGTACACCGGTCATCAGTGACGATGAAAAAATCTCGTCCCACGGACTGCAGGTCACCAATCTGATCCGCAGCAGCGACAACGTCTGGTCCCTGCCGTGGTCCGATGGCCCGATGACCGCGAACATGCTCGATCCCCGGGACAAGGACATGGACAAGGCACTTCCTCTGGCGGTCATGGTCGAGGGTATCTTCCCCGATACCTTTGAAGGCAGGGACGTTCCCTCCTGGCCGGCCGCGAATAATCCCGGCGCCCCGGACGACCCCCTGGCCCAGGCTCAGGTCGCCCCCGCGCCGGTGGATCCCCAGCCGGGTAAACTGTTCCTTATCGGCAGCGCCAAGATGTTCGATGACAACATCCTGGCCGCCGGACAGAACGCCCTGCTGCTGCTCAACGCGGTGGATTACCTGGCCGGATCGCAGGAACTGCTGAACATCCGCAGCAAGACCCTGACCCAGCGGGTCATCAAACCCGTGGCTGCCCGGGAAAAGATGATCTGGCGCATTGTCGCGGTGCTGCTGGTGCCCCTCATCCTGGCGGTCTTCGGGTTCATGCGCGCGGGCATGCGGCGCAAGGCGGCCGCCCGTTACCGCGAATCCATCAAACACGCGACCCGAACGGTCGGCTAAAGGAGGTCAAGACAATGATCAAGAACCGAAACATCCTGATCCTGGCCGCGGTCCTCCTGGTATTGCTCGGGATCAGCATGGTCCAGAAAGCGGGCCATAAAAAGAGCACCAGCCGGTCTTCCACGGACAAGATCGTCGCGGACACATTCACCGCCGACCAACTGGGCCGCATCACCCTCGGCTTCGGCCAGGACGATGAATCCGTGGTCCTTTTATCCACCCCCACCGGCTGGGTTGCCGCCAGCGCCTGGGACGCGCCGGCGAGCATGGGTCGGATCGACGCGCTGTTGCGCAACGTGAGTGACCTGAGCGGCGAGTTCCGGTCCGACAAAAAATCGGTACTGGGCGATTACGGTCTTTCCGCCGAGAGCGCCGTGAAAATCCGGGCCTACGACAAGGAGGGCGAACCTGCCCTGGCTGTGGATATCGGAAACAAACCCGAGCGTGCCAGCGGCAATTTCATCAAACGTCCGGAATCGAATGAGGTTTACCTCACCGCGGTCAACCTGCTGAGCCCACTGGGGCTCTATGACGGCCCCGCCAAACCCGGCTATCAGCATTGGCTCGATCTGCAGGCGGTCCAGGCGGATCGCCTTGCGGTGGACCGGGTTATCCTTCGCGATAGCGACGGAAACCTGGAAATGGCCAAGGAATTCGCCGAAGTGAAAAATGTCCCGGGACCGGAATCGACGCCCCCGGCGGTGGAATCCGGCGCCGATGACCGCACCACCTGGGAATGGAAACTGGTTGCGCCTAAAACCATGGCCCTGGCCAAGACAAAGGCTGACGGCGTACTGAATTCCCTCATCGGCCTCAGGGCCGTGGACGTGGCCGACCCGGGCGCCGACCTTGCCGTCTACGGTCTGGCCTCCCCCCTCCGCACCGCCACCCTGATGATGGAGGACGGCTCGGACCTGACCCTGGACTTCGGAAACCTGCGGGAAGCCGAAGGCGATCTTCAGGCGGGGATCTGGATGAAGATCCAGGGGCAGCCATCCATTTGGGTGGTGACCGAATACACCGTGAACAACATCTTCAAGACGGTGGAGGATCTACTGCCTGAGGAATAAGCCACCTCCATGCCTGGTTAAAAAGGCCCCCATCGGGGGCCTTTTTTTTGTTAAGCTCCCCCGCGTTGGGCGGGTTGGTTGTGCAAGGGATGGGCCATGAATCGGGTGTTGTTTTTCGTTAGCACCATCAATCGGAAGAAACAGCTGTGGATCATCGCCATTGCCGGCCTGTATCTGCTGACGAAAATCATCCGGGGCGACGGTTTCTCCCCTGCCGAACTCGGCCTGATTACCCTTTGTTTCTTCTGTGAATTGATGGACAGCTCCCTGGGGATGGGATACGGAACTACCCTCACCCCTGTCCTTCTCGCGTTCGGCTTCCAACCCCTGGAACTCGTACCCACGATTCTTCTGTCGGAATTTCTCAGCGGATTCGCCTCATCCTATTTTCACCACGAATCCGGTAACGTGGATTTTTCCCGCCGGTCGCGGGACTCACGAATCGCCCTGCTGCTGGCGCTCGGGAGTGTGGTTGGGGTTTCGGTGGGTGTTTCCATCGCCGTGGAGATTCCTGCCCATGTGCTTAAACTATTTATCGGAATCATCATCACCAGCGCTGGAATCAGCATCTGGATTCTCCAAAACCATGTCCTGGCCTACCGGACATGGAAGATGTTCGCTCTGGCGACCGTGGCTTCCTTCAACAAAGCTCTCAGCGGCGGAGGCTACGGCCCGCTGATGACCAGCGGCCAGATTCTCAGCGGGATCAAGGGAAAATCATCCGTTGGGATCACCTCGTTCGCCGAAGGTTTCACCTGCCTGGTCGGGGTTATTCTTTTCCTGGGCAAGGGACATGGATTCACTCTGGATCTGTTGATACCCGTCATTACCGGAGCCCTGTTGTCGGTCCCGTTTTCCACGGAATTCGTCAAACACATCAATGAATCCACACTCAAGAAGACGATTGCCGTCCTGACCGTCATTATGGGTCTCTTCACCATTATCAAGGTTCTGATTTAATCCCGTGACGGCGGAGTTTCCCTACTGCCGAACCATGTGTTAGATTTCAACAGCCTGCCCCCATCTCCGGGCGGGACCCGTACAAACCTACCGGCAGGAGGAACGCAGTGAGTGGACTGCTGCTTAAGAACGGAACCGTGCTCGACTACTTTCCTGTGGCCATGGACTCCCAGGCCTGTCCCACGGTGGCAACGGCCGACCTGAGAATTTCCGGGGACCGGATCACCGAGCGGGGAACCGGGCTTCAGCCAGCCGACGGTGAAGAGGTCATCGATCTCCAGGGCAGCACGGTCATGCCCGGGAACATCAATGCCCACGGCCACCTTTACGCGGGACTGGCCGCCGGCATGCCCCAGCCGAAGGCGCCCCTCGAAACCTTTACCGATATCCTGACGGAAATCTGGTGGCCCCTGGACCGGTCTCTGGATGCGGACGCCATCTACCTGAGCGCCCTGGCCGGCAGCTGGGACGCGGTACGCTGCGGCACCACCCTTATCTTCGATCACCACGCCAGCCTTGCTTGCGTGGGTGGTTCCCTGGACCGGGTTGAACAGGGCATCGCCGAGGTCGGCCTTCGGGGCTGCCTCTGCTACGAAGTAACCGACCGTGGCGGCAAAGGCCAACGCGACATCACTCTCCAGGAAAACGAACGCTATCTGCAGAAAATGATGGATGCCCCCGAGTCGGGCGTGCAGCAATTCCGGGGCATGGTCGGCGCCCATGCCAGCTTCACCCTGGAGGAGCGCACCCTGGCTTTGCTGGAAGGCATCTGCAGCCGCATGGGCGCGGGCCTGCACATCCACCTGGGTGAGGGCACCACTGATCGTGAAGTCAGCCAGGACCGCGGTTGGAAGGATCCCTTGGACCGGCTGGAAGATTTCGGGCTGGTCAGGCCGGGCAGTATCTTCGCCCACGGGGTGGACCTGTCCCCCATCGACATGCAGACCCTGGAGGAAAAAGGCGTCTGGCTGATTCACTGCGGACGTTCCAACATGAACAACGGAGTGGGCCGGGCTCCGGTGGACCGCTTCCCCACCAACTGCGGGATCGGCTCTGACGGTCTGGACGACAACATGTGGGGGGAACTGCGCACCACCTATTTCCGTGGCAACGAGGGCGGACGCGGCCCATTGAGCCATGCCGACGCCGCCCGCTTCTGGCTGGGCAACTTCCGCCTCGCGCGCGAAATTTTCGGCGAGCCCTTCGGCAGTCTGGACAAAGGCGCTCCCGCGGACTTCATCCTTCTGGACAATTTCCAGAAGACCCCCCTGACCACAAGCACCTGGCTCGGACACCTGTTGTTCGACTTCCACCCCTGGGACATCCACGCCGTCTACGCCGGAGGCCGCCGCGTCTATCTGAATGGCGACGCCCCGCCGGTGGATTCAGGCCTGTTGCAGGAAACCGCGGCACGAATCTGGAAAGCGATGGGACTCACCGTATGACCGACATCAACAATTCCGACCTGATCCGAACGCGCGTCCGTGAACAGGAAAACGAGATCATCTCGTTTCTGCGGGATATCGTCGCGCTGCAAAGCCTGTCCGGGCAGGAAGAAGCCGTCGTCCGGCGCATTGCCGCCGAGATGGAAAAAGTCGGTTTCGACGAGGTGGTCATCGACCCCTTGGGCAACGTCATGGGCCGGGTCGGCGACGGCCCGCGCGTACTCGCTTTCGACGCCCACATCGACACCGTCGATGTCACCGATCCCGATCAGTGGGACTGCGACCCCTTCATCGGAAAACTCGAGGACGGCAAGGTCTTTGGCCGGGGGTCCGTGGACCAGAAGGCCGGCATGGCGGGCATGGTCTACGCCGGATCCGTCATGAAGGAACTGGGCCTGCTGGACGGCCTGCAGGTCTGGATGGTCGGCACGGTCATGGAAGAGGACTGCGACGGTTTGTGCTGGAACTACATCCTGGCCGAAAAGGCCCTCGCTCCCGAACTGGTCGTCTCCACTGAACCGACGGGTCTGCGGATCAACCGCGGTCAGCGGGGCCGCATGGAAATCCGGGTCCGGGTCAAGGGCCGCTCCTGCCACGGCAGCATGCCCCACCTCGGCGACAACGCGATCTACAAGATCGCGCCCGCCATCCAGGCCATTGAAAAACTCAACGACCATCTGAAGGACGACGCCTTCCTGGGCAAGGGAACCTGCACCGTGAGCTGGATCGGCAGTAAGGGACCAAGCCTTTGCGCAGTGCCCGACGAGGCGGAATTCCACATCGACCGCCGCCTGACCGTCGGGGAAACCCGTGAATCCGCGATCGCCGAAGTGGAAGCCGCCATGGCTGATGCCGGGGTCGAGGCGGAAGTGTTCACCCTCGTCTACGAGGAAAAAGCCTGGACCGGACTGGTCTACCCCATGGACAAATATTATCCTACCTGGGTATTGGACGAAGATCATCCAGCCCTGGCGGCGGCCGGTCGGGCGTACACGCGGGTGACCGGTCAGGAGCCCGAGGTTTCCCGGTGGACCTTCAGCACCAACGGCGTGGCCATCATGGGGCTCCACGGCGTTCCCTGTTTCGGGTTTGGTCCGGGACAGGAAGAGGTCGCCCACTCGGCCAACGAATACGTGCCCGTTGAAGATGTCCTGATCGCTTGCGCTTTTTACGCTGCTTTGCCTGGTGAATTGGCCTTATAAAACGACGTAACCTGTTGTTTTACCACGGGTTTTCCTTATTTGGCTGCCGAATTGGTTTGACAAATGTAGAGGCGATTTGATATAATGTCACCATCGCCCAAGGTCCTGTGGAGCCAATCCCCATGGTTCGCGGACTTTATTCAGAACCCTCTCCGAACGGGAGTTGGATGATGCATAGGTTAACGATTCTAGTGTTCGTATTCTGTCTGGTTGCAGGTGCGGCTTTTGCCCAGACCAGTGATCTTCTCATCACCGAGTACCTTGAGGGATCAGGCAACAATAAAGCCCTCGAAATATTCAACGGTACCGAGGATTTCATCGATCTGAGTTCCTATTCCATCGAGAAGTATTCCAACGGCAGCACCGTCGCGACAAGTATTCCCCTGACCGCCGTGGATCTCCAGCCGGGCGATACCTGGGTCATCGTTAATAACCTGTCCGAGGCGGCCCTGCTGGCCCTGGCCGACCAGACTAATGCCAACCTCAATTTCAATGGAGACGACGCCCTGGTCCTGATGTATGCAGGCAATCAGGTCGTGGACAGTTTCGGCCGCGTCGGCGAGGATCCCGGGGATTACTGGGCCTGTTCCGAAGGCAATACGCAGAACCACACCCTGCGCCGGTTGAGCAGCATCTGTGACGGTGACACGGTCGTCGATGACGTCTTCGACCCCTGCCTGGAATTTTCCTTTTTTCCCATTGATACCTTCTCCGGACTCGGCGCTCATATTGCCGACTGCGGAGCCGTGGACACCGACTTCCCCACCTGGGGAACCCTGAAGGCGAGCTTCAGGTAGCCGGCAACCAACTGTTTTCCGATCAGCCGCCCGCCATCAAGGCGGGCGGTTTTTTTATGCCGGTGCATCACTTGCGGGTTTGCCATGCCCCCGGGCCTTGGGGTATTGTCCAGCAGGTTAATCGAAACAACAGAAAGGTATTCACATGGCCAAGGATCTTCGCGGCAGGCATTTCATATCCACCCAGGAATGGACCGATGATGAGATCGAGCTTGTCCTGGCGACCAGCACCGAATTGAAGGAAAAATTCGCCTCGGGCGACCCCCATCGCCTGCTGCCGGACAAAACCCTGTTCATGATGTTCTACGAACAGAGCACCCGGACCCGAAATTCCTTCGAAGCAGGCATGACCCAGCTGGGCGGCCACGCCCACGACCTGACCCCCGAAAAACTGCAGGTCAGCCATGGGGAAACGGCCGAAGACACCGCTCGTGTATTGAGCCGGTTCGGGCACGGCATCAGCATTCGCAACTGTGAATGGGGTGTCGGCAACAAATTCATCCGCACCGTGGCCGAAATGAGCAGTGTTCCGGTCATCAACATGCAGTGCGACCTGTACCACCCCTGCCAGGCGGTGGCCGACCTGATGACCATCCGCGAGAAGTTCCCCGACGGCATCCGCGGCCGCAAGATGGTCGTCAGCTGGACTTACGCGCCCAGCTATGTGCGGCCCATTTCGGTCCCCCATTCCGAGATCCTGCTGATGACCCGGTTCGGACTGGATGTGACGCTGGTCCACCCGCCCGAGTTCAAACTCCTGCCCGAGATGGTGGCCCAGGCCGAGGCCAATGCCGCGGCGTCGGGATCGAAATTCGAGATGATGGACGACATGGACGCCGCCTTCGAAGGCGCCCACATCGTCTATCCCAAGAGCTGGGGCTGCCTGGTTCACGAACCCGACCGTGAAGCCGCTGTACAACACATCGAAAAATATCCTGGCTGGGTGTGCAACGAAGAGCGGATGGCATTGACCGACCCTGCCTCCATCTACATGCATCCCCTGCCCGCCAGCCGCGGTTCCGAGGTCACCGACGCGGTCATCGACGGCCCCCACTCGGTGGTCTGGGACGAAGCTGAAAACCGCCTGCACACAGCCAAGGCCCTGATGGCCTTGACCATGTAGGAGTCCTCATGAACGAAGCTGTCAGTAATCTTCCGGTCGTCAGAGGGAATCCGCACTGGCTGGGCTGCCGCTGCGTGGTCTGTGACCATGAGTATGGAACGGATTACGACGGCTTCGTGTGCAGTGACTGCGGAGTGGACGGGATCCTCGACGCGGTCTACGACTATGCGGCGATCGCGACCGCCGGGTCGGTTTATGACGCTGGGCTGGGTGGTCTGTGGCGATTCGCTCCCCTGTTGCCGGTGCGGCCTGCGGCGGACCATCCCGCCTGGACTGTCGGGGATACTCCTGTTCATTTTGCAGACCGTCTTGGAGATCACCTGGGATTGCGTCACCTGATATTGAAGGACGACACCTGCCTGCCTTCGGCCAGCTTGAAGGACCGGGCCAGCGCGGTGGCCGTGGCCCGGGCCCGGCAGTTGGGCATCGACCATCTGGCCTGCGCATCCACGGGCAACGCAGCGGCCAGCCTGGCCGTGTTGACCGCGCGGGCCGGTATGACGTGCACCATCTTTGTTCCAGCGTCCGCGCCCCGGGCAAAACTCGCCCAGTTGATTCTGCATGGTGCTCACGTCATCCCCGTGGACGGCACTTACGACCAGGCCTTTGATCTTTCCATCGAGGAAATGGCCAAACACCAATGGTACAGTCGCAACTGTGCCCACAATCCCCTGCTGGTCGAAGGTAAAAAAACGGTCGCGCTGGAACTGGCTTCCGCGCTGACCGACGGATTTTCCGGGGGCCACGGGGACCTTCCCGACGCGGTTCTGGTCCCGGTCGGTGACGGCTGTATCATTTCCTCGGTGGCCAAGGCCTTTATTGAATTGCGGGAAATGGGATTGATTGAAAAGATTCCCCGGATTATCGGTATTCAGGCTGCCGGGGCGTCGCCCCTGGCACAAGGCTGGGCAGCGGCCGGAAAATCTCAAAAAGATATGTCGGGCACTGAGATTCTGGCCGCGATCCACCCGGTGAAGGCCACCACTTTTGCCGACTCCATCAGCGTCGGCATTCCCCGCAACCGGGTCAAGGCCTGGCGGAACGTCGCGGCTACAGGTGGATCCTTCATTGCCGTTGAAGATGAAACCATAGCCGAAGCCATCGGACTGCTGGCCAGGTTGGCGGGAGTGTTTGCCGAGCCTTCGGGGGCCACGGGTCTGGCCGGGGTCCTGGCTGCCATGGATCAGGGTCTGATCAGCAGCAGCGACAAGGTCGCCGTAATGGTCACGGGACACGGTTTGAAGGACGCCGGCGCCGGGATGAAAAATCTGGATATGCCCGCTCCGGTCCCTCCCCTGCCATCCGGGGGTTGATGGGGGCACGTTCCAGGATTAATTCACTCAGCCGGTTCAATCAAAATAACTTCGTCGTCAGCAAGACGGGCCAAGTCGACGGCGGCCAGTTTGTTCACCCGCATGATGGCATGCAATCCATCGACATAAGCCTGGCCTCGCTCGCTGTACTTGTCCAGGGTATCGGCCAGTTCAAAGCCGGTGGGCTCGTTACCCTTCTGCCTGATTTCTGCCCGTAGTTGTCGCATACGGGCGTAGGCTCGATGGGTATTGAGATTGCGCGTGTAGGCGATCACTGCGGCCAGGGGGGTATCGAAGGCGGCCAGGCCGTAGTCCCCCAGCTCGGAACGTTGTTGTTCCGGTTTGATGCCTTTCCCGGAAAAATCCCATTGGCCGAACAGGGAGTTTCCCAGCAGGGCGAAACGCGAGGTTCCCCAGCCACTTTCCTCGGCGCCCTGGGCCAGGGCCAGACTGGGCGGGATGATGTCGACGCGGGTTTTCAGTTCCGCCAATTGCTCAGCAGTGAGACTTTCGTCATCTTCCCCGGTCACCTTGTATTTTCGTCCCAGCTCAAGCAGAACCTTCATTTCTTTGGAACCTGGACCAGGGTTCATTGCCGTCAGGTTATCCAAATCTTCCCGTTCCATCATGATCAATTCGTTGGCCCGCAGAATCACCGGCGCCAGCAGGCGAAAGAAAATCTGTTTCTTGCGGGGCACGGGGATTTTGTCGGACTCGGTCTTCCACCGTTCAGGGATTCTGGTCATGTAGATGCGTGGAATTTCGCGCATACCTTTGGCCCAGCTTCCCGCCGTGTAGCCCAGGGAATCAAATAGTTCGAAGACATCTTCGGTGGACCGGGTGACAACGGTGCGGTGAGGTAGCTTGCTCTCGCCATTTTTTTCTTCGGCACATCCACCGGCGGTCAGGAGGGTCAGGGAAAGCACTGCCGTGGTGAGCCAGGACACCCAAGAGGTTCTGACGCTGCAGCGGGATATTGATTTCATCCGGCTCATTTGATTTGGCTCCCATTGAAATGGAATTTAGATATCGGGCAAAGCTTCTCCGGAATCATCACTCTTGTCAAATGCTACTCATGATGAAAACGAAAGAGCCAGGTCACGTGAAGACCTGATCCCTGCTCATCACCGCCCGTTTTAACGTCCGGCACTCTAATGTTCGGAACCCACTGCGACCCACATATCCAGACCAGGGATATCGAATATCCCTGCAGAAATGACCCCCCGGGGGGCACTATCTGCAATGATATTTTTTATCCATGCTAGAGGGATTCAGCATGGCCGTATGTAAGCCATAAATGGTGAAAAGCCATGGGGCTCTGGCGGTTTTTCCGGACAATACTATCGTTAGGTCCTGAGGCGGAGAACCTTTGCGTTTTTTGAAAACTGGCCGCAGACGCCCCATCGACCCACTTTACGAAAACACCAGATCAGTATCCCGGAGGATAGAATGAAAACCACCAAGTTCGTTGCGCTCGCCGTCCTGTTGATTATGCCCGGAACATTCCTCGCCGCCCAGGCCCATGAGCACCCGAATAAGGCAGAGCACCCCAGCACAACGGAGCACCCAAATACAGCGGAGCACCCGAGCAAAGAGGGCGGCATCATCGCCGTCGCCTCCGAATCCGGCGAATTCAAGACCTTCATTTCCGCCGTTCAGGCCGCCGGCCTGGAGAACAAACTCCTGGGCAAGGGGCCATTCACCATCTTCGCCCCCACCGATGCGGCCTTCGCCAAACTGCCTGACGGCATGATGGATGATCTGCTCCAGCCGGCGAACAAAGCACAACTGGCCGGTCTTTTGGCCAACCACGTCGTGCCTGGAAAAATCATGACTGCGGATATCAAAACGATGAAGGCTACGAATGTCAGCGGCCAGGATCTCAACATTCAGGTCGATGGCGACGTGGTGACCGTGAACAATTGCCAGGTGGTGCAGCCCGATCTGGTCGCGACCAACGGTGTTATACATGCCATCGACACGGTGATCATCCCGGCCCCGCCGTTGGAAAAGGCGGCATCAGAGGCGCCCAAGGACCACCCCGCGCACTGAGTGCACGGCGCGGCCCACAGACCGATTTCCGGAGCGGCAGCCCCAGGGTTGCCGCCTGCCATCAATGATTGACCGCCATTCCTTTTGGAGGACCTGGACATGCACCACTCCCTTTCCCGTATCGGCACGCTCCTGGCGACAACGTCGGCCATTGCGGCGTTTTGCCTGAGCTTGGCGCTGCCCGCCTCAGCCGGACAGGACGAGACCAAGTCGTGTGACACCGCGACTTCCGCTGCCGCCCCCGTCGTGACCGGGGACATCAAAGCCGGCATCGAAAAACACATCTCGGATCAGGTCGCGCAGGGCGACGGGTATTTCACGGTGATGTTCGAAGGCGAGGAACTGCGGCTCAACCTGGTGCGTGTCCACATCGAGTACCTGGCCACCCTGGGACCTCAAAGCCATTTCGCCTGTGTTGACATGGCCAGCGCCGACGGTGAATTCTACGACATCGACTTCTTCATGGAAGGGGATCCCGGCGCGATGACGGTGACCGAAACAACGGTCCACAAGCTCAATGGCCGTCCTTACTATCTTTGGGAACAGAACGATGACGACACCTGGGTACGTGCTCAGGTGGATGATGCCTCCAACGATCTGCTTGGCGTGCTGAGCGGTACGGACACCTTCGAGTTCCGCTACACCGCGACGCTGCCGGAAATCACCGGCGACGCGCGTTGCTGGCTCCCCCTCGCCCAGACGGACGACTTTCAAACCGTTACCGTGCAATCGATCAGCGTACCAGGCATCCAGGAGACCCTCACCGACAGCGCCCACGGAAACCGGGTCCTCTTTCTGCAGCTGACGACCGAGGACAGCGGCAAGTCTCTCGAGGTCGTCTACCATGTCGAGCGACGGGAAAAAAGCGCCTACGCGGGCGACCCGCAGGAAGCCCATAAGCACCTGCAACCGGAACGGATGGTTCCATCGGACGC
>JAUVII010000129.1 GCA_030592845.1 Candidatus Krumholzibacteriia bacterium | reverse complement strand
TGATCGCCCAGCAGGCTGACATCGACGGCCAGGGCGGCCACGATCACACCCTCGGTCTTGCGGGTTTTGAATTGCAGCAAACGGGTGGTGTCCTTGTCCAGGTCGATTGCCAGGATGCCGATTTTCTTCACCAGGTTCCGCTCGTTGGTGATCATCTCGAAGAAGCGGTAATCCGGTTCGGACCTCTCGATGATTTCCACTTCCTTGGTGAAGTTGCGGCCGTCCCGCAACACTTCCAGGGAAACATTGCCGCCGATCTGCTTGTTGTAGAGGTTCACTTCGAACTGCCGCGCGTTTTCCATGCGCTTGCCGTCCAGCGCCAGGATGATGTCGCCCACCTGAAGTCCGGCCTTGTCGGCGGGGCCCTCGGGGAAGACATCGCCCAGGATGACGCCCCACTGGGTTTCGATGTTCAGGGGTTTGGCCAGCCAGGGGGTCAGTGTCTGGGGGTTGACCCCGATGATGCCGCGCTTGACCCGGCCGGTGGCGCGGATCTGGTTGAAGACATTTTTGGCGATGTTACTTGGAGCACTGAAGCTCAGGCCTTCGCTGCCACCGCTTTGGGTGAAAATGAGGGTGTTGATGCCAATTACTTCACCACGGGAGTTGACCAGGGGGCCGCCGCTGTTGCCGGGGTTGACGGCTACATCGCTCTGGATGTAGATCATCGGATTGTCCTTCTCGAGCTGGCGGGCCACGGTGCTGATCACGCCGAAGCTGACCGAGTTGTTCAGGCCCATGGGGCTTCCGAAGGCGAAAACGAGCTGGCCCTGGAAGACCTCGTCCGAATCACCGAGCTTCAGGAAGGGCAGGTCGGTCTTGTTGATCTTCAGGACAGCCAGATCGGTTTCCTTGTCCACACCGATGACCTGCGCGCCCACGAAGTCGCCGCCGGTTTCCAGGATCGAGGCTCCCGCGTCCATCCCCACGGCGTGGGGCGACAGCCGCACCTGCACCCGCTTGGCACCCGCGACCACATGATTGTTCGTCAGGATGTATCCGGCGGAATCGAGGATGATTCCCGAACCGGTTGCCACCTGTTTGCCGAACAGGGCCGCGCCTTGAGGGGTCGAACCCATCAGGGAGCCGAAGGAAGAGGTGTAGATCTGCACCACGGCGGGGCTGACCTTATGGGTCAGTGTCCTGATCTCACTGCTAAGGGAGGTGAGGCTCCATTCCTGGTCGGCCTGGGCAGAGGCCGGAACGGCAATAAGGCCGGAGGCCAGGAAGAGGACCAGTCCTGTCAGGACGGTACGGGTAAAAATAGTCGTGCGCACTATGACCTCCATGCGGGCAGAGCCCGGTTGGGATGGTTATTCCTTGGATCAAGGGATTCCTGTATTGCGGGCCTATGGTAATGGGAAAGAGGCCTCCGGTCAACGCGCGCGCCGCCATGGCATCAAATTGCCGGCATAAGTGAAACTGGATCATGAAAAAGGCCCCGGAAAAAATCCGGGGCCGGGAAGAAAAACTACAGACCGAATTCTACTTCACGAGAACCATCCGTCCGGCTTCGCTGAAGCCGCCCGAAGTGGTCAGTCGGTAGAAATACGTGCCCGAAGCCACGCCGTGGCCCGATGATCGGTGCCGTCCCAGGTGGCGGTGTGGGGACCGGCTCCCAGGCCGCCGTCGACAAGGGTGCGCACGAGTCGGCCATCAACGGTGAACACGTCCAGCCGGGCGTTATCGGCCCTGGACAGCGCAAACTCGATGGTGGTCGAGGGGTTGAACGGGTTGGGGTGGGCCAGGCCCAGGGAAGTGACCCGGGTGGGGATCGTGTTATCCACGGGGGTGACGGTCTGACCCTGAACGATCTCATAGGTTTGGTTCGGAATGGCCCCACCGTCGATCAGCTGGTAGGTGCCGTCGGGCCAGTAGATCTCGATCTTGTTCGCAAGGGTCGCGTCACCCAATCCGAAATGCACATCCAGGGCGTTGTTGCACAGATACCCGTTCCCCGAAGTGACCATCCGGGACTGGGAAACACCGTCCGCGGTCAACACCACGCGGGCGCCGATGGCGCAGGTATTGCTGCCGGTGGCGGTCAGGTGCAGTTTGATCCAGCGGTTGCCGTCGCCCAGCTTGTTGAGGAACAGGACGTTGGACGCGCCTTCACGGGAAATGAACAGGTCAATGTCACCATCGTTGTCCAGATCGCCGCAGGCCACCGCGTTGCCGGGGCCATCGGCTTCAGCCGGTCCCACGGGAACGCGTTCGAAATTTCCCGCGCCATCACCCATGAGCATCAGGTCGGGCTGGTTGTTCCGGACAATGTACAGATCCAGGAAGGTGTCATTGTTGAAGTCGATCCAGGCCACGCCGCGGCCGTCGCCCCTGTCGCCCAGGTTGTCGCCGATCACCTGGGTGTAGGCGAGATCCCCGTAGCAGAGGTACAGAAGATCGGCCATGCCTTCGTTGACGACGTAGAGATCGAAATCCCCGTCATTGTCGAAGTCACCCCAGGCGGCGCCCATGGCTTTGCCCAGGTTTTCACCGATTCCCGAGGAATGGGTGATATCCGAGAATCCGATGGTGGTATTTTCCAGGAACTTGTTGGCGCTGAACTGGTTGGCGAGGAACAGGTCGGGCCGGCCGTCCAGGTTGCCGTCGCCCCAGCTGGCGCCGCTGCCCTGGCCAAGGTCCGAGGCGTTACCATCAACCGTCGAAAAATAATGGGTTCCACCGAAATTACCCAGGCTTTGGAGCAAGGTATTGGCTTCCCCGTGGTTGACAATGTAAAGATCGAGATTCCCATCCAGATTAAAATCAATCCAGCTGGAGCTCGAACTGCTCGCCACGTTGTCCATGCCGAAGGTGGTCGCCTCGGTGAAGGCACCGCTGCCGTCGCCGACCATCAAGACGTTGGTATCGCCGTTGATGGACAGCAGGACGTCCAGGAAGCCATCGCCGTTGACATCGGCCCAGGCGGACCCGCGGCTGGCGCCGGCTTCGGCGATCGCGCCGGCGGCGATGTCCGTGTATACGGAACCGCCGTCATTGCGCAGGACCTGATCGGCCGTGCCCTCGTTGACGACATGGACGTCCAGGTCGCCGTCATTGTCGACGTCGACCAGGCTGACCGCCTGACCGGAATCCGCGTTTCCGATCGGACCGGCGGTCGAAAGGTCGAAGGGACCACCGGAATACGAGCCGAGGAAGGTGATGGTGCCGTCCTGGGCGACGATCAGGGTCTCGGGGTTGTTGGCGGGTGTGACCCAGTAGGGGACATCCTGCCAGGTAATGGTGTAACTGCCGGCATCCCAAAGATTCAGGGTCCGGTCACCGCTGTGGGAGATATCCAGGCCCGGGCCGGTGAGATTCCAGGGAGCTTCGACGCCATCAGGGTCGGCATCAATGACAATCTGGGCCGCGTAGTCGGCTACTGCCAGGGCGGCCTGGTGGATCTCCTTGGTGGTCATGTCCTGGACCACGACGATGAGCCTCAGGTCGGGCTCGTTCCAATTCGGGTTCATGGTAAAGGTTCGGTCTATGGTGACGGTCTGGCCCGGCGAGGTCAGAGTGAATGGCTCACTGGTGAGCATGTCCACGACCATGTTGGACTGTTCGTGCAGTCCTTCCTGGCAGACGAAAAACTGAACCTTGTTGTTGGAGCCGGTGACGGCCAGGTCGACGTCGATCTGCAGGGACAGATTGATGTCGTTGCCGACCAGGACATAGCTGGCGGTCATGATCAGGGGGCTGGCGGTGCTGAGTTGGCTTTGTACGACGGGATTGTAATAGTCGAACATGGAGCCGCTGGGAAGACCCCCGACGGAATTGTGGGTTCCGCCGATCATCACGTTAGGAGTACCCGAAATTCCGTACCAGGAGGCGCGGGCGTCTCCCTCGGGAGTTGAATAGGGCGCCCCGAAGTAAAAGGTCATCCCCAAAAATTCGCTGGTATCGTAGACCGTCTCGAGATCGTTGATTCCGCGCACGGCGGAGGGACAGTAGGGTCAGCCATCCGCGGACCAAAGCTCCCCGACAACGGTGCGGTCCGCCGCGTAGACAAATCCTGAAGCACCGAGAAGTCCGGTGGCCAGGGCAAAAAGGAGAAGTCCCGTGAGTTTGGGAGAAAGGCGGGCGGCGGTCAGCATGGGTGGTGCTCCTTGCAGCGGTGAAAAAGGAGTTGCGAAACCTGATGATTATAATACTACATTTTCACTGTGAAATCAGGGGAAATAAGGAGCGGTTCCTGAAGGAGGTGGGTTAATGGACAGGTAGAACCAACCCGGCATCCACCAATTGGGATATAAAAGTCTGAAGGTCCTCGGCGGCGGTGGCCTGGGCCACTTCATATTCTCTCAAAATATCGGTTAAAATTTCGTCCAGGGCCTTGTGGCCGTCGATCCGGTTCCAGATGAAAGCTCCGATATCCTCGATGGAGTGTGTTTCGTCCCCTTCGGGGCTGACAATGACCAGGCCCTTGCCGATGGTGCGCACCGGGCATTCCTCGTTGTGGGTCAGGATCGTCTTCATGTCCATCATGGCCGGGTTCCTCCTGGAGCAGTGCCGTGCCGGGGTTGCCCATGTCTCCCGTCCGGCGGCGGTCGGGTTTCAGGGATCAAATCGGACGGAAACTTCATTTACTTGAGAATTAATTGTCACAGGGGTGTTTGTTGCGGTGTCATTGAAGGGGCGTATCTGGTTATGATTTTGCCCTGAAACACCTGATTTTTCTTGGTTTAACTGCGTGTTTTGTAATAAATTAACTTGTTTTTTCGCCTTGTGTTCGCTACATTGGTTTTACCTCCCGGCAACCACATTTTAACTACATTATCCGAAGGACAAAGCCATGAACGAATTCCGTTCAGACCAGCCGGCCAATGAGGTCCACTCTGCCCTGAAATCCGCCTTGCAGGCCTTGGAGAAAGCTCAACAAGGTGCCGTTCTTTGGTTCGGCGAAATACTCGACCGCAAACTTTACCTGGAACTTGGTTACAGCTCCATCAACCAGTATGCCGAAAGGGAGCTGGGGTTTTCCGCCACCCGCACCGGAGACTTCATCATGTTGTGCCGACGCCTGAAAAAACTGCCCAGGGTGAAGGCCAAGGTGGAATCGGGAGAGCTGGGCTATACAGCGGCCAGGGTTTTGGCGCCCATCGTGGATATGACCAACGAAGAAGGCTGGCTTGAATTTGCCCTGAACAATTCGCGCCGGGATTTGGAAAAGGAAGTCAAAAGGGCAAAAAGGGAAGCAGTTGAAGCGAAAGCCGGTCAACATACCCTGATGGTCGTTCCTGAAACCCACCCGGCTGCGGTGGTGCCCGTGCGCGTGACCATGGAGATATCGCCGACGCAGTTTGCCCGTTACGAAAAGCTTTGGGAACAGATCAGGAAGAAGGGTGGGGCCCCGGCTGACAAGGTCGAGGCGGTACTTGAGATGATGGCTGCCTATGTTTCCGGTTCGGAAACATCCCCCCGGGGGGATGTCGCGGGGACAGTTACGCCTCCCGCGCAGATCCACATCCACCAATGCCCGGATTGCAGCAAATCCACGGTTGTGACCAGCAAAGGGGAGTTGGAGATAGGGGAAGCTGAATTGGAGCGCGCGTTGTGTGACTGTCAGGTCAGCCAGCCCGGCAAGCGCAACACCGCATCAATCCCGCCAGCGGTCCGGCGCAAGGTCATGGTCCGTTCCCGGCACAGGTGCCAGCGGCCCGGGTGTGGCCATACGCGTTTTCTGGAAGTGCATCACCTGGTGCCCAGGTCCCGGGGCGGGTCAAATGACCTGGATAACCTGATTTGTTTGTGTTCGGGGTGTCATAAACTGCTTCACGAAGATAAAGCGGGCTTCCTTGTAAAATCACCACAAATGGCCTACAAATGGAATTCCAGTGGTTCCTGGATGGTATTAACTTAATATTATGAAGTAAGCTACGGTTAATGGCTAAATTGGGGGATTGGTGCCATCCGCTATTATAATATGGTAGATGGAGTGTTGCGACCGAATGGATCTGAATATGTCATAGAAAATACGCTTGACTTTCACTTGAAACCCGCCGATAACTTCACTGTGCGAAGTGAGTGACTGTAGACGAAAATAACTTCATACTATGAAGTGCAATTAGTGAAGATGCCGTAAACGCCATGAAGGTCCTGGATATTGACGATATACTCGGCGCTCCGGCGCGGCTGGCCATCATCGCCACGGCGGCTGGTGGCGAGCGCTGGACCTTCACCGAACTGAGGGCCGAAACAGGGTTGGCGGACGGAAATCTTCATGTCCAGACCCGCAAATTGACCTCGGCGGGATATCTGGCCCGGGAACAAGAGAGGCGGGGCAACCGCACGGTGACCTGTTTCGAATTGACGGAAAAGGGTCGCCAGGCCTTTCAGAATCATATCCGGCGCCTGAGCCGGGCCCTGTCGGGTGACGGTCGGTTCACCCGCGGGGATTTCAGCGACAAGCGCGGCCCAGGACGAGATAAGTCCCAGGTATGGTAAGAGGAGCCCAAGCATGAAGATCGCCATAGGAGCAGATCACGGCGGATTCGACCTGAAGACCAAACTGGTCGAACATCTGGCCGGATCAGACCACCAGGTCCTGGATCAGGGAACCACCTCCACGGCCGCGGTGGACTACCCGGTTTTCGCGCGCAAGGTGGCCGAAGCTGTTTCGGCGGGTCAGGCCGAGCGTGGCATCATGATCGATGGGGCGGGCATCGGCTCGTCCATGGTGGCCAACAAGGTGCCCGGTGTGCGGGCGGCCATGGCCTACGATCTTTCCAGCGCCCGCAACGGTCGCGAGCACAACGACGCGAATCTGCTGACTCTGGGAGCGGGGCTGATCGGGTCCAGCCTGGCCACACAGATCGTCGATGTCTTTCTGGCAACGGAATGCACCGAGCCCAGGCACAAGCGCCGCGTGGCCATGATCACCCATCTCGGCACGACCCCGGCGCCGGTGGTTTCGGCGGTCCCATCGGCCACGGCGCTTGCCGGCAGCCTGGCGGCCAGTGCCGGCATCGGCCTGGCCAACCTTTCGGAAGAGGATCTGGCCCGGATCATGGAAAGCCTCACCGGACTTCTGGGCGGCAGCGGCGATGCCTGGCACGGCGGGCCCTGCGTGGACAGCTGTCCGGATACGGCCCGGCAGTTCATCGAACTGGGCGCCCGCATGCTCAGCGCCGGACCCGATACCACCGGCACCATCCCCGCCGACGTGGCCGGTTACATCGATCACACCATTTTAAAACCCGATGCTTCGCGCGACATGGTCGACCGGATGGTGGCCGAAGCGCGTGAACATTCCTTTCGCAGCGTGTGTGTGAACCCGTGTTGGGTAAGCGCCGTGGCGGATGGCCTCAGAGGGAGCGGAGTGCTGACCTGCTCGGTGGTCGGCTTTCCCCTGGGTGCGAACACCCCGGATATCAAGGGCATGGAAGCCCGCAAGGCCATCCGTGACGGCGCGAAGGAAATAGACATGGTCATCAATGTGGGCCGGCTCAAGGGCGGCGATGACGACTTTGTCTTCAAGGACATCCTGGCGGTCACGGAGGCCTGCCGGGATGGGAGCGCGGTCAGCAAGGTCATCATCGAGACGGCGCTGCTGACCGACGATGAAAAGACCCGGGTCTGCGAGCTCGCCAAGCGGGCCCGGGCAAATTTCGTGAAGACGTCGACGGGATTTGCATCGGGCGGCGCGACCGCCGACGACGTGGCCCTGATGGCCGCGGTAGTGCGGGGCGCGGGTATGGAAGTCAAGGCGTCCGGCGGGATCAAGTCCTACGAAGACGCCCAGCGGATGATCGCGGCCGGCGCCACCAGGATCGGCGCCAGCGCGAGCATCGCCATCGTTCAGGAAGCACAGAAAGCCACGGTCACCGCCTAGGCGGGACGGGAGATTGAAATGGTCGACCTGAGAGCCTATTGCGTGATCGACAGTCTGCAGCCGCAGTTCGCCTCGTTCCAGGCGACGATCGCGCAGGGATTTTTGCCACGCGTGGGGCAGGCCAGCCTGTTTGTCGAAATCGCGCCCGGCATCGAAATCAACCGGGTGATGGATATCGCGCTGAAGTCCACCAACGTCACGCCGGGCATGCAGATCGTCGAACGGCATTTTGGAATGCTGGAGGTCCACTCCGATAGCCAGGCCGATGTGCGGCAGGCGGGGCAGGCCATTCTGGACGCGCTGGAACTGTCGGAGGATCAGCGGTACAAACCGCGCATCGTATCGAACCAGGCGGTGCGGCACCTGGATGATCACCAGTGCATGCTGATCAACCGCATGCGGCACGGCAACCTGATCCTGGCGGGTCAGACCCTGTTCGTGCTGGAGTGCGAACCGGCGGCCTACGCGGCGCTGGCGGCAAACGAAGCTGAAAAAGCCGCCGCGATCAACATCCTCGAGGTAAGGGCTTTCGGAAGTTTTGGACGGGTGTATATCGGCGGCGAAGAAAAGGATATCGAAGTGGCCCGGCCGGCCGCGCTGGCCGCGCTGGAAGCGATTGATGGAAGAGAAGTCGAGAAGTAGCCAATAACAGGAGGATTGATGATGTCTGACGCTCTGGGAATGATCGAGTGCAGGAGTTTCACGGCGACCGTCGAAGCTGCCGACGCCATGGTGAAGGCCGCCCGGGTTGACCTGGTCGGTTACGAAAAGACCGGCGGCGGGTATACGACGGCGATCGTGCGGGGCGACGTGGCAGCGGTCAAGGCCGCCTGCGACGCGGGCCAGACGGCGGCCACCCGGGTGGGCGAGGTCGTTTCGGTTCATGTGATCGCGCGCCCGCACGCCAACGTCGACGCGGTGATCCCATTGGGTCGCCAGACCGAAGCGTAGGCCGGTCATGAATCTCGCAAAAGTGCTCGGACGGGTGGTGGCATCACGCAAGGAGGAAAGCCTCGAGGGGTTGAAACTCCTGATGCTGGGTGCCGCCGGACCTGATGGAAAACTGACCGGAGCCACTGTTGTGGCCGTCGACGCGGTGGGCGCGGGCGAAGGTGAATTTGTCCTCTACGCCTCGGGCTCGTCGGCCCGGCAGACCGTTGCCACGGAGGGCAAACCGGTGGATGCCGTGATCATGGCAATCGTCGACAGCTGGGACATCGATGGCGAAGACCGGTACCGGAAGGGCGACGACTGATGCGCCGGTTGACGGATCAACAGGTGGAACTGATCGCGCGCGAACTGGCCGCGAAAGTGGGGACAGGGACGTCCTGTGCGGTCGTGGATCCCGGGGGGGCCAGGGAAGGTCCCCCGGGTGTTTCAGCGGCGCAGGTCATATTGCCTCTTAACGGAACCGGGCAGGGCGAAGGCGTCTTCGACACGGTCGATGCCTGCATTGATGCAGCAACCGAAGCCTTCGTCAACCTGGGTTCGGCAAGTCTGTCCAAGCGCGACGAAATCGTCGCCGCCATCCGCGCCGCCATGCGTGTGCACGGTGACGAGTTGGCCAAACTGGCCTGGGAGGAAACCGGGCTTGGCCGTTACGAAGACAAGATCCTCAAGAACAAGCTGGTTACGGAGAAAACTCCGGGCACGGAGGCCCTCAGGCCGGAGACCACCACCGGTGACAACGGACTGACCCTGATGGAGTGGGCGCCTTTTG
>JAUVII010000218.1 GCA_030592845.1 Candidatus Krumholzibacteriia bacterium | reverse complement strand
CCCCACCCCCGAGGTGAACATCCAGAAATCGATTCCCGGCCGGGCATTCCTGACCGCGGTCAGGATATCGTCGAGGCGATGAAGCGGTTCCCCGCCGCTGAAGTGGATCTGGGTGACGCCCAGCCCCTGAAACCGGGTCACGATGGTTGTGATGTCGGCGGCCGACATGGTCTCGGTTCCATTGAGTTCTCCCCACTCGCAGCAATGTTTGCAGCGCAGGGAACAGCTCTTCGTAACGGCGAAAATCAAGGACTGGAGGCGCACCGCAGGCCGCCCACCGCCGTTCGCGCGGTCGACGGCCTGGAGTTCGGTCCTGATATGCCGGTCAAAGGCCACCGAAGGCCAACCCGGCGCGTGGAGATGTGAGAAATAGCGCCCCCCCGCCTCCATATACCGACAAACTGGGCGCCCACTGCGCATATCCGCCAGCAATCGCGACAACCGATGCAGTGCGCGAACCGCGCGCAAGGGATTGGGAAAGGCGCGGAACGCAATTCGAAGAACGTCCAGCATGACCTGAACCCTCAACATGCGTCCGCGCCTGCCGGAAACGACCTGCATCAGGAACTCCCACCCGGACTGCCCTCGAGACGGGGCGCCTTGAGAGCGATTTCATGATACTTGCGGAAGAGATCCAGGGAGAACCGCGCCAGCGCGCCTTCCTCGTCGAGGATCGTCTTCACGGTCCCAAGCGACTGTTCGCTCTGGATCGGTTTGTGCGCCACGTAGTATCCATGCGAGTGGAAGAAGGCGGTCCGCGTCATACCGGGAACCGCCGCCGGCAGATTGAACTCCAGATACGCCTTGTCACCGGGCTGGGCCAGGATCTGGTACCGGCCATCGGTGGCAGCCACGAGATCCCTCTGGTCGACACCCTCGTCATTCCGCACCAGGTCGGGACCAATATGCCGGGTAGCCGGCTTGGCCGCGCGAACTGCTGAGAGCCCGACCTGATCGACTTTCCAGAAGCCGCTCCCGCCGGTGACACGCACGGTGATCTCAGAGGATTCCGAGGACTGAACCGCCTCCGGCAGGGGCACCGCCACATGCCGCAGGGCCAGCGGTCCGGCCGAAGATACACGTCCGACCTCTTCCCATCCCTCGGGACCCTGCCATTCGACCTTCAGGTCCACTCCTTCGCGCTCGATCCACTGCCGGAGGCGAGGTCCGGAACTCTCCTGGCCCGCCCTTTCCATTCCCTTGTCGAACTTGTTCCCCAACAGGGCAAAGAACCGGTTCATGACCATGTCCAGCCAGTATGTATTCGAGAGTTCCAGTTCGAGAACCGGTTGATCACCGGAAACAGGCCGCGGAAACGATACGACAAGTTCTTCGGTCAGCGGCGCGTTCTTGTCGTCGACGTATTTGGACAAATCGGTTTGCCAGAGATCGCCGTCAATGTGCGCGACCGATTCCGTAACATCGGACCCGGAGACATCAACCACCCGGACAGGTGGCTGCGCCTCACCGACCAGAATCACTTCCTGGTCATTGGTGGCGACCGCGCGGGTTCCCGGTTCGTGATCGGTGATGACGACTTCGGCAAAATCGGTGTATTGGGTTTCGTGGGCTTCATTGGCCAGGAAAAGCCGCGCGCGTCCTTCGTCAAGCGTGGGCAGCGGCATCATGTCGCGGCGCTGGATGGACCCGGCGGCGGCGCCGGCGTAGGGTTCACCCACCAGCCGGTTCAAGTCCCCGTCCTGGACGTAGAGAACCGGACAGGATGACTGGGACGAGGTCGGTGCAGGCTTGCTTGAAGCCGAAGCGGATGCGATAAGGATTACGACAACGGTGACTGCAGCCAGGATCAGGATGACCACACCCGCGTTGCCTTCCTGCTTGATCTCCATTTTTGCCACATCGCGGCAGTCCACCTCCATCATCATTGTATTTCCGCTTTCGTAACCTCCGACCTCATCCTCCATTTCGTCGGGATCGGAATCCGGGCGACCCACCAGCTTCCCCCTCACATAGGGATAATCCACCTCGGTAACATGCATTTTAACGACGGTGCCGTTTTCCAGATGGAACCGGACCTCCTTCTTGACCAGCTTGTAGTCATTGACATGGACCGTGGTGACGGGCTTGACCTTCCAGGTCGAGCACCCGAGGCTCAGAACCAGAAAGGCCCCCAACGTGATGATGGTAATGATATTGCGCGTCAGACGCGCTGGACCTTGGGTGGCGTTCAGGGTTCGCATGACAAACTCCTTGGTTTGAATTCGGCATGGCGGCACGGCCTGCCACGGAAATCCTCACGGGACAACAGATACAATTGTCATACCAATGGGCTTGGAGGGGCCGATCGGCTCCTTCCCGTTGATTAACCTGGGTTTGGCATGTTTCTATGTGGGCGAGTCAAAACGATTCAGTCTGATTTATCCGACAACACAGTGCCCTGCGGCACACAATATCATTTATATTTCCGGTTCAATCGATAATGGATACGGGCTGTCCTAATACCTACCATACCATAGTTTCCCGCTGGGCGAAGCAACTATTCCCCGGGCTGCGTAGCCATTTCCCAAATCCCCATCTATCTTCTAGGATTACAAGAAGTTCGCTCGGGGGAGCGACATACCTATGCCACGACCAATTACCATCGGGAGAAAGAAGGGTCCGCCATGAGATCGTTTCTATCGCTTTTCCTTTTACTGATTGCCGGCGCCGCCAACGCGGAAGACATCATCGTACCGGAGAGTTGGGCGGGGATCTGGGAAACCACAACGACTGAAATGGATTGCCAGACGTTGGAGGTTATCAACGTAACCACCACCCGGGATACGCTCTGCGCCGGGGACATCATGAATCCGGATGATCCCGACGGAATTTTTACCTGTAGCGGGACCATTACCGAGGGAACCATCCACATGGAATGCTCCAGCACCGTGGAAGTGCTTCCGGACTGCTCCCTCACCATCAGCTTCGTCTCGGACGGCACCAGGACCGGCGGCACCAGCACCGGCGTCAGCATCAATTCCTTCACCTATACCGGCGCCGGATGTTTTTTCGAGGACACCTGCACCCGCCTTGAATCGGTCTCGGTGCGCATCGGTGATGACCCCGGCTGCGGGACCAGCCCTGTTGCTTTGGCCAGTTGGGGAAGCTTGAAGAGTGTTTATCGGTAGTGAACCAGTGCGCCAATTTCGGCGTCCCCCTCGTCGTGGAACGGTAGGAAGACCCGGAATGCCGAATCCTTAATGAACACCCAGTAGCAACATCCCCCCCTCCTTGTTACATTGGGCCACATAACCGCCAGCAGCATTGGATAAGATCGGAGTTTTTTCGGCATCGAAGACGAATGGGGAACGTTGTGAAACGTATCGTCGCACTGGCCGCAATGATGTTTCTGACCGCATTCCTGATTTCGACCTCTCTCCTGCTTCTTTCCTGCGGGACAACACCATCGCAACCCGAAGATGATGGCCCACCCTCCGGCGTAACCACTACCATCCCTCCATACGATATCCTGCGCCATGGCTTTGACCTGGAGGGCGTCTGGGCGAACGAATGGGGGTCCATAAGGGTTGGGGAGAAAGGTATGGCGTTCCTGGCGACCGCGGACGGCCGCTATGTGCTCCCCACCCTCGCCAAGGACCAGTTGACGGACGTATGGGCCGTCACGGATGGGACCATATTCATCACTACTGAAAAAGAGGAGAACGACAGCAGCAGCATGGTGATGTGGGCCAAGGAATTGCGTTGGCATTCATTTCCTTCGACTACACCCTTCCATGGCGTTACCGGCACATACACGGGTGGGGGATCATACCCCGTTTTTACTATTAGACTTAATGTGATCCACCGGTTCGACGGCGATGAATGGTCCGCTTTGAGTGCCACACCCATGAATATATCTCTCGACATCTGTGCGTACGATTCCGAGAGCCTCTGGATCGCCGCTACAAATGGCGTTGCTTTCCGTAACAACAATGGATCGTACACCTGGGTCCACACCGGTGGCAGCTTTGATGGAATCAGCGCGGTCTCCCTCGACAGTATGATGGTGATTCGCGAACTGGACGGGGCGTGGGATATCATGATGCGCTCGAAAACCGATTTTAAGTCCGTCTACAATTCAGTGGATCCCCTGAAAGACCTCTGTTGGGTCGAGCCGGACTACGCCATCGCCGTTGGCGGGAATGGTGCGACGGTTGAATACGACGGCTCAGGCTGGATCAAGCGGAGCGTGGATCCTCCCGTCAACTTCAAGGCCGTGGCCGCCTGGAAGGACTCCGGTCAACGGCATGCGATTGCGGTCGGGGACTCCGGCGGCGTCTTCACTTACACCAGCGGCCAATGGACCGGCATAAGTTCGCCAAAGATTACCTGCACCGAACTTATGGGCGTCTCGCCTTCGCTGATGTTCGCCCTCCACGAGGGACGCCTCATGAAGTATGACGGCAACTGGCACGAACTGCCGGCCGCGGGAACCCTGTCGTTGCACGACTTCTTTTGTCTGAACGAAGACACCGTCTATGCTGTCGGCAAGCAGGACATTGACACTTTCGTTGCCCGGTACGATGGAGCGACATGGTCCACATCCTGGATATCTTCCATGGAGAACGCCCATGACATCTGGGCCGCCGACAAGAACCATGTGTTCGTGGCCTGCGATTACGGAACCGTATACGACAACAGGTTCGGATACTGGGCTCCAACGACCGTGGTCCAACCGGTCCAGCACCTCAGGGGCATCTGGGGCGCGTCAGCCACCTCGGTTTACGTGGTGGGGGACAATGGAACCATCAGTTACTGGGACGGATCCGTCTGGACCCAGATGACCAGCGGCACCAGTTCAAACCTTCTCGCGGTCTGGGGCAGCTCGGACCAGAACGTGGTGGCCGTGAGCGACGATGGGACGGTGCTGCGGTTCGACGGCAATGTCTGGTCACCGATGGCTTCCGGGCTCGAACCCGACAGCAACCCCATGGTGTGGTGCGACGGGACGAACAACATATGGGTGGGAACCAGCACCGGCAAAATGGTGCACTTCAACGGTACCGGCTGGGATCCGCGGGACACTCAACTCGGCGATTTCATCCACACGGGGATGTGGGGAATTGGAAAGGATTTCTTCATCCTCGCCGAGAATGATCTCCTGTTGCGGTACCAGCCGCCGCCCGCGGAAGT
>JAUVII010000032.1 GCA_030592845.1 Candidatus Krumholzibacteriia bacterium | reverse complement strand
TCGAGGAAAAAAGACGTTTCCTTTACCCTCTTCCCGATTCCGACGCCATCGGCGCGGCCATCCTGGAAGCCGGCAGCGACCCCGCGCTTCTACTGGCCGTGGCCCGAAATGAATCGCTGTTCGAGCCCTCGGTACGTTCACGTGCCGGAGCGCTGGGCTGGATGCAGATCATGCCCTTTCACTATCAGGAGAAAGGTGCTTTGCCCGGGGAGGACAACTGGAGGAATCCCGGTGTCTCCATCCGGCATGGGGACAAACTGCTTCTGGAGAACATCCGCCGCTATCAGGGCAATCCCTACCAGGCCGTGGCCGCCTACAATGCCGGACCGGGGGCTGCTTCCCGGTGGGCCAAACAACTCGGCGGCTCACCCCAACGGGATATCTATCTGGCCTGGATCGGTTATCCCGAGACCCGGCATTATGTTGAAAAGGTCTTGATAGACCGCGAAATTTACGATTGGATCATCCGGGCTGAATCACCGGAATAGCGTTGCGCACCAAATCCCAAGAACGGAGCATGGGCATGGCCACGGGCCTTACTGGCTGGATCAGCAATTTTTTAAGCAAACGGGCAAAAGATGTTGCCCGCGTCACACCCATGGTGGAACTGATCAAGGAGAACAGGTCACAGTACCAGACCCTGAGTGACGAGGATCTCCTCGCCAAACGAGAGGAATTCGTCAAGCGGCACCGGGACGGGGAAACTCTCGATGATCTCCTGGTGGAAGCATTTGGCGTCGTCTGGGAAGCCTGCCGCCGTCTTGATGAACGCAAGGCCTCCTGGGTGGTCTGGGGCCAGGATCAGGTATGGGACATGGTGCCCTACGATGTGCAGCTGCTGGGAGGGATCATCCTCCACGAGGGCAAAATAGCCGAGATGGCCACCGGTGAAGGTAAAACCCTGGTTGCTATTTTTCCTCTCTACCTGAATTCCATACCCGGCCGTGGCGCGCACCTGGTAACGGTCAACGACTACCTGGCCAAACGTGACGCCCAGTGGATGGGCGGCGTCCTGGAATTCCTGGGCTGCAAGGTGGGGTATATCCTTGGTCAGATGACTCCCGAGGAACGCCGCGAAGCCTACAACTGCGACATCACCTACGGCACCAACAACGAGTTCGGCTTCGACTATCTGCGGGACAACATGGTGGTGCATGCCGACCACCTGGTGCAGGGCGACCATTTTTTCGCCATCGTCGACGAAGTCGATTCGGTTCTCATCGATGAAGCGCGCACGCCCCTGATCATCAGCGGGGCCGTGGATAAGTCCACCCACCAGTTTTCGGAGTTGAACCCCCGGGTGGAGAACGTGGTCCGGCGGCAGCTCAAGATCGTCAACAACTGGATGTCCGATGTCGAACATGTGTTGCGACCCGCCCTGAAGGGTGAGGACGTGGATATTGATGACGAGACCGCTCTGAAGCTTCTGCGCATCAGCCGCGGCGCTCCCAAGAATCCGCGCTATCGCAAACTGGCCCAGATTCCCGGTGTCCTCGAAACGGTTCAACGCACTGAAGAAGCCTACATGCGGGACAAGGCCATGTGGGAGGCCGATGCGGACCTGCTCTACGTGGTGGAGGAAAAGAACCACCATGTCGACCTGACGGAAACGGGCCGGGAAATTTTTGCCGCCGCTGAAGCGGATTTTTTCGTACTGCCTGACCTGGCCGTTTCCGCCGGCGAAATCGAGGACGACGATTCCCTTGATGTGGCCACCAAGGCCGAACGGCTGGGCAAGGTGGAGAGGGACTACGCCGTCAAGAACGAACGCATCAGCAACGTCGACCAACTGCTGCGGGCCTATTCCCTTTACGAAAAAGACGTGGAATACGTGATGCAGGAGGGAAAGGTCATCATCGTCGATTCCTTTACCGGCCGCCTGCAGCCGGGACGACGGTTCAGCGACGGTTTGCACCAGGCGCTCGAGGCCAAGGAAAGCGTCACGGTCCAGAAGGAAACCCAGACCCTGGCCACCGTTACCGTGCAGAACTTCTTCCGCAAGTACGAAAAGCTTTCGGGGATGACGGGAACAGCTGAGACGGAAGAGGCCGAGTTCAACGGGATCTACAAGCTGGACGTTGTCGTTATCCCCACCAACCGCCCCATTGTCCGGTTGGATCTTGAGGACGTGATCTACAAGTCCAAGAAGGAAAAATACAAGGCCATCGTGGCGGAAGTGAAACGCCTGCACTCACTGGGGCTGCCTATTCTGGTTGGAACCACCACCGTCGAGGTGAGCGAGCTGCTGAGCCGTCTGCTGAAACTAAACGGCATCAACCACAACGTGCTGAACGCCAAGCAACACAAGGCCGAAGCTGAAATCGTGTCCGAAGCCGGCCGGGTGGGAGCCGTCACCATCGCCACGAACATGGCGGGGCGCGGTACGGACATCAAGCTGGCGCCCGAAATCATGGCCCTGCCGGAAAAGTGGCCCGGGATGGGGCTTGACCCCGAGGAATACGAAGGTCAAAGCACCGGTCTGCAGATCATCGGCACCGAAAGGCACGAGAGCCGCCGCATCGACCGCCAGCTGCGGGGACGCGCCGGGCGCCAGGGCGATCCCGGGCAAGCCATATTCTTCCTTTCCCTTGAAGATGATCTCATGCGCCTGTTCAGCCCCGACCGGATCATCAAGGTCATGGACCGGCTGGGCGTGGAGGAGGGTGAGGTCATCACCCATTCGATGGTCACCAAGGCCATCGGCAAAGCCCAGGTCAAGGTGGAAACCCAGAACTACGAAATCCGCAAGCATCTGATCCAGTATGACGATGTCGTCAACAAACAGCGCGAGGTCATCTATTCCCTTCGCCGGGACGCGGTGGTGGGTGTGGACCTCCGGGACCAGATCCGTGATTTTGTCGAAAGCGCCGTCATCGGGATCATGGCCGAATGCGCCGACAAGGACAACGCCCCTGATTACTGGGAAATGGACAAGATGGCGCGTCTCTATCAGGGCCTGGTCCTGGCGCCCCCGCCCTTGGAACCGGAAGAGCACCTGGAAGACGGTTACGACGCCATCGAGGATAAACTGGTCACCTTCGCCATTGAAAAATATGAAAGCAAGGAAGCCCATCTCGGGCCCGACCTGACCCGTCAGCTGGAAAAATTCGTCCTGCTTCAGATTCTGGATGAACAGTGGCGGGATCATCTGAACGAGCTGATCATGCTCCGCAGCGGGATAGGGCTTCGCTCCTACGGTCAGCGGGATCCCCTGGTGGAATACAAGGCTGAATCCTTCCACCTTTTCCAATCCATGATGGACAACCTGGAGAGGTCCACCGTAAGCCTTTTCTTCCGGGCAGAGCTTGCCGAGCCGCCCCGTCAGGTCGAACCCGACCTGAACAAGGTGCAGACAAGCCACCAGGAAGTTTCCGCCTACGCCGATGGACCAGCGGCCCGGGACGGAGCCGCTTCGCCCATGAAAAAGGGCGCCGGACAGGCTGCGGCGCCGCCTGTTCACCGGGAAGAGCCCAAGGTAGGCAGGAACGATCCGTGTCCCTGCGGAAGCGGCAAAAAGTACAAAAAATGTTGCGGAGCCCATTGATGGTATGGGATGAATCTGGTTGGAAGAGGTGACCCGGACTTGCCGAGTCCGGCGGGCCATGCTAGCTTTTGGCCGGATTTGGTGTCGGCGGCAGGCCTAATTGCGTGATAGACCCTGAAAGTGATAAGACATGGATCCTGAAAGGGACAGACTCAAACATCTTCTGATCATTCTGCTGGAATCCCTGTCGGGGCCCACCGAGGTGGTTTCTCCCATCAAGGCCCGTATTCAGGAAAAAGCTGAAGCTGCGGGATTGGACGAGGGGGACGTGCATGGGCTATTGGACTGGATCGAATCCCATTGGCTGTTCGACGACCGTCCGAACTGGAACCGCGGGCCCCAACCGGAGAAGCCCTCGGAAAAGGCCTTCCGGTTTTTTGGCGATATGGATTCCGATTACCTGTCTCCCCAGGGCCAGGGCTTCCTGATGGAATTGTTGAACGACCGCCAGATCGACCGGTCCCAACTGGAGGCTTTGCTCCAGTATTCGTCCTACATCGCGTTGAAGCCATTGGAGCCCCACGAACTTGAATCGGTCCTGGAGCAGGTCCTGTTCCGTCCGGGAAGGCCGGGAATGACCGGCGGCGCGTCGGAGGGATTCGAGAACATTCATTGAGCGACCCGTTTTTTTGGGAGCGCATCCGGTCCGGCCGCTGAATTCAGTTGCCGGGTTTTACTTGGAAGGAACATTTCTTGAAACTGATCATCGTCGAATCGCCTGCCAAGGCCCGTACCATCACCAGGTTCCTGGACAAGGAATACACCGTGACTTCCAGTTACGGGCATATCCGGGATCTGCCCGGGTCGGCCAAGGAAATTCCCGCCAAATATAAAAAAGAGCCCTGGCGCCGGTACGGAGTCAATCTGGATGACGGCTACAAACCGATCTATGTGATCTCCTCGGACAGCAAGAAGCAGGTTGCCGAATTAAAGAAGCTGATGAAAAAAGCGGATGAAGTCCTGCTCGCGACGGATGAGGACCGCGAGGGTGAGGCCATCAGTTGGCATCTGCTGGAGGTTCTGGAACCCAAGGTGCCCGTTCGCAGGATTTCCTTCCACGAAATCACCAAGTCGGCCATCAAGGAAGCCCTGGATAATCCCCGCGAAGTGGATATGAAACTCGTGCGGGCACAGGAGGGGCGGCGGATCCTCGACCGCCTCTACGGATATTCCCTGTCGCCGGTGCTATGGAAAAAGGTGAGGACCAAATTGTCGGCGGGGCGTGTTCAAAGCGTCGCCGTCAGGCTGGTGGTTGAAAAGGAAGAAGAACGTCAGGCCTTCCATGTCGCGAAGTACTGTGACATCGAAGCCGAAATGAACAGCGGCGACTTGGCCTTCACCGCGCGGTTGACCGAGTTGGACGGAGTAAAGCTGGCCGGGGGCAAGGATTTTGACCCGGACACCGGGGAGCTCAGGAATCCCGGGCAACGTATCCAGCTGTCGGAAGAGGTGGCCGGACAACTGGCCCCCGCCGCCCTGAAGGCCCTGCCGTGGAACATCGAAAAGGTGACCCGCAAGGAATCCACCCAGCGCCCCTCCCCGCCGTTTACAACTTCGACCTTGCAGCAGGCCGCCAGCGGACGCCTCAAGATGTCACCCCAGCGGGTCATGCGGATTGCCCAGAGGCTGTATGAAGGTATCGGGGCGATTCGTGATGGTTTGATCACCTACATGAGGACCGATTCCCTGACCCTCAGTGAAAAATCCCTGGCCGAGATGGAGGAACACATCCGGGAAAAATTCGGGGCTGAATACACCACCGGGCCCCGTCGCTACAAGACCAAGTCCAAGGGCGCCCAGGAAGCCCATGAGGCCATCCGACCCACCCATGTGGACCGAACCCCGGAGTCCGTGGCCGACCGCCTGGACAGTGAAGAGCTGGCTGTTTACCGGTTGATCTGGAACCGCGCCGTGGCTTCCCAGATGGCGGAGGCCAAACTCGACAAGACCGCCGTCGATTTCGCCGCCCGGGCGGAGGATCGAAAATTGGTTTTCCGGGCCAACGGTTCAGTGATTCGGTTCCCCGGTTTTCTCAAGGTCTACGGAGACAAGGGCAAGGACACCCTCTTGCCCGACCTGGTCGAAGGCAAAACCATCGGCGGCACCAACCAGGACAACGCGCCCCGGGTGGAGATCGGCAAAGTGGAGTCCGTGCTCCACGAAACCCAGCCGCCCGCACGTTTCACCGAAGCGTCCCTCATCAAGAAGCTGGAGGACGAAGGCATCGGCCGGCCCTCCACCTATGCCGCGGTGATCGCCACCATCCAGAGCAGGGAATACGTCGTCAAGAAATCAGGAGCGCTGTTGCCTTCCTATATCGGCATCGCGGTCACGCATCTCCTGCGGGAACACTTCAACAAGTATGTGGACCCCAAATTCACCGCGCGCATGGAGGAGGAGCTCGACCAGATCGCTTCCGGCGAGGTCGATTGGGTCCATTTCCTGGATTGTTTTTTCCGCGGATGCAAAGGCGAGACGGGTCTGGAGCAGGATATCGAAGCGGAGATGGAGAAGATCGAATTCCCCCGGATCAAGGTCGGCGACGATCCGGAAACCGGGCATCCTCTCGTCTTGCGGATCGGGCGCAACTACGTGTCGGTCCATGTGGAGGGCGTGGATGACCGCCGCGCCACTTTGCCGGTCGATCTGCTGATCGATGAACTGACTCCGGCCAAGGCCCTCGAACTCATCATCCAGAGAGACAAATCCCGTGAGCCCATCGGGCAGCATCCCGAAACCGGCCAGAACATCTATGCCCTGACCGGACCGTTCGGCCCCTATCTTCAACTCGGTGAGCAGGAAGAGGACAAGAAGCCCAAGAGAATCAGCCTGGGTAAGAAGACCGACCCGGGCACCATCGATCTCGACTACGCCCTGAGACTGCTTTCCCTGCCCCGGGAAATCGGGATCGACCCCGAAACCGGGAAACCGGTGAGGGCGGGCCTGGGACGCTTTGGCCCCTATGTGGAGCGGGATCGGGTTTTTGCCAGTGTGCAAACCGTCGATACCCTTTTCACCATCAATCTTGAAGACGCCCTGGAGCGCATCAAGAACAAGAACAAACGCACTGTCTTGAAGGACCTGGGCAAACATCCGGAATCCGGGGATGACCTCTCCATATGCAAGGGACGCTACGGACCCTATGTGACCGATGGCAAGGTCAATGCCAATATCGGCCGGGACCGGGACCCCGAGGACGTCACAGTGAAAGATGCCGTCTCCCTGCTTAAGGACGCCGCCCTGCGCAAGAAAACCGGCAGGAAAAAGACCGCGAAAAAGAAAACCGTGAAGAAGAAGACCACCAAGAAGAAGACCACCAAAAAGAAGACGGCGAAGAAGAAGACCACCAAAAAGGTATCGGCCAGGGCGACCGACCCGGACGAGTCTTAATGACTCCAATCCCGGAACCCGCCGTCACGGTGGTGGGCGGTGGACTGGCCGGAACCGAAGCCGCCCTGCAATTGGCGCGCTTCGGCATCCGGGTACGCCTGGTGGAGATGAGACCCGCTGTCCCGACTCCCGCGCACCGCGGCGAAGGTCTTGCGGAAATCGTCTGCAGTAATTCCCTCAAGAGCACCGCTCCGGCCACAGCCTCCGGTTTGTTGAAAGAGGAACTTGATCGGTTCGGATGCCGTCTTCTGGACTGCGCCCGTCAGGCTTCGGTCCCCGCCGGAGCCGCTCTGGCTGTGGACAGGGAAGAGTTTTCCGCCCGCGTCGCCGAGCGAATCGCCGAGGAACCGTTGATCGAAGTTTCGCGGCACGAAGTATCCCAACTTCCAAGCCTCAGGGACCATCACTGGCTGGTGGCGACCGGTCCCCTGACCAGCCCGGATCTCATGGAGGAACTCGGGAAAATAACCGGCCGGCCTGCGCTGCATTTTTTCGACGCCATCGCTCCCACCGTCACGCTGGAATCCCTGGATCTGGATACTCTCTACCGCGCCGCGCGTTACGACAGGGGAGAGGCCGACTATCTCAACAGCGCTCTCGATGAAGACAGGTACCATGCCTTTTGGGACGCTCTCCTGGCAGCGGAAAAAGCCGATGTCCACGCCTTCGACAAAGGCGAACTTTTCGAGGGTTGCCAACCGATCGAGGAAATTGCCGCCTCCGGGCCCATGTCCCTGTCTTTCGGCCCTCTGCGGCCCGTCGGGTTGAATGATCCGGCAACTGGGCTTCGTGCCCATGCCGTGGTCCAGTTGCGGCAGGAGAACAGGGAAGGCACCCTTTACGGCCTGGTGGGATTCCAGACCAGAATCAAATACGGCGAACAGAAACGGGTTTTCCGCATGATCCCCGGCCTGCAAAACGCGGAGTTCGTTCGCTATGGCCAGTTGCACCGGAATTTCTATCTGGATACGCCCCGTTGTTGTGCCCGCGATTTTTCCCTCCGCGAAAGATCCGATGTCTGGATCGCCGGACAGATTACCGGTGTGGAGGGATACGTGGAATCGATAACCTCGGGTCTGCTCACGTCCTGGAGATTGGCCGCCAGGCTGAAAGGGATCGAGCTGCCCGGCCTGCCGCTGGAAACACTGACCGGTTCGCTTTTGCGGGGATTCCTTTTTGACACCACGACCGACCGCTTTTCACCCATGAACGTGAATTTCGGCATCATGCCCGATTTGCCGGTCAGGGTTCGGGGCAAACGGGAACGGAAGATCGCCAAGACCGAACGCGCGGTCACCGCCCTCGCCGAATGGCTGACCGGCGCCGAGGTTGCCCGTCTTCTTGCCGCATCCGTGGAGGAATGATACATTCCCCCTTCAGGAGAGCCTGTACCCGCAACACGGATGTGGAGACGGTCATGGCCGACAACCCCCTAAAACCCTATCTCGAATATCTTTCCCTGGAACGGGGTATGAGCCCGCGGACCGTGGAGGCCTACGGGCGTGATGTGACGGGATTTCTGGAAACCGCCGTGGCGTTCGGGGTCCTCGGCGCTCCTGCTGACCGTTCTCAATGGAACAAACTGGACGGACAAAGGGGAATCATTCGCGGGCACCTGGCGATTTTGCGGCGTGAAGACCGGCGGTTGACCACCCTGGACCGGCATTTGGCCGGCATCCGGTCTTTCTACCGGTATCTCGAGGCCACGGGGCAGGTCGCGTCGGTTCCGGCCAACCTGACCGCCGGCAAGGGCGGACGGGAAAAAAGACTTCCTCGCGACCTGAACCTGGAAATGGCCACCCGGCTCATGGAACTTCCGGATGTCACCTGTGAACGCGGACGTCGTGACCGGGCCCTGCTGGAGATGATCTACGGCTTGGGTCTTCGCCTCGCCGAGGTGGTGGGACTGGACCTCGGGGATCTCGATTTTGATACCGGCCGGGTCAAGGTCCTGGGCAAGGGAAACCGGGAACGGATGATGCCTTTGGCCGGCTGTGCGGAACGGGCCCTGAGAGATTACCTTGAGCAAAGGCTGGAACCGTCTGTATGGCAGGATCTTGCTGATGGGATTATTCGCGGACCCTATCGAAGCCAACCGGTTTTCGAAGGCCGGCGCGGAAGTCGGATCGCGCGGCGCACGGTACAGAGTCGGGTTGAAAAATACGCCACGGAACTGGCGGGATTGGCCGGTGTTTCCCCGCACACCCTGCGCCATTCCTTCGCCACGCATCTTTTGGATGGCGGAGCGGGTATCAGGGTGGTTCAGGAACTGTTGGGACACCGTCACCTGTCGACCACCCAGATCTACACCCATCTGAGCCGGGGAAAGCTCAGGGAAGGTTTCACGGCGGCCCATCCGCGGGCCAAACGCAAACCCGGCGACAAGTAGGAAATCAAACAGGAAACACAAGCAGGGCTCATGGGCCCGGGGAGTTTTTCATGAAGGTCAGATCGACGACTGTACTGGCTGTCCTGCGCGACGGGCAGGGGGCCATCGCCAGCGACGGCCAGGTAACGCTGGGCCATACCGCGGTCAAACACGGTGCGGTCAAGGTCCGGAAACTTTTTGGCGGGCAGGTACTCGTCGGATTCGCCGGCGGAGCTGCGGACGCTTTCAGTCTGTTTGAAAAATTCGAAGGCCACCTGGAGAGATATCGCGGCCACCTGAAACGCGCCACCGTTGAGCTTGCCCGCGAGTGGCGGCGCGACAAGATTCTGCGCAAACTCGAAGCCATGATGGTCGTGATGGACAAGAAGGACATCTTCGTGGTGTCCGGCAACGGGGACATCATCGAAAGCGATGACAACCTGACGTCCATCGGTTCAGGCGGGCCCTACGCGCTGGCCGCAGGCCGGGCCCTGATGCAGAACACGGACCTGAGCGCCGCGCAAATTTGTCTCAAATCTCTCCAGCTTGCCGGGGAAATCTGTATCTACACCAACACCAACATCACCCTGCTTGAATTGGACCCTGGAGAAGGTGACGAAATTGAAGATCAAAAAGATTGAACATGAGGCCATGTGGACCTGCCCGGAAATCGTGGACATGCTGGACCGCTACATCATCGGTCAGAACGATGCCAAGAAAGCGGTGGCCATCGCCCTGCGCAATCGTTGGCGGCGCATGCAGTTGCCCGAAGAAATGCGGAACGAGGTCGTTCCCAACAATATCATCCTCATCGGTCCCACCGGGGTGGGCAAGACCGAGATCGCCCGCCGGCTGTCCCAGATCGCCAACCTGCCTCTGTTGAAGGTGGAGGCCACCAAGTTCACCGAAAAGGGTTACGTGGGCCGGGATGTGGATTCCATGGTTCGCGACCTGGTGGAAAACGCCATCGCCCTGGTGAGAAAACGGGCGGAGATCCGTTTTACCGGGGAAATCGACAATGCGGTCGAGGAGGGTCTCCTGAACATTCTCTTCCCGCCCCTGGCGGGTATGGATCAGGAACCGGAACGGGCGGCGCGTTGGGACCGGAGCCGTGAAAAGATCCGCAAACAGCTGCATGAAGGAGTGCTCGACGACAAGGAAGTATCCGTCACCAGCGAGCAGTCCAAAATGCCCATCGCGAACATATTCACTTCGGCCGGGGAGGAGTTCGACGCCTCCTTCGGAGAGAGCCTCAAGAATCTTTTTCCCAAACAGAAAACCGAGAAAAAGGTCTCGGTGGTCAAGGCACGCCGCATGTTGCGTGAACAGGAGGCGGAAAAGCGCCTCGACATGGATCAGATCGTCACCGAAGCGGTGGAACTGGTGGAAAACGGCGGCATCATCTTCCTGGATGAAATCGACAAGATAGCGGGCGGCGGCCACACGAGCGGTCCGGACGTTTCGCGGGAAGGAGTCCAGAGGGATCTTCTGCCCATCGTCGAAGGAAGCACCGTCAGCACCAAGTACGGGCCCGTCAAGACCGACCATGTGCTGTTCATCGCCGCTGGCGCCTTCCACATGAGCAAACCCAGCGATCTCATACCCGAGTTGCAGGGCCGCTTTCCCATCCGGGTCGAGCTCAACAGCCTGACCGAGGAGGACTTCGTAAAGATCCTGCGGGATACCGAAGGCTCACTGATCCGGCAGTACACCGCCCTGCTGGGGGTGGACAACTGCCAGATCGAATTCAGCGATGACTCCATGGAGGAAATCGCCCGACTGGCCGCCGAGTTGAACAAACGCATGGAGAATATCGGCGCCAGACGGCTGCAGACGATTTTGGCCCAGTTGCTCGATGATTTGCTGTTCGAGGTTCCCGCCAAGCAGATAGGGCCCGTCACGGTGGACCGGGACTTTGTCAGCGAAAGGTTATCCGACATCATCAAGGACGAGGATCTGTCCCGCTACATCCTCTAAAGGGTGGACTCCCGGAGCGGATCGGCTATTTTTAGCGGGCGCAACGTCCCCGTTCATTTTCATAAAGCAGGAGCACACTGCTGGAGGTAAGTACCTTGGCCGACAAGAAGGATTTTCTCGCGATCGACGATTACAGCACCGAAGAACTCAGGGCCATCCTGACCCTGGCCCGGGAACAGAAGCCCCTGGCCCGGGAGCACCGGCTGCCGCACACCCATCCCAACCGGATCCTGGCCTGCGTGTTTGCCAAGCCCAGCCTGCGGACCCGGGTCAGCTTCGAGGTGGGTTTCCGTCAGCTCGGAGGTGAGACCCTGTTCATCACCGACAAGGAAATCGGCATGGGCACCCGTGAATCCGTTCACGACGTGGCGCAGGTCATGAGCCGTTTTTGCGACGGCATCATGATCCGCTGGTTCGATCATCAGGAAGTGGTGGATCTGGCCAAATACGCCACGGTCCCGGTCGTCAACGGTCTGACCGACCTTAACCATCCCTGCCAGGTCATGGCCGACATCATGACGGTCGAAGAGCACCTCGGCAGCATCGACGGGAAAACCGTGGTCATGGTCGGCGACGGGAACAACCTGGCCAACAGTTGGCTGAACGCGGCCATCAAGTTTCCCTTCAATTTCATCCTGGCCTGCCCCGAAGGGTACCTGCCCGACGAGGGAATCATGCAGAAAGCCGAGGCCGCGGGCGCGTCCTTCATGATTACCCACGATGCCCGGGAAGCGGTCGAGGGAGCACATGTCATCTACAGCGACGCCTTCTACAGCATGGGGCAGGAGGAGGAGGCTGTGAAACGCCGCAAGGATTTCGCGCCCTTCCAGATCACCGGCGAGTTGCTGTCGGGCGCCGACAATGATCATATCGTGCTGCATTGCCTGCCCGCGCATCGCGGGGAGGAGATCACGGACGAAGTCATGGATGGACCCCATTCGGTTGTTTTCGATGAAGCGGAAAACAGGATGCACGCCCAGCGCGCCATTCTGGCCACGCTCATCGGGTAGGAGTATTCATCAGGGATCTTTTCGGCATTTCCAGCAGGAGTTTTGGTCCCCGGCAGGCCATCGGGCTGGCGTTGATCGCCAGCCTGGGCCTTGCCGGCGCCTGCGCCGTTGTGGAACCGCCCCCCGGGGGTCCCATCGATATCACTCCGCCCCATCTGGCCGGCACGGATCCCGATTCCGGAGCCACCGGACTGGGAGAACTGAAAACCATCCGCCTGACCTTTTCCGAAAAGATGGACCGGACGTCCGCGGTCACCTGGCTGCATTTCTTCCCCGACCAGCGTATCTACAAAACAAAGTGGCACGGTGCCATAGAGGCTGAAGTGATTCTGGAGCATCCTCTTTCGCCGGACACCGTATTTGTCGTGGAGATTGCCGCGGACATGAGGGACGCCCACAAGGTCAAGGGCATGAAGAGCCGCCGTTTTCCCATCGCCACCGCCGATTCCATACCCACCGGCTCCATACAGGGTGTGCTCGTCATGGCTGATTCGGCGGTGACCAACGCCGTGGTGGAACTTTACGATATTCCTCCGGACACTCTCGAGTACTTCCAGCAGCCGCTGTTGCGACGTACGGCCACCAACGAAAGCGGGGCCTACAGTTTTGAATGGCTGCCCGTTCCCGGCGGACCCTGGCTGGCAAGGGCCTACGCCGATCCGGACCACAATCTGCGACCCGGCGACAAGGAAGCGCAGAGGCTTCTGCCGGACACTCTTCAACTGACCATCGACAACCCGCTTGTTTCCGCCGGGGTAACCACTCTTTACGCCTGGAATACTCCCGGCCGCCTTCTCGTCGGGCCTTTCGACGCTCCGCCCCACGGCGAGACAGCCATGGCCTGGACCCTGGCCGTTTCCGATGAAGACACCGGCTGGGTGCCCGCCCCGGAAGATGGTTCCCGCAATCCCATCTTCTTTCTCGACCCGGCGGGAGGAAGCATCATCGGTGAGGTCAAGCCGGGTTTGTCCCGGGCAATCCTGTTCATTGATGTGGATGGGGACTCCACCTTCAGTGGAATTCCCGACACGCTGCTGGCTTTTATCCCGGATTCCCTGCGGACTGCCGGTGCCGACACGACAGCTGAAGCCCGGGCTGATTCCGCAGGGGTCGGAACCTGGTTCCTGGAACCCTGGCTCATGATCGAGGGAATCGAAGTGGATCCTGGCATGCAGGCCGACCTTGAGATTCCGGTTCTGCCCTATTCCCTGACTCCCTGGACGCCGCCTGAGCCCGTACCCGCCGCTGCCGACAGTGTGGACATGGACATCCCCGAGGCGCCGAAGGAGGGAGAATGACCCAGCGTATCCCATTCACCAAGATGCATGGCGCCGGCAACGATTTTATCATGATCGATCAACGGGACCTGGGCTCCGCAACTCTTGACCGGGATCTGATCGCGTCCCTGTGCGACAGGCGCAAGGGGATCGGGGGCGATGGATTGATCATCATCGGACCGGGCGCCTCTTCGGAAGCAGCCTTCCGCATGACCTACTTCAATGCCGATGGAGGCGAGGCCGAAATGTGCGGCAACGGCGCCCGCTGCAGCGTGAGTTTCGCCCACGGGCTCGGCCTGATGAAGGGCAGCGCAAGCTTCGATACCAAAGCCGGCCTCCTCGAAGGCACGTGGCACGGGCCCGGGGATATTGAAGTCACCCTTACGCCCTGGCAGGATCTGAGTCTGGATCTGGAATTGGGAGAGACACCCTGGCCCGCCCACCATTTCTGCAACACCGGTGTTCCCCACCTGGTCATTCCCGTGAAGGACATCGACGCGGTTCCCGTCCAGGAGTGGGGCCCCCGGCTTCGCCGTCTCGGGTTGTTTGCGCCCCGGGGGACCAACGTGAACTGGGTCGCCCCCGCTGCGGGCACCGATAATTTCCTGATGCGCACCTACGAGCGCGGAGTGGAGGCCGAAACCCTGGCTTGCGGGACTGGCGCCTCGGCCATAGCGGTGGTACTGTGCCGTCTGGGCCATGCCCAAAGCCCGGTTACCCTGCAAACGCGGGGTGGAGACCAACTGATCGTAGGTATTGACTTGGAAAAGAATGTGCTGCGCCTGCGCGGCCCGGCCGTGACCAGTTTTCAGGGAGAGGTCTTGATCGATGAGTAACAAAACCTGGAACATGCCGGACGGTATCTACACCGCCCTGGTTTCCCCTTTCGCCAAAGGCAGTTTCGATCAGAAGGCCTGGCGGGTGCTCGTCCAGCGGCAGATAGATGCGGGCGTGGCGGGAATCGTTCCGGCCGGCTGCACCGGTGAAGCTGCCACCCTGTCCCTCAAGGAAAGGGAGTGGATGATCCGCACCGCCGTCGAGATGTGCGCGGGCAAGTGCGCCGTCGTGGCCGGATCCGGTTCCAACTCCACGGAGATAACCCTCGAGATGACCAAAAAGGTCAAGGAGTGGGGGGCGGACGCGGCCATGCTTATTTCCCCCTATTACAACAAGCCCCAGCAGCACGGGTTGCTCGCCCATTACCGTACGGTGGCCCGGGGAGTGGATATCCCCATCGTGCTTTACAACGTTCCCGGACGGACGGCCGTGAACATCCTGCCGGAAACCGCGGTCCAGCTGAGTGCCGAACCGAACATCGTCGCCCTCAAGGAAGCCAGCGGCAACCTGCCCCAGATCGAAGAAGCCATCGGACGCTGTGACATGAAGGTTTTTTCCGGGGACGACGGCTTGAATTTTCAGATTTTCGGACTGGGAGGACGCGGCGCCATCAGTGTGGTAAGCAATCTGTTGCCGGGCGCCATGGTGAGACTCTGGCACGCCTGGGCCAAGGGCGACATCAATCAGGCCTGGCCCATGAGCCGCGCTTTCGATCCCATCACCACCGCCTGTTTCGTCGAGAGCAATCCGGTCCCGGTGAAGGAACTGCTCTCCATGGCTGGTCTGTGCCAACGTGATACCCGCCTGCCGCTGGTCCCTGTTTCCGAACGGAGCCTGACCTACCTTGTCCAGTTCTATGAGGGAACCCTGAAGGATCTCATGGTTCGTGACCTGGAGGGTGCATCGTGATTTCCGTGGCGGTCCATGGGGCTGAAGGACGCATGGGGATCCTGATCACCGAACTGGCAGACCAGGCCGAGGACATGAATCTCGTCGGTCTGATCAGTGAACCGGGGAAGGGCAGGGCTCCAGGTGAATTCCATCCTGACCTGGCCCTGACCGGACAGGAAATGATGGCGCAGGATCTCCCGGCCGGAACCGTGATCATCGACTTTTCCCTTGCTGCCGCCTTGGACGGTCTCCTGGAACAGGGCCGAATACTGCGCTCCCCCCTGGTGGTTGGTACAACCGGGTTCTCACCTGAACAGCAGGACAAACTGGCTTCCTACGCCAAGGAATTTCCCGTGGTTCAGGCGGCCAATTTCAGCGTGGGTATTCCCGCCCTGCAGATGCTGCTGCAGCTTCTGGCCAAGACCCTGCCCTCGGGGTTCGACGCCGAACAGATCGAAACCCATCACGTCACCAAACTCGATAAACCGAGCGGCACCGCCCGCACCCTGGCACGGACCTGGGAGGAACTTCGCGGCGGCTCCCCGGTGCCGACCCATTCCCAGAGGGTGGGCGGCGTCATCGGGGAGCACACCTGGACCTTCAGCGACCAGGAAGAAACCCTGGTGTTGACCCACAGGGCCCATTCACGCCAGGCGTTCCTGCGTGGAATCCTGCCGGCGGCGAGATTCGTGGACACACGGGAAAACGGGTTGTTCAGTTTGGTGGATGTGCTGAAGACGATGTGATCAATAAAATGGCCGACCCGGTTTGAACCAGGCCGGCCACAAGGCGGGGATCGCTAGTTGACCCGCAATACCTACTTGGCGGCGGCAGCAGCCATACGGCTCTTGAGCCTGGCGGCGCGGGTTTTGGGCATGAGACCCTTGCTGGCCTGAGTGTCGATCAGGCTGTACATGCTCGTCAGGGCCGTAGCCTTATCCTCGGTCGAGGCCTTTTCGATCTCGGAGCGATAGGTCTTGATCTTGGCGCGCATCATGGTCCGGTTCTGCCGGTTGCGCTCGTTGCGTTTTTTGTTGGTGATCAGCCGCTTCTTGCAACTTTTATTATGGGGCACTTTCAAACCTCCGTTAAAGACTTACAGGCGCGGCAATTTAACAGGACAATACAGGCATGTCAAGTGAACCAAAGTCCAAATCTTCAACCGCGAAGCGCTCTTCAGCGCCGGAAAGGCAGCTTCAGGCCAAGTTGAAGCTGCTTCCGGACGCTCCGGGAGTCTATCTCCACAAGAATAAACAGGGCCGGGTCATATACGTCGGCAAGGCCAGCCGCCTCAATCAGAGAGTCCGGTCCTACTTCCATTCCAGTGCGGATAAAGACGCCAAAACCAACGCCCTGGTCAGTAAAATCAAGGATTTCGACTATATCGTCACCGACACGGCCACCGACGCCCTGGTTCTGGAAAACCAGCTCATCAAGGAATACAGGCCCCTTTACAATGTCCGCCTGAAGGACGACAAGCAGTATCCCTACCTCCGAATTTCCCTGAATGAACCCTATCCCCGTGTTTCCGTGGTTCGCCGCATTGCCAAGGACGGTGCGCGCTATTTCGGACCTTTTACCGATGTGGGGGCCATGCGGGAAACCCTGAAATTCGCCGCCGGAGCGTTCCAGATCCGTACCTGCCACCTGGATTTACCCGGCCAGACGGTGGAAAGGCCCTGCCTCGACTACCAGATCGGGCGCTGCAGCGCCCCCTGTGTGGATTACGACAGCCAGGATGGTTACCGGGAAAAAGTCATGCGCATGGTCCGGTTCATGTCCGGATCGGAAAATGAGGTCGTTCAGGAATTGAGGTCGGAGATGGAGGCCCATTCCACGGGTCTGCGGTTCGAGGATGCCGCCCAATTGCGGGACCTCATCGCCAAACTGGATCGGACAACCAGCCGCAGCAGGCCGGTGGCGGGCATCCGGGGTGATTGTGACCTGGTGGGGATGGCCAGGGACGGCAAGGATGCTTCCGGGGTTATTTTCAGGGTGCGGGGAGGGCACATTCTCACCTCGCACCATTTCCTGCTGGCTGACAAACTGGACCGGGGACTGGATGCCTTCATGGCCCAGCTTCTGCGCGAATACTACCCGCGGGCCGGGGATATTCCGGGGGAAATCCTGCTGTCGACCGCCGTGGAACAGCAGGACTCCTGGCAGGAATGGCTGGCCGGGCTCCGGGACTCCCGGGTGACGCTGAGGGTTCCGGTCCGGGGGGCCAGGAAAGAGGCGGTTGAACTGGCCCACACCAACGCCGCTTTCAAGCTCCGCGAGGTCAACCTGCGCCGGGCCATGACCCGGCCCCTCACGGTGACACCCGGGGACATCCAACTCCAGGAAGCGCTGGACCTCCACTCAGTGCCCGAAACCATCGAGTGTTTCGACATCTCCAATTTCCAGGGCAAGGAAACGGTGGCTTCGCTGGTCTTTTTCAAGGGCGGCCGGCCCCTCAAAAACCGCTACCGCAGATTTCGCATCAAGACAGTCAAGGGGATCGATGATTTCGCCAGCATGAAAGAGGTACTCACCCGCTATTACGGGCGGTTGGTGGAAAAGGAAATGGACCCGGCCCACCTTGTGGTCGTGGACGGCGGGGCGGGTCAACTGGGTGTCGCCCGGGAGGTCCTGGCCCAATATGGATTTCATGAAACCCAGCTGATCGGTTTGGCGAAAAGGGAGGAAACAATCCACCGCGAGGGCGGCACCTTGAGCCTGTCCCGCAACAGTGACGCCCTCAAGCTGCTGCAGAGGGTCAGGGACGAGGCCCACCGCTTCGCCATCACCTACCACCGGTTGCTGCGGGACAGGAAAACAACCGCCAGTGAATTGGATCTCATCCCCGGCATCGGCAAGATCAAGAAGCTTTCCCTGCTGCATCACTTCGGTTCGGTGGCCCGTATACGTACCGCCGATGCCGGCATGCTGGGTGAAGTCCGCGGTATCAACCGCCACGACGTGGTCGCCATCCGGGAATTTTTCGCCAACAGATCGGAGCCCGACGCATGACGGTCTCCGCCTGGGATCAGGCCCTGGACAATTTCATGGCCCACTGCAGCGCGGACAAGGGTTTGGCGTCCGCCAGCCTGGAGGCGTCCCGCTACGATCTGGCCAGGTTGCGGCGATGGTGCGAAGCGGAGGGCATAACAGCACCGTTGACCATCCGCGACAAACATCTGCGGGCGTTTCTGCTGGACTCCGCGGGTGAGCTGGCCCCTTCGTCACGAGCCCGGCTTCTGTCGACCCTGAGGGCATTTTTCCGTTTCCAGATTGCCGAAGGCCTTTCGGACATCGATCCCACCAGCACCCTCGTCGCCCCCCGGCGCGGCAGGAAACTGCCCCCGGTGCTGACCCTCAGGCAGGTCGTCATGCTGATAGAGACCGTGGACGGGGCCCGCCCGAGTGACCTGCGTGACCGCGCCATTCTCGAAGTGCTCTACGGATGCGGCTGTCGTGTCAGTGAGCTTTGCGGACTGGACGTGCTGGACCTCGATCAATCCGAGGCCACGCTTCTGCTGCGGGGCAAGGGACAAAAACAGCGGATGGTCCCGGTGGGCGAACCCGCCCTGGAGGCGATGGGGTTGTATCTCCGCGCCGGACGTTCCGAACTCCTGGGGAAATCCCCCAATGCGGCCCTTTTTCTCAACCAGCGGGGCGGCCGGTTGTCGCGGGTTTCGGTCTGGAATCTCATCAAAAAAGCCGGTTCGGCGGCCGGGTTGCCCGAAGAACTGTCGCCACATACCCTGCGGCATACTTATGCCACCCATCTTCTGGAGGGCGGGGCCGACCTCAGGATCGTCCAGGAACTGCTGGGCCACGCGGACATCGGCACGACCGAGATCTACACCCATATCGACCGGGCGTGGCTTACCGAAGCCTGGTTGGGGGCTCATCCCAGGGCCCGCGTAAAATAGTCCGTGCCGGGGACCGGGCCCATGTTCAGTGGTCTTTGACATGGGGTCCCGCCGATGGTACTGTTCCCCGATCATTTCCATGCCTATATTTGGACGGGATCCGGCGTTTAAGTGGATAATCGCCGGACTGTGAATCAACTTGCGCGGGCCGACCTGCGACGCGGAGAAAGGTATCGGTCTTGGACCAGGACAAAGAAAAAACTCCAGCCGGCAGGAAAGTCATCCTCAGCGGAATGCGTCCGACCGGCCGCCTGCACTGGGGCAACTACACCGGAGCCCTCGAAAACTGGAACGAACTCCAGAAGGATTACGATTGCCACTTCATGGTGGCCGATTGGCATGTCCTGACCACGGCTCTGGACAAAGCCACGGAAATCAATGAAAACAGCCGGGAGATGTATCTCGACTGGCTGGGAGCGGGACTCGACCCTGAAAACTCCGTCCTGTTCATCCAGTCGCGGGTCAAGGAACACGCGGAACTCTTTCTCCTTCTGTCCATGATGATCAGCATGGGACGTCTGGAACGAAACCCGACCTTCAAGGAACAGATCCGCGATCTGAACATGGGGAACGAAATCAGCTTCGGGCACCTGGGCTATCCTGTTCTTCAGGCGGCGGACATCCTCATGTACATGGCCCACGCCGTGCCCGTGGGCGAGGACCAGCTGCCCCATCTGGAACTCACCCGGGAAATGGCCCGGCGTTTCAACCACAATTTCGGGATCGTCTTTCCGGAGCCGGAACCCCTGGTCACCAAATTCGCGCGGTTCCCCGGCACCGACGGCAAGCGGATGAGCAAATCCCTGGGCAACACCATCGAGATTTCCGCGTCGCCCGAAGAGATCAGGAAAATGATCAAACCGGCCTTCACCGATCCCGCCCGGGTCAGGAGATCCGATCCGGGCCATCCCGAAATCTGCGCCATCTATACCTGGTACCAGAAATTCATGCCCGAAGCGGTGGAGGAGACCGCGCAGGAATGTCGCACCGCGGCCAGGGGATGCGTGGACTGCAAGATGAAACTTGCCGATGGGATCATCGAGCATTTTGGTCCCTTGAGGGAACGCCGCGCCGAATACGAGAAGGATCCCGCCAAGCTCGACGAAATCATTCGCGATGGATGCCAACGCGCCAGTGTGGTCGCCGCAAAAACCATGGAAGCCGTCCACAGCGCCATGGGTATCGGGTAAACAGGAACGGGCATCGGATAAACAGGAACGGAACGAGGTTCATTCAGCATGGTGGACAACACCAACGAAGATTCATCACCGGAAGGGCATGAGCCCCAGGATGCCTCCGTGCCTTCAGGTGGGGGAGGACCCGAATCCTGGAACCTGGAATCCCTGCCCCCCGAACTGGACTACTTCAGGACCAGCGAAGCCTACCAGGTCGAATTGACGGGTTTCCAGGGTCCCATGGACCTTTTGCTCCACCTGATCGACAAGGACCAGGTGGATATCTACGATATTCCCATCTCGCGCATCACCGACCAGTTCATCAAGCACATCGAGGTCATGCAGACCATCAGTCTGGACAAGGCGGGCGAGTTCATCGCCATGGCGGCCACCCTGATGGTCATCAAGATGAAGATGCTCATGCCCTCGCACGGAGGCGATGAAGATGAGGATATTGAGGATCCAAGGGCCGAACTGGTGCGGAAACTTCTGGAATACCGGCGTTTCAAGGAGGCGGCGGAGTCTTTGCACAGCAAGGAAACCGAGCGACGCCAATACCATCTGCGCCAAACCAGGTTTCCCTTTACCGAAGACCTGGACCTGGAGCCCAGACTCCGGATCGAGATGTTTGACCTTCTTTCCGCCCTGGCCGGAATTTTCGACCGTATGCAGGCCCGCACCGTACATGACGTCGTCCGGGAGGCCTACACGGTCGAGGAAAAGATGTCCCTTATCGATGAAAGGGTGGGGTCGGGCGGAACGGTCCGCTTCGAGGAACTTTTCACCGGTGACACCATCAAGATGGAGGTCATCGTCACCTTCATCGCCATCCTGGAAATGGTCAAAGGCGGCCGGCTCCATTTCATGCAGACCGAATCCGGTGGGCCCATCTGGATTCAACATCCCGGGGTGAACGAAGAGGTGGGGGAACAGGTGGAACTGATCACCCTGGACGAGGACCATGCTGACGAGGAATTGTCTGACCCGTCATCGAACGAATTGGAGAACGAATCTTGAAAAGGGAATTGGAAGCCCTGCTCTTCGCCACCGACAGTCCGCTGACCGTGGCCAGACTGAAAAAGATCTTCCCTGAGGCGGAGACTGCTGAATTCAAGAAAGCAGTCGAGGAACTGCAGGAAGAATTCGAGTCCTCCGGCCATGCCTTCACGGTGGTCGAGTTCGGGGGCGGGTGGCAAATCGCCACCAAACCCGAGTTTTCACCCATCGTTGAAAAAATGTTGAAGACCCGCCGGTTCACCCGGCTGTCCAAAGCGGGGCTCGAGGTCCTGGCCATCATCGCCTACCGCCAGCCCATCACCCGTCTTGAAGTGGACGACATACGGGGTGTCAACAGCAGCGGCGCCATCGGCACCCTGACCGAGCGCAACCTCGCCGCCGTGGTCGGCCGTTCCCAGAGCGTGGGCAATCCCCTGCTGTACGGCACCACCCGCGAGTTCCTCAACCATCTGGGCCTTAAAGGACTGAACCAGTTGCCGGACTTGCCCGACATCGAGGGTGTCATGGATGACCGGGATGAATTGAAGGAATTCGCCAGCCAGGTCGGGCGCGAGGTCTCCGAGGAGGAATTGGAAGATTATTTCTCCACCCCCGAGGAAAACGAAATTGTTTCCGAAGCCGATACGCCGGACCCGGAAACTGAAGAACAGGATATCCCCGACTCCACGGATGAAGATGATTCGAGGGTGAGCAGTGAGTCCTGAACCCGGCATGCGCCTGAACCGCTACCTGGCCAGAGCCGGCCTGGGATCCCGTCGTTCGGTGGAAACCCTGGTTACCGAAGGCAGGGTGGCCATCAACGGGAAAAAGGTCACGGAACTGGGGCGGCGGGTTCTGCCCGATTCCGATGAAGTAACCGTCGATGAAAGGCCCGTTTTCTTGCCGGAAGGTTTCCGGGTCTACGCTTTCAACAAGCCCAAAGATGTGGTCTCCACCCTGGTTTCCCAGGGCGGACAACCTTCCCTGCTGCCCTACCGCCTGCAGTCGGACCTGCCTGATCGCTTCATGCCCATAGGACGCCTTGACTCGGAGACAACCGGGTTGCTCCTTTGGACTGATGACGGGAATCTCAACCAGGACCTTTGCCGGCCCCGGTCCGGCCTCTGGAAGACCTACGAGCTGGAGCTCAATGAGGATCTGAACCAGAGCCAGATCAGGAAACTGACCCGGGGGACCATTGAACTCGACGGTCGGGCCTGCCGGCCGTGCCGGTTGAAAAGGAGTTCCGGCGGGACAACCCTCGATTGGGTAATGGAAATCCATGAGGGGCGGCGGCGCCAGATCCGACGGATGTTTCGCGCCGTTGACCGCAGGGTCATGAAGCTCCACCGGGTCGGCGTGGGACCGGTCACCCTGGGCAACCTCCGTCCTGGCGATTTCCGCAAACTGGATCACAATTTAGTGGAGAAACTGCGTGCTTTGGTGGAAGGCAAAAAGTGATTCCATCCGGCCCGCACGGTTTGGAGTGAAGGGAAGTGGACATGGATTTCAAGACGATGGATTTTACCAGTCTTTTCCGTCCCGGTATCCTGGCGACAAAACCCTACAGTCCGGGGCGTCCCATCGAGGAAGTCCAACGTGAACTCGGACTCGACCGTGTCATCAAGCTGGCCAGCAACGAGAACCCGGAAGGCCCCCTGCCTGCCGTGGTCGAGGCCATCCGAAAGGCCGCCGCGGAAATCAATCGCTACCCGGATGCCTCCTGCCATGAACTGACGCAAAAACTTGCCGCCCATCTGGGCGTGGAACCCTCATCCCTTATTTTCGGCAACGGCAGCAACGAGGTCATCGACATTCTCATCCGGGCGCTGGTTTCCCCGGGTGAAAACGTGGTCTTCAGCCACCACAGCTTCATTGTCTATCATTTGACCACCCAGGTGCATTTCGAGTGTGGCAAGCCCGTGTCCCTGACCGCCGACGACAAGCACGACCTGCCCGCCATGGCCGCCGCCGTGAATGATCGGACCAAGCTGGTGCTCGTCT
>JAUVII010000172.1 GCA_030592845.1 Candidatus Krumholzibacteriia bacterium | reverse complement strand
TTTCGTTTGCTGGAGAGCCTGGGCACCGAGCCGAAGGTCTACTACATGTCCCGCCACTCGTGGGTTCGACGGATCGGCAAGAGCCGGCTGGAAATGGTCCGCGGCAACGGGATCGAGATGAAGGGAGCGCACGCCAATGGATAAGGGGTTCATCTCCAGGGGACTGGAACGCACGGATTTCTGGAAGTTCGTCCTCTGGCTATTGCCGTGGTTCCTGCTTGCGGCGTGGGGCGCCATGACAACCAAGGATCTTCTCCTGCATGGTCTCTACCCCACCAACATGGACAACCGCTTTGTCTTCGGGCTGTGGATCATCTTCGATCTGACCATCATCGCTTTGGGCGCGGGAGCTTTCTTCCTCGGGTTCCTGACCTACCTGATGCGGCAACGGGATCTCCAGCAGGTCCTGAACACCGCGGTCATCGTGGGCTTCGTCTGTTACAGCGGCGCCATCGTAACCCTGGCCGTGGATGTGGGGCAGCCCATTCGCGCCTGGTTCGCCTTCTGGCACGCCAACGTCCACTCCATGCTGACGGAGGTTACTTTCTGCATCACCTGCTATCTGATCGTGCTGCTCATCGAATACATACCAATCATCCTGAAAAACCGTAGGCTGCGCATCATTCCGTCGTTCCTGGTTTTGGAATTCAACCTGCACAAGATCATGTTCCTCTTCGCCGGTATCGGCGCCTTCCTGTCGTTCTTCCACCAGGGTTCACTGGGTGGAATGTTCGGCGTCCTCAACGGCCGGCCTTTCGCCTTCCGCGAGGGAGTTGGGATCTGGCCGACGACCTTCTTCCTCTTCATCCTGTCGGCCATCGCCGTGGGCCCGTCGTTCATCATGCTGATCGTGATGACGGTGTCGCGGATTTCGCGCAAGCGTCTCGTGGAACCGCAGATTCTTGCCAAGCTCGGCAGGATCTCCGGCATCCTCCTGGCCGTCTACATCGTGGCCAAGCTGATCGACACGGTGGTCTGGATCTTTGTTACTTTGCCCGGCACTGGATTCGACGCGGCCGAGTTCTACCACCACGAGCTTTTCGGCGTGTGGGTGTTGTTCCTCGAACTGACTGTCTTCGGACTACTTCCGGCGACGATCCTTCTGAACAGGCGCCGCGTACAGCGAACGGGCTGGTTGGTAACGGGGGGAATACTCACCTGTCTGGGCATAGCCCTCAACCGCTTCGTGGTCACACTACAGACCCAGTCGATGCCCACCCTGTCGTTCGATTCGTTCATGATCTACCGGCCCTCGTCGCAGGAGTGGGCCGTTTTGCTGGGGGTGGTGGCGTATGGCGTGATTCTATACTCCGTCTCATTCCGCTATCTCAACCTGTTTCCCCGTGAACACGAGCTGCAAAGCAGCTTGGGAAGGAATTGACCCATGCTTCCGACGGCGTATGAGTTCAACTGGGATCTCGGCCACGTTATCTTCTTCGGCGTTTTTTACGGCATTCTCACCACGGTCCTCGTCGCGTTGGGAGTGGCTACATTCCGCTGGCTGGCCGATCTCCGGCGGCAAACCGCAACTGCCATCGAATGGGAAAAGACATTTCAAGATCTGCCGCTGGAGCGCCGTCACTGCCGTCACGAGTTCGACGGCACGGTCACCGACTGCATTTGCAACCATGGGTTCGACTGCGCGTCTTGTCCCCGGCATCCCGAATTCATCGAAGCAAAATGGAACACCACTGCGGCGGTTTCGGCGCCTGTCGAACTTCGGTTGCCGGCGGATCGCCTCTATCATCGCGGACACACCTGGGTGGAATCCGGCCCGGAAGGAATCCTCACGGTCGGCCTGGACGATTTCGCCGAACGTTGCTTTGGTCCTTTGGACCACGCGGTGCTGCCGGCCCGCGGCAAGGTCCTCCAGGCCGGAGAACGAAGCGTGGTCCTGAAGCGCGGATCCTTGTGCGCACGTGTTTCCACTCCAGTGGCGGGTGAAGTAGTGGAACAGGGTGATCCCGAACACGGCTGGCTCTACCGTTTACGTCCCACAGGCCCCACCCCCTGGGTCGAGAACCTGTTATGGGGTAGTGAAGCACTCGTGTGGATGGTGCACGAATTGGATTGGCTCCAACAGAACTTGAACTCCGCAGGAGAAACCCCGACCCTGGCCGATGGCGGTACACTCGTGGACGATCTCGTCCAGGCCTACCCGGACGCCGACTGGGACAGAATCTGGGGACAGGTGTGCCTCGATGTCGGATGACGCCTCAACGAGGTATGTCGTACTTCTTGATCTTGGTATAGAGCGTCGACCGGTCCACACCCAGGATTTTTGAAGATTCCATGATATTGCCGCCGGTCTGTTCCAGAACGGCTTCGATAGCATGTTTTTCGATCTCGGACAGGGATATGCCCGCCGGAATGTCCCAATGCGCATTCGTGTGACGGTTACGTTCGAGAAAATCGAAGTCGGCCACCTGGAGGACCTCGCCATGTGCGGTCACGATGGCGCGCTCCAAGGTGTTCTCCAACTCGCGGACATTGCCCGGCCAGCCGTGGTCCAGAAGCAGCTTAAGCGCGTCTTTGGAGATCCCGCACACCGGTTTGTTCGTCTCAATGGCCAGCCTTCCGATGAAATGATCGGCCAACAGGGGTATGTCCTGTTTCCGTTCCCTCAGGGCGGGGATCTTGATGTTGATCACGTTGAGTCGGTAATAGAGGTCGTCGCGGAAGCTGCCCGTCTCCACCGCTTCCTGCAGATTCCTGTTGGTCGCCGCGATGACCCGCGCTTCCATCCGGATTTCCTTGGTACCGCCGATGCGGAAGAACTTTCGTTCCTGCAGGACACGCAGGAGATCCATCTGGAGCTTGGGGGAGATATCGCCGATCTCGTCGAGGAAGATCGTACCACCGGCGGCGATCTCGAACTTTCCCAGTTTCCGGGCGATCGCTCCGGTGAACGAGCCTCTTTCGTGGCCGAAGATCTCGGATTCGAGCAGCGTCTCGGCCAAAGCGGCGCAGGAAACACCCACGAAGGGTCGAGCCGCTCGGTCGCTCGCCTTGTGGATGGCCCGGGCGACCAACTCCTTGCCCGTGCCGCTCTCGCCCTGGATCAGGACCGTGCTCCGCTGGTCGGCGACCTCCCTGATCAGATCGAAGATGGCGTGCATCTGCGAATTCTTGCTGATGATATCCCAGAAGGAATACTGTTTGGCCAGTTTCTGGCGCAGGTAGACGTTTTCACGCTGTAGGCTCTTCATCTTGATGACCCGCTGCACGAAGATGGAAATCTCCTCGGGACTGCAGGGTTTCACCATGTATTCCTGGGCCCCCTCCTTTATTGCGGTGATGGCGGTGTCCACCGCCGCATAGGCGGTGACGATCACCACGGTGGCGTCCGTCTGGCGCTTGCGGATTTCCAACATCGTTTCGATGCCGTTGATTCCAGGGGGCATCTTGAGATCGATGAAATAGATGTCGTAGGCCGTTTCCCTGGCCATTTCGACGGCCTCACGGCCGGAGGCCGCCGTATCCACTCCATACCCGTCCTCCTGCAACCACGCGGCCAGGGACTCACGCATGGCGATCTCGTCGTCCACCACCAGGATCTTCCACGGACTGTTCATTATTCACTCCTCAGTGACGCCGGACTCCCGGCGCAAGGTATTCAGCTTGTCCGCCAGGCGGACCGTGCAGTTGCCGCAAAACTGGGCTCGCTTCTGGTCGATGTTGATGATGTTGACGGACAGGGACATGACGCAGCGCGGATCGGGACAATGGGTCAAGCCGAAAGTGTGTCCCAGTTCGTGAAGGATCTCTTTGAGATACCGTTCGACGAACAGATCACGCCGCGGCGGCAACCCATAGGACTCCGGGCGTAGCCGGTTCAGTGAAACGACGGCGGCGGTGCCATCGAGTTGGGCCTGGCCGAAAATGAAGGTCAGCATGGGGATGAAGAGATCCTGCTCCATGACCACGAGCAGGCGTGACGCATCCGCCGGGCACAGTTCAAGCGCCGCCCGCAATATCACCGTGCCGTCGTACTGGTCCCGCTTGGGATCATGGGCGCCGGGCGGCAGGAGCATCGCAACCTCGCGTCGTGTCCTGAAGGGTAGCGTCTTCTCCACGAATCGCTCCATTTCGTACAGATCCACCTCCTGCACACCTTCGACGGGAAGAATACACAAGAGCATCAGGCACCCGGCCCGATGTGCAGGAGCGGGTCCTCCTCTGCCGATGCAGGGGGATCGACCGGAAGAGTGACGGTGAACGTCGTCCCCTGCCCCACCGTGCTCTGTACAACGATCTTTCCGCCGTGAGCCTCGACGATTCCGTAGACTACCGCCAGGCCGAGACCGGTACCCTTACCCTCCTCTTTGGTGCTGAAGAACGGGTCGTATATCTTCCTCAGGTTTTCATCCGAGATACCCGCTCCGGTATCCACGACCTCCAGTTGCACGACCCGTTGTTCCGGAACGAATCTCGTGACAACCGTGACGATGCCGTCCTCCATGGTTTCGGCGGCGTTGATGACGAGGTTGGTGATGATCTGCTGCATCTGGGAGGCGTTGCACATGATTTCCGGCAGATCATCCGCCAGGCTCAAATGGGGAGTCACTTCTCCCAGCTCCAGCCGGTGGTGGATCACCGACAGCGTCCGCCTCACGATTTCGTTGAAGTCATAACGCGCCCGGGAAGGCGTGGAGTTGCGGGCGAAGACGAGAAGATCGCGCACGATATTGCCGCACCGCACCGTTTCGGTGACGACGTGATCCAGGTATTGGCGGAAGTCGGCCATGCGTTCCTTGGGTATCTCGCCGTCCTGCAGCAGGCGTTTCATGAGCTTGCTGAAATTGATCACTCCCCCCAGGGGATTGTTGATCTCGTGCGCCACGCTGGCCGACAGCTGACCCAAGGATGCCAGGCGATCGCTCTGAATGAGTTTATTCTCGGTCTTGCGGAGTTGCCGGGTGCGTTCTTCAACCCGGCGTTCCAGCGTGTCGGTGAATTCCTGGATCCGCTGGTTGGAAACCTGGATACGATTCTGCATGCTCACGAACGAGCACGCCAGTTCGCCAAGCTCGTCATCGGCCACGACATCGACAGGATGGTCAAACTTGCTCGTACCAACGGCATTGGCCACTTCGATCAGTTTGCGGACCGGCTGCTGGACAAAGCGTCGCACGAACAGGATGACGAAGAAAGCCACGACGAACACCGTGATCATCGATAACATAACCGACCGGAAACGCAGATCCGCCATCTGTTGATCGACCCGGTCGAGAGGCATTGTGACGTCGACGACACCCAGTACGTTGATGTTCTCGGGATGGGCATGGCACCCGGCTTGACTGCAGGAACGCTCGTTGTAGATGGGCGTCACCATGCCCATGACCCGGTCGCCGTCCGGTAGCCGGAAAATCCTCGTACGGGAAGAAACATCCACATGCAACAGCGGCTGATCCTTGGCGTGGCACAGGTCGCAGGCTTCGGCGCTGATGTCGACGATCTGCCCGTCATCGGAACCGGAGGAGAACATGATCCGGCCGGCCTTGTTGAAGATGCGCACCTTCTCCACGTTCTTCTGTTGGCCCACGTTCTCCATCATCTGATACACGCTATTGCGCCGGTCCTCCAACATGGCGTGCCAGGTGGAACTGACCATCGTCTGGGACACCAGTTCGGCGCTGAGCACCATCTCGTTGAGCAGTCGGCGTTCCTGGGACTTGATATTGACGAATACGAACCCGCCCTCGACGATGATGACCATCAAGGTGAGATAGATAATCAGCTTGCGCGCAATGCCACTGGGCATGACTACCCCCAGCCGTTACCTGTGAATGCCACAGGTATTCCAAATTGCCGGTCCCACGCGGCGGAAGGGACCAGGACGCGGATGCCGGCAAGGCCGACCTGAACACCGCACCACTGAAACATAAGCAGTGAACGTGCCGGGTCAAAGCGTTATAAATGTCATATTCACAAGGTAGTATATAGACACGGGGGCACCTGCCGCCGCATCGGGAACACAACGCTGATCCCCATCCCCAAAACCGCAAAAACGGCTGGAAGACCTGAAGGATCGTCACCGGCTCTCTGTGTGAAATTGACCTTTTTTTCAATCATACCTGATGCTGACTTCCCGTCCGTGGCGATTTGTGACATTCTTGTCTTGATTGATTTTTCTCGATTCCATTTCAGTGGATCAGTTTCCATCCGGCAGGTTCAGGTTTGATGAGCGCCACCTTCTTTTTCTGTATCCTGATGCTGGTGTATGTTTACGCCGGCTATCCCCTTTTGGCGCGCCTTCTGGGCGGTATGGTGCACCGCCGCGTCTGGTCAGCCGAGCCCGGTGAACACCTGCCGCCCATCACGGTGCTGATCGCCGCCTATAACGAAGCTGCCCACATCCAGACCACCGTCCGCAACAAGCTCGAGCAGGATTATCCCGCCGACAAACTGGACATCATCGTGATTTCCGATGAATCGGGCGACGGCACCGACGACATCGTGAACGACATCATGGCCGGAAACAGCGCCTCTCACGTCAGGTTGATCCGGCAGGAACCGCGCGCCGGCAAGACCAGCGCCCTGAACCTGGCCATGCCCGAAGCGACCGGTGAAATCATCGTGTTCAGCGACGCCAACTCGCTCTACTCGCCGGACACTCTCAAGAACCTCGTCGCCCCCCTGGCCGACCCCGAAGTGGGCTACGTGACCGGCCGCATGGTCTACAAGGCGTCCGACGGTTCCCTGACCGGCGAGGGCTGCTCAACCTACATGCGGTACGAGAACAACCTGCGGGCCTGGGAAACGGACCTGGGTTCGATCGTGGGCGTGGATGGCGGCGTGGACGCCATGCGCCGGGACATTTACCGCCCAATGAACCCCGATCAGCTGCCGGATTTCGTGCAGCCGTTGACCGTGCGCGAGCAGGGTTACCGCGTGGTCTACGAACCGCGCGCGCTCTTGTACGAAGACGCCCTGGCCCAGGTTGACGACGAGTTCCGCATGCGGGTGCGCGTCTCGTTAAGGGCCTTCCACGCGCTGAAGGACAAGGCCGCGCTGCTGAATCCCTTTACCTTCGGTCTGTTCGCCTGGCAGCTGTGGTCCCACAAGGTATTGCGCTACACGGCGTTCCTGTTCATGGCCGGAGCCCTGGTCAGCAACATGATCCTGACCTTCC
>JAUVII010000071.1 GCA_030592845.1 Candidatus Krumholzibacteriia bacterium | reverse complement strand
GCGGGCATTCCGGTGAGAACACAAGCCAACAGAGCCAACGAAATCATTTTGCCTGAACGCATGGCTACCCCTTTTCAATGAACCTGTTGTTCCATGAATTATAGCATGGAATTCTTAGCGCAAATTGGGTCAGTTACAACGACTGCCCATCCCCGAGGCCAAAGGAATCACGTCTGACAGATTGATCACTCCGTCAGGGTGCAGATCCGAACGGAACTGGTATCCCGAATGTAAATCCGCCGCAAACAGGGCCACGTCACTCAGGTTCACCACCCCGTCGCCATTGATGTCGGGATTAACCAAAGAAAGATCAACGCTGGGTGAAAACAGGGCCTCCCCATTGACAAAAACCCTGATGGGGCCCTCATGGAAACCCTTTACTGTCGGACCCAGAATCCAGCGAGTCATACCATTTATATCCGTGTGCGATTCGGGATGCCAATAGTTTGAATTGCAGAACGTAATCGGGTTGGTGGATTTTTGGATCCAGATATCCTGCCAGGGGAAATTTGGGATCGGCATTCCAACCGAATCCAGGATCACCAGGGTGATGGTGGCATCGGCTGGTATCCCGCTCGCGGTCAGGGCTGTGGACAAATCACCGCCCGTTCCATCCGGAGTGGTCAAAAGGATGAGAGGTCCCGGACCCTGGTGGGCCATCGTGGCAACCGAAAGAAAAGGATCTGGAACCGGACCGACCGCCTGGGCGGGAATTCCATGGAGCAGACAATACATCAGAAAAAACAAAACCATTTTGAAGGAACGCATGATTTGCTCCTTAATAAAATATGAACTTCATAATGATGATACACATTCAGGGTAAATGGAACAAGCGGCCCCGTATGGGACCGGCGTCAGGAATCTCCTTCGGGATGGGACCAAGTGGTGGCATGATGTGCCATTGAAGCAGGACATTTCCCAATCCGCGTCACGGCTGACGCCAAGTCCGGGGAAAGGATTCAATAATCGGCATGATCATCGTCATCGGAGGCGGACCAGCGGGATTTTTCGGCGCCATCACGGCACGCGAGGCCGACCCTTCGCAAAACGTCGTTCTCCTGGAAAAAAACGCCTCGGTACTGGGCAAGGTAAAGGTCAGCGGGGGTGGACGTTGCAGTGTCACCCACGCCTGTTTCACGCCGAGAGATCTGGCTGCCTACTACCCCCGCGGGCAAAAGGAATTGATCGGACCCTTCACCAAATGGGGCCCCGCCGAAACCGTTGCCTGGTTCGCTGAACGCGGCGTGGAATTGAAAACCGAACCGGACGGCCGCATGTTCCCCGTGACCGATTCCTCCGCCACCATTGTCGACTGCCTGACGCGGGCGGCACAAACAGTAGGTGTGGAAGTCCGGACCAACTGTCCGGTGGAGGCCGTCATTCCCGCGGCGTCCGGCGCCGGTTTCACCGTCCGGTTGGCCGGGGGCGAAAGCCTGACCTGTGATAAACTGCTGCTGGCGACCGGCGGTCGGACTTCGGCCCCCGATGGTTATTCCTTCGCCAAGAATCTGGGTCACACCATCGTGGAGCCGGTCCCTTCGCTTTTTACCTTCCGGATCGATGATCCCCTGCTGGCCGGACTGGCCGGGGTTTCGGTTCCGAAGGCGGGAATACGTCTCGCCGACGAGGCCGGTGGCGGAAAATCGCTGCGGCAAACCGGACCGGTCCTGGTGACACATCGCGGCCTGAGCGGCCCGGCGGTTCTCCGGTTTTCGGCCTGGGGCGCCCGCCGCCTTCATGAATTATCCTACCGGTTCGAGATAGCCATCGACTGGTGTCCGGACCTTTCCTCCGCTGACCTGGACACCGACCTGCAGGACTGGAGCCGCAGGAACGGCAAGCAGCAAATCCATACCGCCGGCCCGGTGGACCTTCCCCGACGACTTTGGGCGGCCCTGGTCGGACGCGCGGGAATTGCCGAGACTACAAAATGGGCCGAACTCGACCGTCGGGGACGCACACGTTTGGTGTCCGCCATCGTCGATACCAGGTTCGAAGTCATCGGCAAGGACACCTTCAAGGAAGAGTTCGTCACCTGCGGCGGCGTGCCCCTGCGGGAAATCGACTTCAGGACCATGGCCAGCCGAACTCAACCAGGTCTATACCTGGCCGGCGAACTGCTGGACATCGACGGCATCACCGGCGGCTTCAACTTCCAGTCCTGCTGGACCACCGGTTACCTGGCTGGCCTAGGCCTGGCCGGCACAAACTCCTGAAACAAGGGATCCCCATGGCGGAAACTCCGGAAAAACTGAAGATCCTGTTCCTGTGCACGGGAAATTCCTGCCGCAGCCAGATGGCTGAAGGGTGGGCCCGAGCCCTGCTGGAGGATTCGGTGATTGCCTGGTCCGCCGGCGTGGAAACGCATGGACTCAACAAACGGGCGGTCCAGGTCATGAAAGAGGCCGGAGTGGATATCTCGGAGCATCGTTCCAAGCTGGCCGACGATCTGCGCGACATCCGGTTCGATTTTGTGGTCACTGTCTGCGACAACGCCCGTGAAAGCTGCCCGGTGTTTCCCGGCGAGGCCGTCATCCTGCACCATGGGTTCGAAGATCCACCTTTTTTGGCCAGATCAGCGAGCTCCGAGGAGGAGATCTTGGCCCCCTACCACCGCGTCCGGGACGAGATACGGGATTTCGTAACCAATCTCCACCAATACCTTCCCAAATAGGAACACATTAATTCATCCATTGACATTTTTCCTCAAATCCTGTTCAATAATGGTCCAGACAAGTTTATGATTTGTGGCTTGAAAGCATTGGCATCATGAGATTTTCACCCCCAGGCCCTATTTCAACGACAACCGTACTGGTTTTATTGATTTTGTGTGCTACAGGGGTTGGTATGAGCCAGGAACTCACCTTCCAGTTCGAAGTCACCCTGGGAGATGTCACTTCGGCAACCCATGTCTTCGGATTGCGCGAAGACGCACTGCCCGGCCTGGATCATAACGACACCCCCACCCCGCCTCCCGTGCCCGACGCCCCGTTTGCCACCTACCTTTCCATGCTCGATCCGCCGGCCGGTCTGCCCAACCAGTGGCTTCACGATTTCCGTCCCGTGGGGGATCTGATCAACGACCGGGTCGAATTGTGGCAAATGGATCTGGCCACTGATGTCACCGGGGGACTTTGCACCATTTCCATAGCGGAATCTCAGCCGGCCCAGGCGCCCTATAAACTCAATTTTTTCGGCCCCGGCGCCGATTTTCAGGAAATCACTATTCCAGGAAGCATTTCATTTCCAGTATCATCTCCATTCCTGGTGTTCTTTTGGGAGCTTCGCCTCTCCGACGAGGTGGATGTTGTCAACGCATCCTGGGGAGGTGTCAAGAGCCTGTACCATTGATGGGTGAGATACTGGAGATACGGACCATATACGATCGGTTTAAACGCCGAATTTTTCAGGGGGAATCATAATGCGCAGATCATTGCTTCTTGTTCTATTTGCCGGCCTGGTTCTGGCCGCCTACTGCCCCAGCCCCGCCAATGCGCAGCTGGAATGTACGGACCCGGATCTCGTGGCTTTGGTCTTTGAAAACGGGGATATTAATTTTGAAACCGTGGGAGTTCCCTATACCGCGGAAGTCAGGTTGCTCAACCCGTCGTCGGCCACCGGTTTCAACGCCTTCGAATTCAACCTGATCATTCCTTCGAACACTTTTCTGCTCAACGCCCAACTGCCTCCCGACGCCATCAATGTCGGTGACCCCCCGAGTGAATTTATTGTGGGTATTGCCGGCTGTGAACCAACGGTCAACAACCAACTCGTGTTGGTGACCTTGACACTTCTGACCGTTGACACGACCCAGGGTGATTTTTTCATCCAGCTGACTCAAAGACCCTCCATCCCCGGTAATCTGGCCTATCAGGACTGCTCCGGACCTCCCCTGCTTCCCATGTACCCCATTTCCCTGGACTTCCTGCTTCCCGTGGCCCGGGTCAACGGTCCGCCCCTGGTTTATTGCGATCCCCTGCCCCCCCTGGACATGGTCGTCGAAGTTGGGTTCCGGGGCGACAACGACAACCGGGCAGCGACCTCCTCCGGGGCCACCGACGGATTCGACCTCGACTACGATTTGCTGGATATCAATACCGATTTGACCTTCCCCCATCCCGAATGGGGCAATCCCGCCGGGGATTACTACAAGCAGGACACGAGGGCTGCCTTCGACCCAACCCTGGAAATGAAGCAGTGGACCTTTACGTCCACCGCCAATTCCACCCAATCGGGCGGCGAAATCGTTTCGGTATTTTTCACTCCCAACTTCACAACCCCGGCATCCTTCGACTTCAAGCTGCGCGACAATTTCGACGGTTCCATTACGGACCTCAACAACACGATTGTTTATTCCTATTGGATCCCCGAAGGGACGACCACCCGCACTTTCGATCTCATGATCGGGGACGAATCCTCCGGACCCGGGGAATTTTATGTGGATGTGGGCGCTTCGGCCAACGGATACTCCGACCTGGGCAACCGGGCCGGAACCCTTATTCCGGCAACCGATGGTTTCGACCCCGCCTTCGATACGCCGGAGCCCGGCCCCCCGCCCGCCAACTACGTCACGGCCAGCTACCATCACCCCGAATGGCTTTTGGGTCCCCGGTTCCGCAATGATCTCCGGGCGGTGTATGACCCCCTGGCCGACGCCAAGGTCTGGCCCCTGATGGTGGAGACGGATCAATCCGGTGCGGTCACCCTCGCGTTCGACCCCAGCTTTACCGCCGCGGACAACTTCGGCCTTCACCTGAAGGATATGCAGACCGGACAGAGCTTCGACCTGTTCCCGAATTTGACTTACGTGTTCACCGCCACCGCGGCCACGGTCTACCATTTCGAAATTACCGTCGGTGTGGCGTCCGCTCCCGAACTTGATCCCATCTTCAGGTACCTCAATCCGGGATGGTCGATGATCGGCATGCCCCTGCTTCCCGCGCCCGGACAGGATGTCTTTGATGATGTGATCCTGAGCCAGGTGCCCGGATACGGCTACCTTTTCGAATACCTGGGCCCCGGCGGATACGGAATCCTTGGCGGAAGTGACCAGGCGAACTACGGCCAGGGGTATTGGATCGCCACCGATGCGGGATTCAACTGGACCATGAGTGGTGAACGTGTCCTGAACCCGATCGTGATCCCGCTGACCGAAGGCTGGAACATGATCGGCAACCCCCTGTGGTTCCCCGCCCCCTTCGAAGGCATTCATGTGCAGTACGGCGCCATGACCTACCCCTGGCAGGACGCCATCAACATGGGCCTGGTTTCCATTGGTGTGCTTTCCTACGACAACCTGAGCGGAGATTATTTCAACGCCATCGACCTGCGCCCCTGGAACGGCTACTGGGTCAACGCCCTGGTTTCAGGTGCCAATCTCTGGTTCGACTGGCCCAACTTCCAGGTCCTGCCCTCCAGGTTGACCGCCCAGAAATCGGGGCTTCCCATTGCCGATTTCCTCTGGGAAACCGAGCTCACCATGGTGGATGCCAATCGTGCCCGAAAATCAATCGTCTTCGGGGTGCACCCCGAATCCACGCCGGGCTTTGATCCCAGATTTGATATGCCCCAGCCGCCATCCAGCCCCAACGGGGGTTCGCGGCTGGCTTTCGTCAGGCCGGAATGGGATCTGGCCGCCGGGAATAATTTCTCCCGCGACATCAGGCCCGAGGGCAAGGATCCCCTCACGTGGAGCGCCGTCATCTCGACGAACAATCCGGGCAAGGTGGTTCTCAGCTGGAACAGCCTGAACTGGCCCGAAGGAATGGACTATCAAATCTATCTGCCCGAAGAAAACCGGGTGGTGGTGATGTCCATGCGCGACCAGCACAACGTCCATCTCGAAATCGGAAATCAGCCGGTGCCCATCGTCATCCGCACGCCGAATATGATTTCGGGCGTGGAAGACATGCCGGGCATGAACTTCGCGGTCGGCGTGCACCCGAACCCCTTCAATCCGATGACCACGATCCACTTCGACCTGCCCCGGCCCGCGAACGCGGAAATCCGCATCTTTTCGGTCAGGGGTGAACTGCTCAGCGTCCTGGGCGGCCAGCACTACCAGGCCGGCCGGCAGGAAGTGGTCTGGCGGGGACGTGACCGTCACGGACGCAACGCGCCCAGTGGATCCTACTTCGCCAGGCTCTACGTCGACGGCCGCGCCATCGGTTCGGTAACGAAGATGAGCCTTGTTAGATGAGGTTTGACCGCCTCGTAGTGATCGTTCTGCTCCTTGTGCTGCCCGTCGCCTTCTGGCCGGGCAGCACTTCTTATGATGCCGTCAAATTCACCCTCTGGGCCATGGTCGGAGCCGCGTGGCTGGGCAATCTGGCCTGGCGTCTGGGGTCCGGACGGCCTGTTTGGAAGCCGCCGGTTGGGCTGTTCGCAGCCGGGATTTCGTTGCTGGCCGTACTTGCGGTCAGTGCGGTGAACGCCCACCATGTCCCCTTGGTGTGGCGAACGGTTAGCCTGACCGCCCTGTGGCTGGCAGTAGCAACGCAGGTTGCCGTTACCACGGAGTCAACCTCCCGAATGAGCACTCTCGTTGCTTGCGCGGTCACCGCGGGAACCGCCGTTTGCCTTTACGGCCTGGCCCAGATGGCGGGGCTGGTTTCCGGAGCATCCGTGGAATCAGGTTATCCGCCCGGCATCAGTACCCTGGGGAATCAAAACTATCTGAGCGGTCTGGCCTCGGTCCTGTTGTGGCCTTCCATCATTCTTTGGTCGGCCGGAACCTCTTCCCGTCGGTTGGCCGCCATCGCCGCCACAATCATTTTTTTGGTCACCATCATTTTCGCCAAAGCCGCCGGCCCGATGGCGGCGGTCGCGGGCTCGATCCTTCTGGCAGGACCTTCTTTGATCATGGTGCGCCGAGGGATGGCCCGCCGGGTCCCCCTGGTCCTGGGTTCTTCGCTGCTTTTACTGGCTGTTGCCGGATCAATACTGATGGGTGACGCCCTGCGGGTTCGTCCCGCCACAAACAAGGCCCCGGTCCTTCATTCCCGGATCTTCCAGGATAACCATGGCGACATCCGCCGCACCGACTGGCTGGTGGCGCGTGAGATGTTCCGTTCTTCCCCCTGGACCGGACGGGGCGCCGGCAACTACGTGGCCTTGTGGCCTGCCATGCGGGCGCGCCTCCAGGCCGATCCCACGGTAACCGGATTGGCCGACCACGAACAAATTGCCGCCCAGACCCACAATGACGTTTTCCAGTTCCTGGGAGAAACCGGTCTGACGGGAGGAGTGTGGCTGGTCCTTTTCAGTGGAGCGGCTATTGCTTTCTGGTGGCGAAAGTGGCCCGCCTTGCCCGATAAAGGCACCAAAACACAGTTCCTGTTGCTGACCGCCGGACTTCTCGTGGCCGGCCTGCACGCCATGGTCAGTTTTCCAATCCATTTGCCGGCCACGGCCCTGATGCTCGCGGTTATCATCGGACTCATGGCGTCCGGCGTGTTTGTCCATCCAGCCGCCACTTTGCCTTCATGGAAAGGGAAGCCCGTCCTGGCATTACTTCCCGGGGTCCTCGCCCTTTTTCTGGCCGGCGGAGCCATCCAGGAATTCGTGGGCGATTTATATATCGCATCGGGACAGCGCTATTTTTCCGCAGGTAGGATGAACTGGGCCACAACCCATTTGGAAAAAGGCTTTGCCAGGCAGAAATGGCCGGGCGAAGGTCTTCTGTACTTTGGCCTGGCCAGGATGGCCACCGGGGCTCCCGACGATGCGCGTCCCCTTCTGGAAATGAGCATCGCGGAAAAGCCCACCTTCGAGGGCTATCTCGCCCTGGCCGAACTGTCGATTGACGAGAAACACTTCGATGATGCGGGTGAACTGCTGACGATCGTGGAAGATTGCCAACCCTTCATGACCTTCCGGTTCCAGGCGGCCTACCTGAGGGGCTTGGCGGATTTGAGGCAGGGAAACCGGGATAAAGCGCGGCTTCGGTTCCGGGCGTTGCTGACGGATGATCCCGACAACCAGCGCGCCTGGCTGGCCCTGGGGTACCAGGAGGTACTGGACGGGAATCAAGGGAAGGCCCGGAGATATTACCGGCGGGCGCTGGAGATTATCGACAGAAAGCTCCAACAATCCCAAGCTGAAACGGGCAGGGATTCCCCGGGGACCCGCGTCCGTCTCAATAAGCATCGACAGACTGCCGTGAAGGCCCTTCAGTCAGTGTCCTGATGTAATAAAATGGTTGTGCTTCTAAAAATTGTGTCCGGCAAAATCACCCCCCGGGGGGCGATTTGGGACAACATAATAACAAAGCGGGCGGCCATTCCAGGCCGCCCGCTTCCGTCGGTCTCCCAACCCCACATTTATCCCTCTATCCACCATTGACGTATTCGAATTCAGGATCCGGACAGGCGGACCGATAATAAATCCTATATAATGGATAGATTCAATCTGATATACTGTGTTCAGGAGGCACAACTCTTGAAATCGCAACCTGATGTCACCAGACTGCTGATCGAACTCCAGGGAGGTCGCCGGGAGGCTTTCCAGTCCCTGGTCGATCTCATGTATGATGATCTACGCCTTATCGCCCGGCGCCATCTGCGTTTCCAGGGCAACATGATCACCCTGCATACCAGCGGTTTGATCCACGAAGCCTACCTGAAACTCGCCGACCGCACCCTCCTGTCCTGGGAAGACCGCGGACATTTCCTGGCCGTTTATACCAAGGTAATGCGTAATATCCTTATAGACATGGCGCGCAGCCGACTGGCGCTCAAAAGGGGCGGCGATCGCGTGAAAGTCACCCTGGACGAACACCACAACAAGATTGAGGCCCAGGCTGACGAACTGCTGGCCATCGACCAGGCGCTGGAAAAGCTGGCGCTCATTGATGAGCGGCTGGCCAACATCGTGGAATGCCGGTTTTTTGCCGGCCTCAACGAAGTGGAAACTGGCCTGGCCCTCGGGGTGTCCGACCGCACCGTGCGGCGGGACTGGATCAAGGCCCGAACCATCCTTCACGGTCTGCTGGATGAAACCCGGGTTGAACCGGACTCCGGCAACTAGAACTGATCAATTCGAAACCGGTAACTGTTTCATGGATTTTCATAAATTCGATACCCGCCGATGGCGCAAGCTGGACATCATCCTGGACCAGGTCCTGGAGCTGCCTGCCTCCGAGCGCTCACCGAGAATCCATGAACTTTGCGGCGACGACACGGACCTGATCGAGGATGTCATCGCCTTTTTGAACGACACCGCCCGGGCCGACGGGTTCCTGGAAAAACCGGCCGGGGAAAACGCCGCGCACCTGATCGAACAATCCTCCCGGAACTGGGACCCCGCCTCCCGGCTCGGCGGGATGATCGGACCCTACCGGCTGGTCGGCATACTGGGCGAAGGCGGCATGGGCATCGTCTACGTGGGGGAAAGGGACGACGGTCAGTACAATAAATCCGTGGCGATCAAGCTGATGCTCGCTTTGGGAGCCGATTCTCCCCTGCGCCCCCGCTTCCTGGCTGAACGCCAAATGCTGGCCAAGCTGGATCATCCCTCCACCGCCCGCCTGCTGGACGGCGGTATTACCGACGACGGCTATCCCTACATCGTCATGGAACTGGTCGACGGCGTATCCATTCTGGAATATTGCGACAAGAGGGACCTCGGCCTCAATGCGCGCTTGCTGCTGTTCGAGGGAATCTGCGCGGCCGTCGAGGACGCCCATCGGCATCTGATCCTGCATTGCGATCTGAAGCCGGCCAACATTCTGGTCACCCCCGAGGGTCAACCCAAGCTCCTGGATTTCGGAATAGGGCGCTGGCTGGACCCCGAAGAGGACGGACCGGGCGCCGACCGCAAGCCTTCGCGCGGAATCATGACTCTGGCCTACGCTTCTCCCGAACAATTGCGCGGTGAACCCATGACCACCGCCAGCGATGTTTTTGCCCTCGGGGTGGTTCTCCACGAATTGTTGACCGGAACCAGGCCCTGGGACCTCGAAGACCTCGGTCCCTCGGAATCCGCGACCAAAGTCACCGAAACCCCGGCCCGGCGGCCCAGCACCATCCCCACGGACCCGCGGCGGCGGTCCCGGCTCAAGGGGGACGTGGACGCCATCATCCTGAAAGCCGTGGCTCCCGATCCCCGCCAGCGCTACGGATCGGCGCACGAACTGGCCGAAGACCTGCGGCGCCACCGCGGACAACTGCCCGTCGAAGCGGTGGAATCCTCTCCGATCTACCGCTTCCGCAAACTGATCGCCCGCAACCGCGCGGCCACCCTTGGCGTGGTCCTGATAATGATGTCGGTCATCGCCGGTGTCGCGGGAACCGCCTGGCAGGCCCGGGTGGCGAGCCACGAAAGGGATGCCGCCCGACTCGAGGCCCAGCGCGCCGGAGCGGTGAGTGAATTCCTCACCGATCTGTTCCGGAGTTCCGATCCCAACGAAAACAAGGGCGCCGACGTCACCGCGCGGGAAATCCTGGACCGCAGCCTGGAAAAACTGGATGACCTCGACGACCAGCCCGAACTGCAGGTCGCCCTTCAGCGTACCCTGGCGGATGTCTACAGCCAACTGTCGCTGTACAACGAGGCCAGAAAACTCTACGAAGATGTGCTCGCCACCGAAATCCGACTATACGGACCGGAACACTATTTAGTGACGGACTCCCAAATCAACCTGGGCATCACCTATGTGGAATTGTCCCGTTATGACGAGGCCGAAGCCATCCTTCAGAAATGTTATGACATCCGAAAAAACCAGGAACCTCAAAATTCGGAATGGCTAACCGTGCCGCTGCGATCCCTCGCCCGGGTGGCGGACCACCGCGGGGACGAACAGCGGGCGATCCTTTTGTTTGAAGAAGCCTTCGCCCTGCTGACCCCGGAAGCCCGTACCGACAAGGATGCCCTCGGCCGCGCCTACAACAATTATGCCTCGGCCCTGTCCGGCGTGGGCCGGTTCGCCGCGGCGGATTCGGCCTTCGCCAACGCCGAAATGTACTGGTTGGAAGCCCTTGATCCGGATCACTCCTACTTCGGCTCACTTTACAGCAACTGGGCCCTGACCGTGTCCGAGTTGGGCGACTTTCCTCGTGCCGAAGAGCTCCATCTCAAGGCTCTGGCCATCAAGCGAAAACTTAAGCACAACAAAATCCAGATCGGCGTTTCCCTCATCAATCTGGGAAACCTGATGGTGGTCGACGGACGCCCATCAGAGGGTCTGCCTCTACTTCTCGAAGCGGTGGAAATCAATCGGGAGGCATTCGGTGACAACCACTTCTACACCGCCGCAGCCGTGATGAACGTCGGGTTGGCCGAGATGGCCCTGGGGAATTTCGACGCCGCCGAGAAAAATTACCGCGAGGGGGAACGGGCGTTCCGGGAAATCTTCGGCGGGGAACACGCCGCCGTGGCCATCGCCCACACCCGCCTGGGGCAGGCCGCCCGGCAACGGGGTAATCTGGACCGGGCCGAACAAATCCTGCGGGAGGCCATCGCCATTCACCGGCCCCTGCTGCCCAGTCAGAAACACCGTTTCGCCGAGTGTCTCATGGAACTTGGGGAAGTCCTGATCGAACAGGGCAAACCCGGACCCGCCGAAGCCCATCTCGACGAGGCTATGGGGATTTTCGTGGAAACCAAAGGACCCGGCTCGAAAGAAGCGCGGAAAACGCGGGATCTCCTGGCCGGCCTGGCGCCCTGACGGTTACCGGGACTTGACGGGCATCCCCTCCTGGACGATTCTTGTTTCCACTATGCCGGGAATTTCAATTCCATTGTTTTCGCGCGCCCCATGGAATCATCTGATCCTGCTTGCCGTCTTGTGCCTGCTCACCGCCCTGTTTCCAAATACGGCAACCGCCGTCCCCAAGACCGACGTCATCACCCTGGTCAACGGCGACATCATCACCTGTGAAATCAAGGAAATGGTCCGTGGAAAAGTGCGGGCCAAGACCGACAACATGGGAACGGTTTCCATCGAGTGGGACAAAATTACAAAGGTTGTCAGCAATTACTGGTTCCTGGTGTCCATGAAAGACGGATCCCTTGTCTACGGCCAGATGGCCGAATCCGAGGAAGTCGGGTACCTGGTGGTCAACTTCCAGGAGCGGACCACATCCCTGCCCATGAACGAAGTCGTGAAGATTGAACCGGTTCGTTACGATTTATGGGATAGAATCGATCTTTCCGTGGCTTTTGGCTTCAACTGGAACAAGGGCAGCCAGGTACTCCAGTCCAACTTCGATGCCAATGCCAAGTACAAAGGCAAGATCTATTCATACGGGATCGATGTCAGCGCCATGGTCACCGACCGCGGGGATGGTGAAATCACGCGCCGTAATGATTCAAAACTTTTCCTGGGACGCGAGCTCAGCGGCCGTTTTCATGCGACGGTCGAAGCCGGCACCTTCCGCAACGACGAACTGGGGATACGCTTTCGGATGTTCGGGGGCGGGAACCTGGGCTACTTCCTTCTGCGCGGCTCCAACCTTGAGTTGCGGGCCATAACGGGTGCGAGCGTCAACCGGGAATGGGCCAGTGTCGAAGCCGACCCATCGAACAATGCCGAAGGTCGGATTGGAACCGAATTCACCATGTTCTATTATGACACTCCCAAGTCGGATATAACGGTCCAGGCGGATTTCTATCCAAATTTTACGGACAGTGAACGATACAGATTCGAAGGCAGTATTTCAGGGCGTCAGGAAATCATCAAGGATCTCTTCATCAAGCTGGAATACTATGAAAGCAAAGACTCGAAACCCCCCGCCAGCAACACCGCCAAGGAAGACAGGGGAATAATCCTTTCCATCGAGTGGACCAAATAGGGTGCCGGGTTCAGCCGACCTCCTTGCCCAATCCGATTCTGGCTTTTTGCAAAACCTCCACGGCCTCCCGAACTTCATACGGAGTCAGCCCCCCTGCCAACCGCTGCATCGCCTCGCCCTCGCGTGCCATGATTTCCCGGATCCGCTCCTCACCCTCTGGGGTCAATTCCAGAAGGCGTGAGCGTTTATGATCCGGGTTATCCCTGAATACCACCAACCCGCGTTCGGCCAGATCGTTCATCGTGACCTGGACGTATTGGCGTGAAACATCACGTTTGCGGGCCAGTTGCGGCACCGTGCTTCGGGGGTGTTTGCGCAGAGTCATCATCAGACGCCTTTCCTGGGGGGAAAGGTCGTGGCGGGCCAGGATGATTTCCGAAACTTCTTCCAGATCGTGGAAAAACCCCCGGGTTTCCGCAATGAGCCGGTTCAATTCAAGGATGGACCGGCGTCCGTCCTTGGCGGGTTGGGGTGCGTTCATCGGATTCATCCTTTTGCAATATACTTGTCAAATTAGCATCTACCTTGTCATTCTTCATAAATTCCCATCCCGGTCAATGAGATTATCCTGACCGATTGACGAATCTCACGTACCAAACTAAAGTATCGTGGATTGGCCTGAAGAATGCTCAAGGGAACATTGGGCGATGCAATAGCTTACAAATAAAATAATTAGGTGAACGTTGCCCCCCGGGGGGCAATTGATCCATTGGGAAACCAGGGGAGCAGCCGTGAAGATTGCCTTAATCCAGCAACACGCCTCAATCGACCCCGAGGCAAACCTCCAGCGTGGCCTCGAAGCCGCCCGTCAGGCCGCCGACCAGGGAGCGCAGGTCATTTGCTTCGCCGAACTGGCCTTCGACCGGTTCCTGCCTCAGGTCCAGGCAACACCGGAACTGCTTTCCCGGGCTGAATCCATTCCGGGTCCAACCACCGATTTATTCCGGGAATTGGCAATTGACAAGCAAGTTGTCATTATTTTAAACATCTTTGAACTGGCTGGGGGACTTACGTTTGACTCATCACCGGTAATCGATGCAGACGGCACCATCCTCGGTGTTACCCGTATGGTGCACATCACTGAATACGAGTATTTCCACGAGCAGGGCTTCTACACTCCAGGTGACAATGGAATTGTCGTATTCAACACCAGGTACGGCAAAATAGGCGTGGCTATCTGTTACGACCGCCATTATCCCGAATACATGCGCGCCCTGGCCGTTGCGGGAGCCGAGTTGGTGGTCGTGCCCCAGGCCGGGTCTGTTGGTGAATGGCCGGATGGTCTCTACGAGGCGGAACTTCAGGTGGCGGCGTTCCAGAATGGGTACTTCACGGCCCTGTGTAATCGGGTGGGCGATGAGGAGAACCTGGCCTTCGCGGGAGAGTCGTTCGTGTGTGGACCCAATGGCCGCGTTTTGGCCCGGGCCGCCGAAGGAACCGACGAAATCCTCTATTGTGACCTGGATCTGGGCCAGGTAGCGCAATCCCACGCGCGCAAACTGTTCATGAGGGACCGGCGACCGGAACTCTACGAGGATTGGTTAAACCCCAAACGGTAGTTTGTCAGATATCTCAGAGCGGCCGCCGGGCCACCACCACCAGGGCATTTCCCAGATTAAGAATCCCAAGAACGCTTTCCTTGAACTTGGCGGTCCAACTCGCGGCGCCCTTTTCCAAACCTGTCCCGCTGGCCGTGGTCATTTCCAGGATATCAAAACCCACCGTGGTCAGCAAAACCCGCAGGGCGTCGGGTGAAAAAAGATTCAGGTGCTGATCCGGGTCCAGCATTTCCCACTTCGCCCCCCGGGTGCGGCACCGCAAAGAGCGCGTGTTGGGGGTCTGCAACATGAGCAGTCCTCCGGGTCGGAGCATCCCGCGGCAGCTTTCCACCATGGTGATGGGCGAAAGCACATGCTCAAGGACGTCGAGGCAGATGACCGCATCGTATCCCCGACCTTCCGGTTCCTGGTT
>JAUVII010000161.1 GCA_030592845.1 Candidatus Krumholzibacteriia bacterium | reverse complement strand
GAAGAAGGGGTAGGTCTCTTCCGGTTTGCCTTCGCCGGCACTTTGATCACCCAATCGGGGGTCGAAGCCCAGCGCGTCCTGGAAACCTTCTACCTTGAGCGGCCCGACCCCTATTCAAAATCAGGCCAGAGCACACCGGCGGCAGCCGATCGGATGCTTACGATGATCGCCCAGGCCCGCCCCGATCTGCGGCCGGAACTTGCGGCCCGTTACGGGCTGAACGAAAAATCCATCGAACAAGCGATCCCGCCCTATTTTCTCGGTGGCTACGCCTTTGCCTACGAGGATTCGGGATACTACGGGTATGGGGATCTGGGTCAGAACCACACCTGGATATACCTGGAGGGAGACCTCAAGCCAGGTTCGGAATTTGAACTGCAGTTGTTCCCCGGCATTATCGAGGACCTTTGGTTGCGCGGCCGGGTCTGGTCGGTGGGTAATCGGACCATCGGCGGACGGACCTATAGAAACGTGCTGGAATACATGTATGTGCTGGACTTCGGGGAAGTTTATTTCCGGACGGCCTACGGAACCAGCGAAGGACCTTTCTACCCCTATTATTACGGATACTCGCTCTTCGTGCCGGAGCTTGGGCCAGTGGCCGGGGTCGAACGCAGGGTCATCGTCCCGGATGCCAATCTGCAGGATGGTGTGCCCTCGATGGTCGAATACGTCCTGGACCTGGTGGGTGTGACGGAAAGCGAATGACGCCACGCGCCTGGCGTAAGCCAGGCGCGTGACAGACACAATTATCGGCTGCAGGCGTTGGCTGGACTCTGAAGTACAAGCCGGTTTTTTTATTGCGTCTTGCCTTCAAGTTGCGAGCGTAACGCATTGTTGTCCCACATGGTCCAGAGTTCGGCTATTTTGCCCCCCTCAACTCGAAAAATCATAGAAACATCGACATCGATCATAGGGACCTCTGCTCCAGCGTCGCCTGCACGGCCCTGATAGCTTGCCCATACAGCAACCCGGTCTCCTTCCGCTATGACTTGCTGAGCATAGTATTTTACGCCTGCGAAAAACTCGTCATCGTCTCTCATGTGCGCGACAAACTGATCTCGATTGGCGACAGCGGCATTGGGCGTAGCTTGCGAATGGCGCATAAAGTCCTCGGTAATGTACGTTGGAAGGTTTTCGTAGTCTTTAGAGTTGTCGGCTGCGATAAATTTCAACACAAGTGCTTTGTTTTCATCAATTGTACCAGCAACCGCGGAACCCTCAGCAAGAATAGCGGCCAAAAGAAAGAAAAACACAAATCGTAAAGTCATGATCCCTCCAGACTATGAGCGTGAAAAATTGCGGACAAAACGAGTAACGAAATGCCGATGCAAGAATGGCTGGTTCGCATAAGAACCGACCAAAGCTAAGACACACCACATTGAAGGGAGTTCCACTAATTCCAGGATTTACGAGTCTAAGGTTGGGTTCAGCGCAAGCGACTTCGTCTGCTGGAGGCTCCTGTTGGACGGCCTAGCTCACACCTTTCCCACAACTAAGGGAATGACGACATAAGCGACAATGTTGTTCAAGAAGTGCATAAGCACGCACGGATAGATACTTCTAAACCTGATATACAGATAGGCAGGAATAAGGCCTCCCAAAAACAGGTAAACGACCATCCCCGGACCAATACCAATATGAATGCTCGCAAAAATCAGCGCGGACAGGAGTGCAGCGAGTGTAGTAGAAAATTTGGCAAGCAATGCCTGAAGTACATAGCCACGGTAGAGGATCTCCTCCGCGATTGGGGCAATGACCAAAGTCGCGAGGCAGATACCGACTACTCGCCAGGGCGTGTCGAGCCCGAAGAAGTCACCTTCGTTCCAGAACATCTTGATGCCGACACGAGTAATCGATGTCTCCACGATATAGTACAAGAAAAACGCGACCAGCCATCCAATAAACGCGTAGAGAACCGACTTACTGGACAGCCTTCCCGTTACACCCACATTCCGCCACCCGAGCTGCCGACGACTTAGCAGATAGCGTAATACGAGAAGTGCGACCAGTAGGCCAATCGTGTACACGGCAAAAGCGAACAGGGGGACATCGCCGAAGCGCGCCTCAATCATTCGCGTCGGATCACCCTGTTCGACCATTCCGAATACGACAAAAACAAGCGTCGTAAATCCTAGGCCGATCCAAGCGACGGGAAGCCACTTCAGGCTCAAGCGCGCCTGACCTTCTGCTCTGCCGTTCATTTTACCACCACTCTTACTCCAACCATTTCAGTCCGTCCAACGTTGGCTTCACCTGCAAGCGTGGCTGGCGCGGCTTGTGCGTCAGCACAAGGTGTGACAGACGCGATTATCGGGTGCAAGCGTCTGATAGCTGGCCAAAAAGCGCGTGCTTCTAACCCTCTTGGCCGGAATGATCTCGCAACCGTCTGCCGCCAGCTAGCCGCTTTTGCGAACAAATGATTTACTCTCCGAACTGACGTACTTACAGGACACACATGCCCCGTAGTAGACTCCATTCAACATCCCAGTGCGGTACGATGACGCCGTCCCGTTTGTCCACACTTCCCAAAATGACTTTTCCCGGATATTTCCCAATTCGGTCATACCTTCGCAACACAGAAGGACGTTTCCGGTTTCAGTGACCTGAGCCATTTCCCATGGCGAGTGGCAGACGGGCGACATCTTCAAGAGTGGACTATTTCCCCACCAACGACTGGATCTCCTCCGCTTGTCCAGTTTTCCCTGCATTATGCGCAGCCAGTACGCGAACGTTGAATGCGTAGGCCATAAGTGCCCACTACGGAGAGCCCCAAAGGAGCACTTTATGAAATGTCCAGGGCGAACGATCCGTGTCGACAGCTCAGGCCAAGGCTCGCAGCGAATCGGGATTCCCACGTCTCGAGCCTTAACCAGGTGTCTCCGGATTTGACCCGCAAGCTCTGGGTCGTGGCGCAGGGATTCCGCTTTCAGCTTCTCGTCGAAAACCCAGAGGTCTTTAAAAGCGATACGGTCGAATTCCATTTCGCAGGCCAATTTTGTCAACCCGACAAGATCATCCACATTGGACCGCATTAAGACTACGCCAAGCTCGACGCGCTGCGGGCGCCCCGTGCGGCGACGGACTTTACGAAGCGCCTCCAAGTTACCTAACGTTTGCTCCAATGAGCCGCCAATCATAATCTCTTCGTAGCTCGCCAACCCGCCCACTGAGACGTGCAGATAGTCGATTGCCCGTGCCAACTTCTCGACCGCGTGAGTGCTGCTAAGTGTCGTGCCGTTTGTGAATATTGTGATTTGAATATTCGGGTTCAAACTTCGAATCCACTGGATCCTCTCTATGAAATTATGTGATATCGTCGGTTCTCCAACCCCTCCCATACTGACCGTTTTTGCGTGACGGAATAGATCCTCGAGCTTTAAGAAAACAGCCTCTGGCATATCAGTGTAAGAGTCCCGCACGGCCAATTGGCCTACCTCGTCGTGGCGATGAGGATTACAGGTTACACAACTGAAGTTACAGCGGCTTGTAAGCCCCAAGACGACATTCTGTGGCCAAGCAACACCAATCTCTAACTGATGCACCATTGATACCAAGATTCCCGCATTCGGAGTTGGTCTTGATCGATAAGAAAAGCGCGATAACTACCGCCACAATTCCTGCTACTGTCCTGCTAACGCCTATTAGCAGACTACTTGCAGTATATCATAGATATCATTGCAAAAATGACCCCCCGGGGGGCATTTTCTGCAGTGCTAAAGGCGTTAGGCGGAAGGGAGCGGCTTAACCCCCGGCGTCCGGTTGCCGCAAAATGGAAAAATCGACCACTAACCCCGGAACATCAGCCACGTCATGGCCACTCCGGCCACGACCACAAGGCTCAACCCGACAAGCAGATTCTGATGCCGAGATGGCTCGCCAGGCTCGGAAGTGGCATAGGTCAACCCCGCCAACTGCTCCCGCGAAGGCGCCGCCGTGGCCAGGCTCACCACCACCAGCAGCACCACGCAGATCGCGAACAAAAACGCCGCGAAATGCAGGAAGTTCATCGTCGCGTAGGCGTGAAGGGCTCCGCTCAGGGAATCCACGTTCAGCTCCAGAACCAGTCGCGCCGTCCCCAACACGAATCCGCCCCACAACGCGGCCATCGCGCCGCGCGCGTTCACTCGCGACCAGAACAGGCCCAGCAGGAACACGGCCGCGATCGGCGGCGAAATGTAGGCCTGCACGCTTTGCAGGTACTGGTAGAGTTGGCCGGAAATCCTTTTCATGAAGGGGATCCACAGCAGGGCCACGGCCACAAGCAGCAGCGTCGTGATCTGGCCCACCAGGACCAGCTTCCTGTCCGAGGCGTCCGGCCGCAGTTTGCGGTAGATGTCGAACGTGACCAAAGTGGAGCACGAGTTGAAGACCGAGGAAAGCGAGCTCATCAAGGCGGCCAGTAGTCCGGCCACCACCAGGCCGCGCAGGCCGGCCGGGAGCAGGGCGCCCACCAGCGTTGGCAGGGCCTGGTCGGGGGTTTCCAGATTGATGCGGCCCTGTTGGGCCAGGCCATGGGCGATCACGCCGGGGATCACGAACAGGAATACCGGCAAAAGCTTCAAAAAGCCCGCGAAAATGGTGCCGCCGCGGGCCTGATCGATGTTGCGGGCCGCCAAAACGCGCTGCACGATGAACTGGTCGGTACACCAGTACCATACGCCCAATATCGGCGCGCCGAGCAGGATGCCGGTCCAGGGGAAGTCGGGGTCGCTCATGGGCAGCCACATGCTCATGAACCCGTCGCCGGCCAGGTTTTTCATTTCGCTGACGCCGCCGAGTTCGTTCAGGCCGATGATCGTCACCGTGGCCGAACCCAGCACCAGTACAAAAAGCTGCAGCACATCGGTGGCCAGGACGGCGCGCAATCCACCCATGACGGTGTAGATGCCGGTGGCCGCCACCACGATCAGGGCACCGACCCAGAAATCCAGCCCCATCAGGGCGCCAAAAACGATGCCGCCCGCGGCGATGGTCACTGAAATCTTGGTCAGCACGTAACCGATCACCGAAATGACGGCCAGATACCAGCGCGCCGCGGGTGAGTAGCGGCGTTCCAGGAATTCAGGCATCGTGGTCACACCGCTGCGTAAGTAGAAGGGTACGAAGACCCAGCCCAGCAGCAGCAGAATCAAGGAGGCCAGAACTTCGAACTGACCGACGGCCACTCCGCGGGCCGCACCGGCCCCAGCCAGACCGACCAGATGTTCCGATCCGATGTTCGATGCGAACAGCGACGCCCCGATCACGAACCAGCCCATGTTGCGGCCCGCCAGGAAGTATCCCGTGGACGAATCGCGCACATGTTCGCGGCGGGTGAACCACCAGGCCACCCCGAAGACGAGGACGAAATACAGGGAAAGAACGATCCAGTCCAAAAGAGCCAGGGTGTTCATGGGCACCTCGGGGTTGGGGATGAAGCGGCTTCCCATGAGTTTCCGTCAGGGCGGAGAATATGTGTAGTTTTGTTTTGATGGTGCCTTGCCATCCAATCCATGTGGTATCTTCCAGAGTAATCCGCAGCCGCAAACCATCTCCAAACTCCAGGACCCACACCGATGAAACCTCTGGCCGCCCTTATAGTCCTTCTGTTGCCCATAACCGTTATCGCGGCCGAAGTCACTTTCCGGGTGACTGTTCCGGCCGAAACGGATCCTGGGTATACCGTCCATATCGCGGGGGATTTCCAGTCGTGGCAGCCGGGCAATTCCGACTATGAACTGACCAGCACCGGTGATCACCTCTGGGAAATTGTCCTGCCGCTTGAAACGGGTCAGGCCATCCAGTACAAGTTCACCCTCGGTGACTGGAGCCGGGTGGAGAAGGGGCCCAAGGGCCAGGAGATCCAGAACCGTCTCCATAAAATCACCGGCGACGAGACCCTTGAACTGGAAGTGGCGAGTTGGGCCCATGGTGAAGCCCGCCAACCGTCGAAAACCGGCAACATCGAACAGATCACCCTGCCGGATTTTCTCGATGACCGCCCGGTCTGGGTGTACCTGCCTCCCGGATATGAAAAGGAACCGGATCGGCGTTACCCCGTGCTGTACATGATGGACGGCCAGAACGTCTTCGACGACGCCACCAGTTTCGCGGGCGAATGGAAGGTTGATGAAACCCTCGAAGAGTTGATCCCCGCGGGCAAGGTCGCGCCGCTGATCGTGGTGGCGGTTGCCAACGGCGGCGACAGGCGTACCAAGGAGTACACGCCCTGGTACAGTGCCGATCACGAAACGGGCGGCGGTGGCGGGAAGCATCTGAAAAAGTGGATCAACGATCTGCTCCCACACATCAACGCGAATTACCGTACCCTCACCGGTCCGGAAAACACCGGGCTGGCCGGATCGTCGTTGGGCGGGCTCATGGCCCTGTACGCGGCCTACACCCATCCGGAGGTATTCGGAAAGATAGGCTCTTTTTCCCCCACGCTTGGTTGGGCCGGCGGCAGATTGCCGGGCATGATCGCGAAGAAAGACAAACCGGATATCACCATCTACATGGACATGGGAACACGCGAGTGGGGCAACTTCCGGGACGACGACGGCAATGAAATCGACGACAGTATCGACGGCCTGCGGCGCATGCGGGACATCCTGGTGGGGCAGGGTTTTGTGGCGGGTTGGGATTTGATGGTGGCCGAAGGCGAAGGCGATCGCCATAATGAGACATTCTGGTCGCAACGATTCCCCGGAGCGGTGACCTTCCTGTTTCCGGGAGACTCTTGAACGGCATCAAGGAGATGCGGATGAAATTTGGAATATTAATTTCGGTTTTAGCGGTCATTTTCATGGCCTCGGCGGCGGCCGCCCAGGATCTGGAGCCGCGCTCCTTTTCCCAGACTCCGGTGGGCATGAATTTCGTGTCGATGACCTACGGGTATTCCATCGGCGAGGTGCTGTTCGACCAGGCTGTGCCCATTACCGACGCCAACGGGCGGGTCAGCAACGTGGTCGGCGCTTATGTCCGGACCCTGGGTTTTTTTGGCGCCTCGGCAAAAATTGCGGCCATCGTGCCCTATGCCTGGGGCCACTGGCACGGGCTCCTGAATGGAGACTACGCCGACGCGACCCGTTCGGGCTTTAGCGACCCGCGGCTGCAGCTGTCGGTCAATTTCATCGGTGCTCCCGCCATCAAGATGAGTGAAATGAAGACCTACACCAACAACACGGTGGTTGGGGCCAGCCTTCAGGTGGTGGTTCCGGTGGGTCAATACAAGCCGGAAAATCTGATCAATCTGGGACAGAACCGTTGGGCCTTCCGGCCGCGACTGGGGGTTTCCCACAAGGTCGGCCGCTGGACCCTGGAGGCCATGGGCAGCGTCTGGCTGTATACCGATAATCCCGATTTTTTCGGTGGCGCAAAAGTCACCCAGGATCCGCTTTGGGCGTTTCAGGCAAATGTCATCCACCAGTTTCCTTCCGGAATCTGGTTTGGCGTGGGCGCGGGATTTTCCCGGGGCGGGAAAACCGCTTCGGACGACGTGTACGGCAACACCTACAAGAAAAATACGCGGTGGGCGGCCCTTTTCTCATATCCGCTCGCGCGTCGGCATAGTGTGAAGGTCATTTATATCGATGGGCTTTCCACCCGTCTGGGCGCGAATTTCGACCAGGTCAGCATCAGCTACCTGATGCGGTGGGGTGGGGAAAAATAGAACAAAGCCGCCGGATGTCCGGCGGCTTCGTTCTCAGGTAATGCGGGTCTGATCTATCGGTAAAGCGCCTTCAGTGAACCCATGGACATCACTTCGACGGAGG
>JAUVII010000066.1 GCA_030592845.1 Candidatus Krumholzibacteriia bacterium | reverse complement strand
GCCGTTGGATCATGTGCTAGTTAAGTGGAAGACACATTTTTTGCAGGGTCAGTTGCCCAACTCAAGGAGGAGGCGGGTATCATGATGTTTGAATACGCTGAAGACATTGAACGTTTGGCTGATATCAAGGTGGCGGGAGTCGGCGGAGCCGGTGGAAACGCTGTCGGTCGAATGATAGAAGCAGGTCTGACGGGGGTCGAATTCCTCGCCATCAACACGGACCTGCAGGCGCTCAAGGATTCCCAGGCTCACCATTCCATGCAGATCGGTGCCCAGCTCACCAAAGGGCTCGGCTCCGGTGGCAAACCCTCCATCGGGAGAGCTGCCGCCGAAGAAGACTGTGAACAGATCGCATCGGCCCTCGACGGGGCCGATATGGTTTTTGTGACGGCGGGAATGGGTGGAGGCACCGGTACGGGCGCAGCTCCCATCATCGCGGAAATCGCCCGCAAACAGGGCGCCCTGACCGTGGGCATCGTGACCAAGCCTTTTGCCTTCGAGGGTCAGGTTCGCATGGAACAGGCCCTGGCCGGCATCGAGGAGTTCAAGAATGCCGTCGACACCCTGATCCTGATTCCCAACCAGCGGTTGCTGGAAGTGGTCCCTCCGAACACCTCGATGCAGGAAGCCTTCCGCATCGCCGACAACGTTCTCTATGAGGCGACCCGCGGCATCTACGAAATCATTTCCCGCCACGATCATGTGAACCTCGATTTCGCCGACGTGCGTTCGGTGATGAAGGGCATGGGCGAGGCCATGATGGGCACCGGCCGCGCCGAAGGCGAAAAACGCGCCATCGAGGCCGCGAAGGCGGCCATCAGTTCGCCCCTGCTGGAAAATATCGACATCCACGGTAGCCAGGCCGTGCTGGTCAACGTCCTGGGCCGGGAAGTCGGGCTCGAGGACACTGCCGCGGCCATGCAATACATCCAGGATGCCGCCGGGCCCGACGCCCACGTCATCTTCGGTTACGGCAACGACGAGTCCATGGGGGACACCCTGCAGGTGACCGTCATCGCCACGGGGTTCAATCCGTCCACCGTCAGGAGGCATCCTGCGGCCTCGGTCATTGCCGAGCCGACGGTGGACGCTCAGGAAATAGTTCAGGAAGCAGCTCCGGAACCTGAAGAGATTCCGGAAGCCCCGGTTGCTGCCGGTGAATTCAGCGAAGAAGCCGCCACCATCGAAATTTCTTCCGGACCTGCGCCCGCCGCCGAAGTCCGCATCGAATCAATGATGGACGATCTCAACCAGGTGATGGGAGAGGAACCCGAGGGATTTCTGGTGCGCGCCGCCGCCGGTGGCGGGTCCGATGAGGTGCTTCCCTTCGAACCTCCGGTGGTTTCCGAACCTGAAGCCAATGTATCCGCTGGACATGAAGAGGGGTCCCAGCCGTTTCTGCGGTCGGTGGGCACCCGAAGCATAGGCGAAGTCGATTCACCCGAGTGGCCGGGGCATCCGGAACGGTCCGCGCCCCTCAACAGATCGATCGCCGCGGGTATCGGACCCGATAATCCTGCTGACGATCTCAAGGCACCGGCATACACCAGGAAGTATATGGACTGATATGTCGCTGTGGGGGAGATTCCTCGGCAACCGGCGCAACCGGGCGTGCGCCGAAGGTGTTTCCCTGCTGGAGCAGGGAAAATACGCTGAAGCCGTCGACCTTTTGCGCAAGGCCTCCCTGGATTCCTCCGCCCTTCCCACCGGATCTTTGGCCTCCTTTCATTTTCGCCAGGCGCTGGTCGCCCAGGGGCGCCGCCATCTGCAGGCCGGCGCCAACGGGGAGGCGGTCCTTTGTTTCGCCGAAGCGGTCAAGCTCTGGGATCAGTATCCGGATCTTCACTGCCTGCTGGGCGCGGCCCGGGGCAGGGGCGGGGATTGGGACGAGGCGCTGGCCGGCGCCCGGACCGCACTGAGACGAAATCCCGACTATGCCGAAGCCAGATTGCTGGAAACCGTCGCGATGCAAAGGATGGACCGGTTGGTCGAAGCGACCGACAGCCTGAACGCCCTGGTGGAGTCCGGCCGGCGCATTGAGCACTGGTTGATCAACGGGCTGGAGGGAAAAACCCGCTTTACCCCGCAGGATTTGCCGGCCGATCTGGAAGATCTGCTCATCAATTCCCTGAGCGGCCAGTCCGAAAAAGAGGAAGTCGCCGCCGCGGTGGCCCAGTGCCGGGCCGGGAACTGGAAGGAGGGCCTGGACCGTTTTGCGGACCTGGTCAGTAAAAGGCCCCGGTACCCTGATTACCGCACCCGGCATTCCGCGGCACTTTTTCATCTGGGGCGCAATACCGAAGCTCTTGCTGAGGCCGATGCGGCCCTGGCGCTGAATGACACCTATCGCACCGCCATCAATCTCAAGGGTTTGATCCTGGCCGACACGGGCCGGCTGCGTGAGGCGCGGGAATTTCTGGAGTCCGCTGACGATGCCGGCGGCCCGGGAAGCCAGGGGGCGGCGCATGAAGAACTTTTTGGAGCCTACCTTCGCGGAGTCCTGGCCCTGCTGGGCGGTAAGCCCGATCGTGTGGTTGAACTCCTGGAGCCATGGGACGGTCTGGCCAGGAATTTTGCGCGGGCGGAACTTTTGCTGGCCGCGTCGGAGGATTTGCGGGACAACGGCCACGGCTGCGGGCAGCGTCTGGCCGGCCTGGCGGAGGAGTGGACCGCGGAGCCCATCTATTTTTTCCTCCTGGCGTGCCACCATCTTCGCTACCGACACTACGAGGACGTCGCGGGTGTCCTGGGCCGTTGGCCCGCGGCTTCGGCGGAACCGGACCAGCGTCCCCTCTTTCTTGAAGCGAACCTGGCCCTGGGGCAGGGGAGGGTTCCCGAATTGCCCGTTGACCCGGGTGAGGGAGCGCCTGCTGCGGATGGCGGCGACGGCGCGGTTCCCCAGCCCGAGGCCTGGAATTTCCTCGACGCCCGCGCGGCGTTGTTGAGGGGCGATGGCCCCGGTGCCTGGAGTATTTGCCAAAACCTGATCGACGGGGGATTCGTGACCGAACCCATCGTCCGGTTGCAGATCGACGCGGCTTCCCTTGCGATGGAGGCCGTACCGGACGGATGGAATGCCCCGACCATCGAGCCTGAATCATGTCTTCCGGGGTTGGTTTTTCTGGCGGTGGAAAAAGGTGGAAGAGGCGAGGCCGCGGAACTGGTGGCGAAGTATCAGTCGGTGCATCCCGAAATGATCACTCCCCAATGGTTGAGCCCCGCCTTCTGGCTGGACCCGGTGCGAAACTGGATCGCGTAACCGTTGAACATTCCATTGAACCCGCCGACGGGTCAGGCGGGCTGGGGCGCCGCCGCTGCGGCCATCAGCTTTTCAACTTCCCGGGTCAGTTTTTCCAGATCATAGGGCTTGCTCATGTAGGCGTTGGCCTGATACTGGAATCCGCGCACCCGGTTTCTTTCATCCTCGCTGGCGGTGAGGATGAGGATGGGAACATCCTTGGTGCCCATGATGCTGCGGGCTCTTTTCAGGAAGCCGAAACCGTCCATGACGGGCATCATCAGATCCAGGATGATGCAATCCGGAATCTCATTCTGGAGGATTTTGAATCCCTCGGCGCCGTTTTCGGCCTCGGTAATTCCAAAGCCCCGGCTCTCCAGTTGGAGCTTTAGGATGCGGCGCAGATCGGGGTCATCCTCGACGACCAGGATTCTGGGTTTCGCGACATCAGTCATGGCAGTATCTTTACCCTTCTGGAATTTGGGCGGCTATCATGGTCGCGCCGGGAACTCCCGGCCCATTTTTCTGTTTCCCTTGAGATTTTCGGCTGTACGGTCGGCAACTTGAACTCAATAATCATCCTCTAACCGGGTTTGGGGCATATGGATTCTATTTCCAATTTTAGATCAAAGGGTTTTGGGCGGATTTTGGACGGATTTTCCGGCCGCTTTTTGGTGTTTTTACTGGTTTTTTCGGCTTGCGGAGCGTTTACGGCGGAAGTCGCCCAGGCCCAGGCCCAAGTCGAGGCACCGGTCTCGGCCGTGGATGATCCCTGCGAAACCGCTCCTTCCCTTTACCGGGCGGCCAAATTCGTCGAAGCACGCACGGCATTTCTCGCCTGCCTGGAGCAGGGTGGGGCGAGTGTGGAAATCCTTTTGCCCCTGGTTGTGATGGCCGTCCGTGAGGAACGGATCGGCGAAGGGATTGAATTCGGGGTCCAGGCCATCGAAATCGCCCCTGATGACGCCGAAGCCCGCTACTGGTACGGCCGTGCCCTGTTGGGTGCGGAACGGGTTGAAGATGCGCGATCCCAATGGGAGAAGGGGCTTCAGCTTTCGGTTGACCATAAGGGCATTCTCGAGGGGTTGGCCCGCCTGGCCCTGGCGGAAAATGAAACGGCCAAGGCCTACCAGCTTCTCGCCCAGTTGCAGCGGCAAGGGGTAAACGACCCCTGGTTGAACCGTTTGATGGCTGACATCGCCGCGGGCAAGGGGCTCTGGAAACAGTCCCTGGGGCATCTCGAAATGGCCATGGCGCAGGAAAAGCCCAATTTGCAGGACTACATGACCGCTTCGGAATTGAGCATCATGGTCGGCGACCACCAGGGCGCCGTCGATTATTGCCGTCGCGCCGTGGATCTGGAACCCGGCGCGATGTCCTACGGAGGGCTGGGGGAGGCCTATTTCGCGGTCGAACAAATCGATTCCGCGCTGGTCTACCTTCAACTGGCCGTCGAGGAGGCGCCCGACGACCCACGCTACCAATTCAATCTGGCCAACGCCTTGGAAGTGGCCGGCATGGTCCAGGAGGCCGAAGTCCATTTCCTGGCCTTTTTGGCCATGGTTCCCGACGATCCGGTGGGGCGCTTCAATTACGGGGTTCATCTGGACAGGCTGGGCCGCTCCGAGGAGGCCCTGGCCGAGGTTTCCCGGGCCGCGGAACTTAACCCCGACATGTTGACCGCGCGCGTGGTGAAAGCCCAGATTCTGGAGGATTTGGGCCGCTGGGACGAGGCCCTGGCCGAGGTGAGAGGTTTGAACGAGGTCGATGAAGCCAATACCACGGAATTGAATTTGTGGGAGGAGCGGATCATCCGTCAGCGGGACCTGTCCCTCAGCGCGACCGGCGAAGGAAAGATCCACCTCCTGCACATGGTGCTTGGCAACAAGGAGATCCTGGACATCGTCACCGCGGAACTGGCTACGGGGACGGCTTTTACCAGTTTAGTGGTAAGGTATTCCTCAGGGTCGGCGGCGGCCAGGGGCGGGGATATCGGCTGGATCAACCCTTTGGAAATGGTGGAAGCGCTGCAGGCGGTCATTGTGCCGTTGGAGATCAATGAAACAAGCCCCCCGGTGGAAGCCGGAGGGCTGTATCACATTTTCAAGAGGATTCCCTAAATTCTTGCGCGACGCCGTCTTTCCAGGGATGACCGCAGAAAGGACGCCGTGCAAAGGTGCTTAGACGACCTTCTTGACGTTTCCCGTGCGGATGCAGCGGGTGCACACATAACCGCGGCGCACCTTGCCGTCCATCTCGAACCTGATTTTCTGCAGGTTGGGCAGCCAACGGTGACGGGTCAGGTTGTGAGCGTGGCTCACCCTGTTTCCGTACTGGGGCCCTTTGTCGCAGATAGAGCATTTCCTGCTCATGGGATTCCTCCTAGGAGTTGAATTCACAGGTGCGGCAATTTAACATCTGAAACGCGGCTCAGCAAGGAATTATCTGATTTTTGGCCAGGGTGGAGTCAATGAAACCGGAATTCAGCCAGGATACACCTGTACAGTTCCTAAAGTCGGTCGGTCCGGCCCGTGCCCGCGCTTTGACGCGTTTGGGTATCGATACGGTCGGCGACCTGCTTGGCCATTATCCCCGTCGCTATTTCGACCGCAGTTCCACGGTTCCGATCCGGAGCCTTCGCGCCGGGCAGGATGTGACTGTCCGGGGTGAGATCCTGACCGCGAGCGAACGCCGCACCCGCACCGGCGGCAGCCTGTTGACCGTGACCCTGGGGGACGATACGGGGGTCCTGTTCTGCGTCTGGTTCAATCAGAAGTTCCTCTTGAAACAGTTTAAATCGGGCCGGAAAATGATGGTCAGCGGCACGGTCCAGGTGCACGGCGGCCGGGCCCAGGTGGCTCATCCGGATTACGAGGTATTCGAACCGGTAACTTCCAATGAGGACGCGGACCCCGGCCTGCATACCGGCCGGATGGTGCCTGTCTACGGGCTGACTTCCGGCGTGGGGCAGCACTGGTTGCGCGGCCTGGTGCATCAGGCCCTGGAAAAAATGAGCGATCTTCACGTCGATCCATTGCCGGCCGAATTGCTGGCGAAACACCGCATGCCTGACCGGCGCCGGGCTCTGGAGGCCATTCACTTTCCCACGGACAAGGAGGAATTGGCCGCAGCCCGCGATCGACTGGTTTACGAGGAACTGTTCACGATCCAGATCCTGATGGCCCTGCGTCGGGAATCCCGCAGGGGCATGGACGGTGTTCAACTGGGCAGGCCCGGTGACCTTACCACCCGGTTGGTCGAGGGATTGCCTTTCCAGTTGACGGACGCCCAACGGAGGGTTCTCCGGGAGATCCTGGCCGATATGCGATCCGGCCAGGCCATGCACCGACTGCTTCAGGGGGATGTGGGCTCAGGCAAAACCCTGGTGGCGCTCATCGCTGCCTTGTTCGTGATCGAGCAGGGCCACCAGGCCTTGATCATGGCGCCCACGGAGGTCCTGGCTCGCCAACACGGACAGAGCCTGTCACGGCTGTGCGAACCCCTGGGCATTGGTGTGGAGACCCTGACCGGATCCACCCCCGCCGCAATCCGGCGGAGCATTCTGGCGGGAGTCGCCGCCGGGGAAATCGATCTGTTGGTGGGTACCCACGCGGTCATCCAGGAAGACGTACGCATTCCCCGCCTGGCCCTGGCCGTGGTCGATGAACAGCACCGGTTCGGCGTCCGGCAAAGGGGCAAGTCGGGCTCCGTGACCGAGGCGGGCGGCCCGGCCCATGTGCTGGTAATGAGCGCCACACCGATTCCTCGCAGCCTTTCGCTGACCCTGTACGGTGATCTCGAACTGTCCATCATCGACGAACTTCCGGCGGGTAGGCAGCCAATCACCACGAGTATCGTCCGCGAGAAGGAGGAGGCCGCCGTTTGGGAGGCCTGCCGCCGCGAGATAGTGGCCGGGCGTCAGGTCTACGTCATCTATCCGGTCATCGAGGAAACCGAGGGCCAGGATCTCAAGGCCGCAACCGTCGAATTCGAGCGACTTCGCGCCGAAGTATTCTCCGGCCACAGCGTGGCTTTGCTCCACGGCAGGCTCAAGGCCGGGGAAAAAGACAAGGTCATGGGTTCGTTCTCCCGGGGAGAGGTCCAGGTTCTGGTGGCCACGACGGTGGTGGAGGTGGGGGTTGATGTCCCTAACGCCACAGCCATGGTCATCCACAATCCCGAACGTTTCGGCCTGGCCCAACTGCATCAGCTGCGGGGCCGGATCGGACGGGGTCGTCATGCCTCCCATTGCTGGCTGTTGTGTGATCGATATCTGGCCGAGGAATCCTTCCAGCGGATTCGTTTCTTCTGTGAGCACACCGATGGTTTCGCCCTTGCCGAAGAAGATCTTCGACTCAGGGGCCCGGGGGATGCCTGGGGATTCCGGCAACATGGCGCACCGGGATTCCGTTTGGCCAATCCCCTGCGTGATGCTAAATTGGCGCACTTATGTCGGGATGATGCCCGCCAACTCCTGGAAAGTGATCCTCTGTTGAAGGGGTCGGCGGGTAATATAGTGCGACTTGGTCTCAACTCGGCTTTCGGAAAATTCATGCCCCTGCAGGCAGGATGAGTGCATGGAAGGTTCACTTTGAAGAAAATCTTTACCAAAGACCGGTTATTCGCCGTGCCCGGGGTATTCCTGGTCGCCGTTCTTCCTTTTGCCATATTCCTCAAACATACGGGTTATTCCCTTCTGACTCCTGAAATTCTGACGATCTTCGGACTGATCCTGGGCTTCGCCGTTCTCTGCGGAATTTTGATGATTCCGGGCCGAGCGGCGGTGAGGGTTTTTGTTTTCGCGGCGATGGCCATCCTGGTGGTGGATGTCCAGACCGATTGGATCACCACCGTGGGATTGCGTCTTCTGCTCAACGTGGTTTTTTTCGGAACACTGTTCTGGTTTTTGCGGAGGCGTTTGACCCTCATAATTCTATTCCTGGCGGGGGCGATGGTGCTGGGGACTGTTGTGCTGCCTGGCCAGAATCCCGTCGTCCATGTGGGAGAACCGGGGCCCCGGCCGAGCGACAACCCGGACCTGCCCTTCGTCCTGCACCTGGTTCTGGATGCGCACTTAGGGGTCGAAGGTATCCCGGCCGAATTTGATCCGGATGGTTTTTTCTCGTCCGGGATCCGGGATTTTTATCTCGACCAGTCCTTCGCTTTATACGGGAGGGCTTATAGCCGTTACTACTTCACCAAGGAATCCCTGCCCAACCTGCTGAATTTTGCCGCATCGGGTGAGCCGAGACATTTTTTGGAAAGGAAGACCCCCAAGGAATTTCTCCTGGCAAGCAACTCCTGGTTCGACCTGCTCCATGAACAGGGCTACCGGATCCATGCGTTGGAAACCAGTTTCATGAGCGTCCACGACCCTGATCAGAATGTCACAAATCCCTTTGGCGACACCCGGGTGTCTTATCAAATGGCCACTCTGAGGTCCATTCAAAACTCGGATCTTACCGTTTCGCAGAAAATACCGTTTATTTTGAGCACCTATTTCAATCGGACCTATTTTTTGAAGATGGCGGGAGATGTCTATTCCAGCCTGGCTTTTTCCGATATTGGGGGGGCGGTGGGGTTGCCCCGGTGGGATTTGCACGGCTATTATCCGGAAGCCCTGACCGCCATGCAGATGCTGGATATTTTCGAGGAGCAACTGCACCAGGCCGGTCCGGGGCAAGCCTTCTTCGGCCACATCCTGCTGCCCCACTCTCCCTATGGATTCGATCGGGATTGCCGGATGGAGCTTCAACCGAGCAAATGGCTCTATGGTCGGGACAAGACGATCGTTCCGCGCACCAACACTCCCGCCTCGCGGGCTGAGCGTTATCCCCTGTATCTGGAACAGATGTTGTGCCTGCAAAGCCGGCTCGACTCCATGTTCCAGATCCTCAAGGACAAGGGGTTGTGGGAAAATGCCCTGATCATCGTTCATGGCGACCATGGTTCGCGAATTTGCCTTTGGGACCCGTTCCCCGCCCATAAGGACAAACTTGTTGCTCCTGATTTCATGGATTGTTATTCCACTCTTTTTGCGGTTAAGAGCCCGGGTATCGAGGCCGGTTACTATCGCCAACTTCTGCCCATCGACCATCTGTTCACCCACCTTGTCAGGGACGGGGTTTCCCCGGATAATCCCGAATTGGAGGCTAACCCATTCGTTTTCCTCCAGAATAAGGATCTGATGGAAAAGAGGGCGATGCCTCCTTTTGCCCATGGGTGGATCGGGGCCGCCTCACCCTGACCTGCAGGGGGGTGGGCGCACGACGATTTTGAGCTTGCAACAAGGTTCCTGAACCGGTATATTTGCCGGGTCTCGAAGTCCCCCCAACAGGTGGACCGTTTGAGGTGGGCGCAAGTCCATCTCTTTTTGTAACAGGAGGAATGAGGTTGGCCGAGGGCAACCGTGCTGATTTAATGCAGATGGCGGCCCGGATCATCGACCTCTTGGAGTCCGAACTGGCCGCTGCCGGCTTTGACCTGCTGGATGTCCGGATTTTCCGGGGCGGCGGGCGTGTTCAGCTGCGGATCTATGTGGATCACACCGAGGGGAACATTTCCCTCGGCCAGGTGGCTTCGGCATCCCGGACCGTCGGCATGTTGCTGGAAGAAGCCGACCCGTTTCCCGACCAGTACGTCATCGAAGTCTCCTCACCCGGTATCCGTCGGCCCCTGCGCAAGCTCGAACACTATCAGGCAGCCGTGGGACACAAGGTGGATCTGAAGGTTTCCGGCCCGGGCAGCCGCCGCGTTCGGGGGATTCTGCAGGAATTGGACGGCGACATTCTCGTGGTTGCGAGCAGTCCCGGGGACGAGGCCGCATCCGAGGAATCCAGCGAAGAAATCAGGGTTCCTCTCAGGAAGGTCCTGGAGGGCAATCTGGATCCCGTTTTCGACGCGCAGGCCCTGATCAACGCCGATCGACGCCGCCGCAAGGATGAAAAACGAACGAAGCGGCAGGCGAAAAAGAAAGTCCGGAAAATGAGGCCCAAGGCCCCCAAGTCCTGAATCCGACCGACAGCAGGAGCTGAATCCGCATGGATCACAATATTCTCAATGCCCTGAGTGAGATCACCAGGGAAAAAAGTATCGAAAAGGCCGTGATCATCGAGTCACTCGAAGCCGGCCTCCAGTCCGCCGCCCGCAAGAAGCTGGGTGCCGAGGCGAATATAGACGCCAAGGTCGATCCCGATACCGGCCTCATGTTGGTCGAGCAGGTCAAGACCGTTGTCGGTGAGATCGATGATCCGGACACCGACATCTCCCTCGAAGAGGCGCAGATCGAATTCGGCGACGAAGTGGAAATCGGCGACGAGGTTCGCTGGGAGCTTCCGCTGGCCGATTTCGGCCGCAACGCCATTCTGGTGGCCAAGCAGATCCTGGTCCAGAAGGTGCGCGAGGCCGAAAGGGCCCAGATCTTCGAAGAGTACAAGGACCGGGTCAACGAGATCATCGTCGGCACCGTCCAACAGGTGGACCGGGGCAATGTCCTGGTCAACCTGGGCCGCACCGAGGCCCTGATGCCCTACCGGGAACAGATCCGCGGCGAAAAGCTGCACCAGGGCAAAACGGTCCGCGCGTTCATCACCGAGGTGCTGGACAGCGCCAAGGGCCCGCAGGTAATCCTGTCACGCAGCCACCCGGGTTTCCTGAAATCGCTCTTCCACATGGAAGTGCCCGAGATTCAGGAAGGCATCGTGGAGATCAAGGCCGTGGCCCGCGAGCCGGGGACCCGTTCCAAGATCGCCGTGACCAGCAACGATGAGCGGGTCGATCCCGTTGGGTCGTGCGTGGGCATGAAGGGCAGCCGCGTTCAGGCCGTGACCCGTGAACTGGCGGGCGAGCGGGTGGATATCGTGCCTTGGAGCGCAGAAGCCAGTCTCCTGATTTCCCGTGCCCTGAGCCCGGCCATCGTCAGCAACATCATCCTGCACCGGGAGCGCAACGAAGCTACCGTGGTCGTGGGTGAGGACCAGCTGAGCAAGGCCATCGGCAAGGAAGGTAAAAACGTCCGTCTGGCGGCCAAACTCACCGAATGGAAGATCGATCTGGTCAGCTCGCGCGAGTCCGCGACCCGCCAGCGGGTCACCGATGAGATGACCATGAAGCTGGGCGAGATGGAAGGCGTCGCCGAGGATATGCTGATCCTGCTGGAGCAGATAGGGATCTCGACCATCGAACAGCTGGCCGATGCTTCTCTTGAAAAACTCCAGGAGATTCCCAATCTGGAAGAGGACGCCCTGGAAAGTCTGCTGGCCACCGCCCGGGTCACCCGGGACGAGCTGCGCAAGATGATCGAAAAATCCATCGTCGAGGAGATGGATAAAGAGACCGCCGAGGCCCGACCCCTCTTCGATGAAGATGCTCTCGGTGATGAGAGCGTCGGTGATGAAGACGGCGAAGCCGCCGAAGATGCGCCCGCGTTGACCGAAGAGGAAATCTTCAAGGATTTCCCGGCTGAGGGTGAAGATGGTGCCGACTCCGTGTCCGCGGGTGATGACACGGCGGGCAACGGTGACGAGAAGGACAAAAAAGTGGACCCGTTCGCCAATACCGAACTCGATGATTGACGCAGTCCGATGACTGAAGAAAACACTCGAGAGCAAGTTGATAAATTGCTCGGTTTGTTGGGTTTGGCCCGTCGTGCGGGAAGGCTCGGCATGGGGGTCAGCGCCGTGGAGAAAATGGTTAACAAGGGTGAAAATCCCTTGGTGATCACCTCCTCGGACATAGGTGACAGTTTGAAGGGAAGGGTTTCCCGCTGGGAGCCCGTTCGGGGAATAGTGGCCGATGTTCTCACCGGCGAGGACATGGCCAGGGCTCTGGGCCGCGAAAAGCTCGCGGTGGTCGGAGTGAGTGATTCCGGATTCGTTAAAGGTATCCGGAAATTGGGACTCTAAATGGATGCCGGTGGAGGTTACAGATCTTGGTGAGGAAGCTGAGAGTTTACGAACTCGGTCGTCACTATGGTGTCGACAGCAAACAGATCATGACTCTTCTGCAAAAGATGAAGGTGCAGGCCAAGAGTCATATGAGCGTTGTCGAGGACGACGAAGTCGATCGCGTCCATTCCGTATTCCAGCGGAAACGTCAGCTGGCCAGGGAGAACTATGCCAAAGCGCATAACCTCAATCCTGACCAGCTGAAGAATGTCGCCGCCCTCAAGCCTCTGGAAAAACCGGTAGCCCCGGATGAGCCGGAGACCAAGAAAAAACCGGCCAAGAAAAAGGCCAAAAAGAAGAAGGCGCCCGCCAAGCCCAAGGTCGTGACCATTAAAAAGGCCGGTCAGATGACCAAGGTGGCGAAGAAGGCCCAGGCCGCCAGGGACGCTGAAGCCAAGGTCAAGGCGGATGAAGCGGTGCTCAAAGCCGAGGAAAAGGACCGCCGGGAAGCGGAAATGGCTTCCAGGCGCGAAGAGCATGCCCAGGCCCGCATCGTCAAGAGTACGGCCGCCAAGTTGGTCAAGAAGGCCGATGTGGACAAGGCCCGCGAGGCCGAAGAGGCAAAAGCCGCCGAAGCAGCTGCGGCTGTCGACACGGAAACTCAGGCCGAAGACAGCGCCCAGGAGGATCCGACTTCCGGACTGGACGCTCCGGCTCCCACGGCGGAAACCGAAGTGGCCGATACGGACGCCGGAAGCGTCACCGAAGATGCTCCTGAAACCGAAGGTGCCGGTGAAACAGCCGAGGTTCCCAAGGAAGTGGTCGAGGCAGAAGCTGATGCCGATGCCGAAGCCGATGCCGAAGCCGATGACCCCCTGGACAAGCTGGGTACCAAGAAGAACGACGGTTTCAAGTTGGGGGACATCATCAAGCCCGCCCCCAAGGTGAAGCGTCCCAAAGCCGCCCCGGCGGTGAGGAAACCCGAGCCCAAAATCAGCAGTGCTTCGGTACGTGATTCCATCAAGGCGGCCATCCAGCGCAGGCAGGATGAAGCCGCCGCGCGGGAGGAAACTACCTCACGCCGCAAACGGACCCGCAAGAAGAAAAAGAAGGTGGATCAGGCGGAAGTCGATCGCGCGCTGAAGCAGACCATGGCGGCGATGGACGGTGCCGGCACCAAGAAGAAGCGCAAGAAGGGGGACAAGATCGACGAAGATGAAGTCGTCGTCGAAACCGCCGTATTGCGGTTGACCGAGTTCATCACGGTCCAGGAGATGGCTGACAAACTCGGGGTCAAGTCCCAGGAGCTGATCGCCACCCTGTTCTCCATGGGGATCATGGCGACCATCAACCAGCGCCTGGAAAAGGAAAACATCGAACTTCTGGCCGCCGAATTCGAGCGTGAGGTCGAGTTCCTCACCGAAGTCGGCGAGGACGTGCTGGAAATCGAGGAAGCCAAGGATGAGGACAAGTCCGATCGACCGCCCGTGGTGACGGTCATGGGCCATGTCGACCACGGCAAGACCTCCCTGCTAGACAGCATCCGCAAGACCAACGTCATCGCGGGTGAAGCCGGCGGAATAACGCAGCACATCGGCGCCTATACGGTGGAGACCGACGGTGGTCCGATCACCTTCCTGGATACTCCGGGTCACGCGGCCTTTACGGCCATGCGCGCTCGCGGTGCCCAGGTCACCGATGTGGTCATCCTGATCGTGGCGGCCAATGACGGTGTGATGCCCCAGACAGTGGAGGCCATCCACCATGCGAAGGCCGCCAAGGTTCCCCTCATCGTTGCCGTGAACAAGATTGATCTGGAAGACGCCAAACCCGACCGCGTGAAGCAGGAACTTCTGAAGCACGAGATCGTGGTGGAGGAGTACGGTGGCGATGTGCTCTGCGCCGAGATTTCGGCCAAGCAGGGGATCGGTATCGAGAAGCTTCTGGAGCAGGTGCATCTGCAGACCGAAGTTCTGGAATTAAAGGCGACTGCCGATGGCCCGGCCCGCGGCACGGTCGTCGAAGCCAAGAAGGAGCCCGGGCGTGGCGTCGTGTTCACCGTACTGGTGGAACAGGGCACCATCAAGAAGGGCGACAACTTCCTGGTCGGCATGATCGCCGGCAAGGTTCGCGCCCTGCTGGACGAGCGAGGCAACAAGCTGGACGAGGTCAAGCCGGGTGAACCCTGCGAGATCATGGGCGCCCACAACGTTCCCGAGGCTGGCGACCGCTTCTATGTGGTGGAGAGCGAACGGCAGGCCCGTGAACTGGCGGACAAGCGCCAACGTCTCCAGCGTCAGCAGAAGATCGTCAGTCCCAAGGTCGTCATCGACCTGGACAACCTGGCTGAACTGATGACCACCGGCGAACTGAAGGAACTGCCCATCATCATCAAGGGCGATGTGGCTGGCTCGGTCGAAGCGTTGGCCGATCAGCTCATGGAACTGAACACCGAAGAGGTCCAGGTCAAGGTCGTGCACAAGGCCGTTGGCGCCGTCAGTGAATCCGATGTCCTTCTGGCCGCCAACACCGGCGCCATTATCATCGGTTTCCATATGCGCCCGGGTCCTGCCATTATCGAGAGAGCCAAGGCCAACAACGTGACCATCGAGGTCTTCGACATCATCTACGAGGCTGTCGATACCCTCAAGAAGGCCATGGCCGGCCTGTTGGGCTCAATCAAACGCGAGGTTTCGACCGGCAAGGCTTCGGTCCGCCAGGTCTTTACCATTCCCAAGGTGGGATCGGTGGCCGGTTCGATGGTTATCGACGGCGTCATCAAGCGCAACAGCCGCGCCCGCCTGATTCGTGACGAGGTCATGATCTGGGAAGGCAAGGTCAACTCGCTGAAACGGTTCAAGGACGACGTCAAGGAAGTCAAAGACGGCTACGAGTGCGGCATCGGGCTGGAGAATTTCTACCAAATCCAGGAGAACGACGTGCTCGAGTGTTATGAGATCGAGGAGATCGAGCGTACCGAGTTGTAAGGGCCGATGAATCTGACGGCCTGAACATTGCCCCGCGGGGTCGCCGGCCTGGAACATCCTGTTCCAGGCCGGCTTGGCTTCCGGCACCCTCCGCCATCCATGGCTGCGGGCGCCTCCAGACACCCCGCAGGTCAATGTCCAGGCCGTCAGATTCATCTACCACTGCAGCCCCGCGCCCCGAATTTCCCGTCCTGGTACTCCTTGAGTGTTTACCTGGACACCCCGTGGTCTTATTCTGGAGTATGACGTTTCACGCAACTGTAAGGATTGAAATGGATCCGTATCGCACGAATAAACTGAACCAGTCGATTCTCGAAGTGCTCAGCAAGCTCATCCAGGTATCCGTCAAGGATCCCCGGGTTGGGTTCGTGACGCTGAACGCAGTCAAGCTGAACCGGGATCACTCGGTGGCGCAGGTCTACTACTCCGTT
>JAUVII010000324.1 GCA_030592845.1 Candidatus Krumholzibacteriia bacterium | reverse complement strand
GCGGCGATCCTTCCTGGAGACCCAGTCTGGGGTCGCCCTGGATAATCAACTTCATCGGTGGCCTGGCCTGTCTGGCGGTCATGTTCCTGATCAATCCGTTGGTGGGTTTGATCGCCGTGGTTTTGGAACTTGCCCTGTGGCTGGCCCTGTCCCGCAGCGAGCGCAAATCGGGCTGGGGAGACGCCCGCCGCGGCCTTTACGAAACCCTCATCCGCTGGGCCCTGGTGCGGCTGGCCCGGCATCCCATGACCCCGCGCAACTGGCGCCCGCACCTGCTGGTGTTCGTGGACGACATCCGCGCCGAACTGGACCTCGTCCGCTACGGCGACTGGTTCAGCCAGGGCCGCGGCGTGGTCACGGTCTGCAAGCTGCTCGTGGGTGATCTCATGAACGATCCCCCGGAATCGGATACGTCACGGGATGAAATGCGTGAGGTATTGGCGGCCGAAGGCGTGGTCGCCTTTCCCGAAGTGGACATCGTTCCCGATCTGGTGGACGGCATCGTGGATGTGGCCCAGGCCAACGGCATCGCGGGGATATCGAGCAACACCATCCTGCTGGGCTGGCCTTCGAATCCCCAACTCCAGGTCGATTTCCTGCGGGCCATGCGGCGCCTGGAAACCCTGAAAAAATCCCTCATTTTCGCGCGCATCCGACCCCAGCTGCTTTACCCGCGGGCCAACTCGGAACGACGCATCCTCATCTGGTGGGGTGGATTGCAGCGCAACGGCGACCTGATGCTGCTGCTGACCTTCCTGCTGACCCGCAACTCGGCCTGGCGCCGGGCCAAGGTCCAGATCATGAGTCTGGCCACCACCCCGATGGCCAAACAGTCCAGCGAGAAATTCCTGCAGGAGCTGGTCCACGAGATCAGGATCAACGCGGAAATCAGGGTGCTGTTGAAGGATCCCGAAGAAAAGGTGGCCGAAGTCATTCGCCGTGAAAGCGTTGATGCCGAGGTGGTCATGCTGGGCCTGGCCACTCCCGAAAAGGGCAAGGAGGCCGAATACGCCCAGCGTCTCGAGGCGCTGTCCGAAGGTTTGACCAACGTTTTCTTCGTGAAGAACGCCAGCCTGTTCGTGGGTGATCTCGTCACCCCCGAAATCGAGGAAGAGCCGGAAACCGAACCGGAAGAAACACCTTCCTAGTGGGATTCGAGAAGGAAAACCTGGACCGTCCCGTTGATGTCCCCGTTGAAAGCATCCCGGGCGTTGTGGGCCATGATGGACTCATAATCCCTGTCCGCTAAAAAAGTAGTCGACCCCGTGTCCTTCCAGATTTCGTTGTTCCCGTCAGGTTCGACCCCGGTGGGAACGATAATCAGGGTGTCCTCGCCCGCCGCCCTCGCGTCGAAGGTCACCGTGGCCGAAGCCTTCCCGAAAACCAGATTGGTTATGATCTGCCCGTTGACATGCACATCCACCGGCCCCGGTGCCCCGGCCAGTGCATGGGTGAAGCGGAAGGCGACCTTTCCGGCCGCGGGCGCCGCCAACGCGGGCATCTGCATCAGGGTGGGTTTCAACTGACCCTGGGCGGTATAAATGTTTCCCAAAGCCATGAAGATGTAGCGCTGGTCATGTTCCAGGGGGAAAACTTCCGCCGGGTTGAGGATCGTGCCGTCCCCTCCGCTGAGAAAAAAGGAGAGAGACGATGTCACCTGCGGTTTGTCCAGAAGCAATCCCCTGTTGATAGCCGCCCCATTGGGAACGATGTGGTTGGCGATATTGATGTCGGCGCCCTGGAGCACGCTCAGCCGCGTATCGACCGCTCCATCGGCAACCAGGAAGTTGTGAAAGTTGCCTGCGGCGGTATAGATTTTTGCCTTGGGGGGCGTCACGGGATCGTCGTCGGAACATCCAGCGATCAAGAGCAGGACGATACCGGCGATAATAAGCAGTGTCTTCCTTGTCATGTTCAAACCTTTCCAAATAAACGGGAACTGATTGCCATATCCGGGATTTTCAACTGCCAACGGTTGTCTGGCAACACTATTTGCCACTTCTTCCCACTCGATAGGATGTCCGACCGTGGATTTGCTTGCGTTTTCAGGCCTTATTACTACCGTAATGGTGTTATGAAAAAACACTTTCCAATTCTGATTGCCATTCTCTGGACCGTGTTCCTGGCCCCGGCAGCCTGCCTGTCCGGTGCCTTGGACCACTATTGCCTCGACTGCGCCGATATCGAGTGCGGACACGAGGTGGAGTGCGACTCCGATCCCTGCCAAATCCTCTCGACTCCCATTCGGAGTTCTTCGGTCCGGAACAACGCTCCCGAGGCTGAGTTATTCCTGGTGAATATTCCTGATTTCCTTGGTGATGGCTCGTCCATGGGTGACGGCCACCCGCTTCCTTCCCCCCTCAAACCAGGCGGGGTCCGTTTTTCCCTGCCGGATTCCTGCCTCCCCCTCCTCTGCTAGAAGACCTACCCGACTTCTGATTCTTTTGGTCAAAACCTAAACTGGATTGGGCGATTTACTGCCCTGAACAAGGATCCATCATGAGAATGTTTCGGCAATGGACAACCGTGCAGCTGGTTTCCTTTCTGCTTCTGATCGCCGTCGCGGCAACCGGCGCGCAACCGGCAGACGTACCCGCCGAGCCGGACGGCCGTCCGCTTGGACTGGCTGACGCCCTGGCCCTGGCCCTGGCCCACAATCCGCGCCT
>JAUVII010000075.1 GCA_030592845.1 Candidatus Krumholzibacteriia bacterium | reverse complement strand
GTACCGCGTAGCCTTTCATCAGGGGCAGGCTCTTGGCCATGTCCATGGTCCAGTCCATGCCCAGGGCCTCGACGTCGAGGGTGGTGACGAGGTCGAGGTAGGGAGCGCTTCCCTTCAGGAAGTAGATGCGCGGGACGCCCAGATCCTTCAGACCATCCATGATCCGTTTGACGCAGGGCAGTACGACCGTTGCGTAGTCGGCGGGGTGCAGGATGCCGCCCCAAGTGTCGAACAACTGCACGGCGTCGACGCCGGCTTCCACCTGCATCCTAAGGTAGTCGAGAGTCTGGTCGGTCAGCTTGTCCATCAGCTTGTTCAGCAACTCGGGCCGGCTGTACAACATGGTCTTCAGATTCTCGTAGTTCTTCGAACCGCCGCCTTCGATCAGGTAGGTGGCCAGCGTGAAAGGCGAGCCGGCGAACCCGATCAGGGGTGTTTTGTCGCCCAGACCTTCCTTCATCAGCTTGATGGCCTCGGCCACGAAATGGGTGCCTTCTTTGGCGTCGTAGGTCCGCAGGGAATCGATTTCCTTTTCGCTGCGCAGCGGCCGCTCCAGCTTGGGTCCGCCCTTGGAGAAATCGAAGGGTGCGCCCATGGGTTCCAGGGGCGTCAGGATGTCACTGAACATGATCGCCGCGTCGAAACCGAAGCGGCGGATGGGCTGCAGCGTGACTTCGCAGGCGGCCTCGGGCGTGTGGGTCAGCTCGGTGAACGAAAGCTTTGACCGGACTTCCTGATACTCGGGCAAATAACGGCCAGCCTGGCGCATGACCCAGATGGGGGTGCGATCGGAGGGCTCGCCCCGCAGGGTTTTCAGGAAGATGCTGTTTTTCACGTCGGACATGACTGCGTCAACTCCAGGATTTGAAGGTGTCGGCCACGGCGGCCACGGTGGTTTCGATGTCGTCGTCGGTGTGGGCGGCGCTCACGAAGCCGACTTCCCAACCCGAGGGGGCCAGATACACGCCGCGATTGATGAGGTCGCGGTGCATGCGGCCGTAGGTATCCATTTTCGAGCCGTCGATGGCGGCGAAGCTGCGCGGGGCCTTATCCTGGAACACGTTCCAGAACAGCGAACCCTGACGGACCACCGTCGCGGTGACGCCGTTGTCGGCGGCGGCCTTTTCCAGACCCGCCTGCAACAGGGCGCCCTTGCGCTCGAGATCCTCGTAGAAGCCGGGGCGGCCGGTGATTTCCAGGGTGGCCAGGCCCGCGGCCATCGCCACCGGATTCCCGCTCAGGGTGCCGGCCTGGTAGACCGGGCCGACAGGCGAGACGTGAGCCATGATTTCCTTGCTGGCGGCATAAGCGCCCACCGGGAAACCGCCGCCGATGATCTTGCCGTAGGTCCCCATGTCGGGGGTGATGCCCAGGATCGGCGCGGCGCCCGACACGCCCACGCGGAAACCGGTGATGACCTCGTCGAAGATCAGCAGGGTGCCGTGTTTGGCGGTCAGGTCACGGCACTTCTTCAAAAATTCAGGGCGCTGAACCAGCAGACCCGCGTTGGCGGGGAAAGGTTCGATGATCAGCGCGGCCACCTTGTCGCCGTGCTCGGCAAAGAAGGTTTCCAAAGCTTCGTCGTCGTCCAGGGGGAGGACCGCGGTGCTGTCGGTGAAACCCTTGGGCACGCCGCCGCTGCTGGGAGTGCCGAAGGTGGCCAGGCCGCTGCCGGCCTCGACCAGCATGCTGTCGGTGTGGCCGTGGTAGCAGCCCACGAACTTGACGATCACGTCGCGTCCGGTGAAACCGCGCGCCAGGCGGATGGCGCTCATCACCGCTTCGGTGCCGGAGCTGACGAACCGCACCTGGTCGAAGTTGGGCATCCGGCCCAGGAAAGCCTCGGCCAAAAGGACTTCGCGGCGGCTGGGCGCGCCGAAGCTGGCGCCTTCGCGCATGGCCTCGATGGCGGCGGCTTCGACTTCGGTATTGGCGTGGCCCAGGATCATCGGGCCCCAGCTCAGGCACCAGTCGATGTACTGCTTGCCGTCTTCGTCGGTAAAACGGCAGCCGCTCGCCTTGTTGAAAACCAGAGGATCGCCGGGCACCGAATTGAAAGCGCGCACGGGGCTGTTCACTCCGCCGGGCAGGACTTTTTCCGCCCTTTCCCACCAGCTGCTGTTACTCATGCTAGATCCATCCCTTGGTCAGCGCTTCACGCCCGTGATAAGTGATGATGATGTCGGCGCCGGCCCGGCGGAAGGCCAGCAGGTTTTCCCGAACGATGGCCGCTTCGTCGACCAGTCCGGCCGCCGCGGCGTTCTTGACCAGCGAGTACTCGCCCGAAACGTTGTAGCAGACCACCGGGCAAAGAACCTCGTCCCGCACGCGCCGGATGATGTCCAGGTAGGCCAGCGCGGGCTTGACCATGACCATGTCGGCGCCTTCCTGCAGATCCAGGAGGGTTTCGAAGACGGCTTCGCGGCCGTTGCGCGAATCCATCTGGTAGGTCTTGCGGTCGCCCTGGGGGGCGCTGTCGCAGGCGTCGCGGAAGGGTCCGTAGTAGGCGCTGGCGTACTTCGCGCTGTAGGCGAGGATGGCCGTGTCGGTGAAGCCGTTGCTGTCCAGCTTTTCACGGATACCGCCGATGCGGCCGTCCATCATGTCGCTGGGACTGACGATATCCACGCCGGCCTCGGCGTGATTAAGCGCCATCTTGGCCAGCTGCTCCACACTGGGATCATTGACGACCTTGCCGTTTTCCAGGAATCCGCAATGGCCATGGCTGGTGTAGGCGCACAGGCAGACGTCGGTGATGGTGATCACATCGTCGCCGAATTCCTTCTTCAACGCCTTGATCCCGGCTTCGCAGGGGTTGCCCGGCGCGAGGGCCGAGTTGCCGTGCTCGTCCTTGTCGTTGGGGATGCCGAACATCAGGTGCGACTTGAGGCCCAGCTTCAAGTCCGCGCCGACTTCCTTGACCAGGTTGTCCACCGAAACGTGGTACACGCCGGGCATGCTGCCGATCTCCTCTTTCACTCCGCTGCCTTCGACGACGAAGTGGGGGGTGATCAGGTGACGGGCTTCGACGTTGGTTTCGGCGGTCATTTCCCGCATCGCGGGGGTGGCGCGCAGGCGCCGGGGGCGGTCCAGCAGATTCATGATTCCATCTCCGGAGTGACGGGTTCAGGTAACGGGTCCAGGCCGGCGGCCAGGACCATGGCTGACAGATCGGGCGTGGCGGCCACGGCGGTTTCAAATCCGGCGGGCCTGCTGGCCTGCGCCGTGGTTTCGCCGATGGCGACACAGCGCGGCCGCTCGGTCCGGGCATTTGTGAAGGCCCTGACGGTCGAAGGGCTGCAGAAAAAAACGATGTCGCCGGTTTCAAAAGACACCGGCGGCCACTCGCTCGCGGGAATGGGACAGGTTTCGTAGAGGGGCAGCTCGACCACTTCGAAACCGGCTTTGCTCAGGGATGCTTTCGGATCTTCCAGGCGGCGGTTCGGCCCCGGCAGCAAGACCCGGCCGGGTCCGGTCACCTTGGCCAGAAAGGCCTGGGCGAATTCCACTCCATCGACAGTCCGGGCACCCAAATCGTCTTTTAAGCCTGCTTCCCCAAGCGCGGCGGCGGTGCCGGCTCCCAAAGCGGCGATCCTTGCCGACCCCGCGGACAGCCCGGCTTCATGAAAGGCCTTTACGCCCTGGGGCGAGGTAAACAGGATCCAGTCGAAAGAGCCGGGGTCGGTTCCATCCGGCACGGGCAGGGTTTCATACCTGATCAACGGCAGCTCGACCACGTCATGGCCCGCGGCGCCCAGCCGGGTCGCCCAGGCTTTGTTTCGGTCCCGCTGACGGGTCAGGATGATGCGGTGCCCACCGGTCATCGTGGTTCAGTCTCCCCTGTACTCGCAGATCATTTCCCAGCACTCGGATACGACGCTGTCCAGGTCGGACCCCTCGAGGGTCAGGCGCTGGGGCCCGTCCCCGTAGCCGGAAAGGAACGATTCAAGAAGCCACCCGCCATCCACAGGCTGGATATTGATACCGAAGGGCAGCTGGCAGCCGCCTTCCAGTCTTTGGAGCAGATCGCGTTCGGCGGCCACGGCCCGGCCCGCTTCGGGGCAGTCCAGTTTCTTCAGGCTTTCCTGCCAGGAATCGTCGATGCGGCACTGGATGCCCAGCATACCCTGGGCGGGCGCGGGCACGAACTCGTCGGCGTCGAGCGGTTTGACGAACAGGCCTTCGAGATTGAGTTCCAGACGCAAAAGGCCGGCGCGGGCCAGCAGGATGCCGTCATACAGGCCTTCACGCAGGCGGTTCACGCGGGTTGGCACGTTGCCGCGCAGGTCGACGATTTCCAGATCATCCCGCAGGAAACGGATCTGCGCCTGACGTCGCGCGGCGCTGGTTCCGATCTTCGAACCGCTTTTAAGAGGCAGCACGTCGCCGGCGGCGAGTTTTTTCTGATCGATGGCATCTTCGCTGGCCAGCAGGACATCCCGGGGATCTTCGCGCCCGACCATGGCGATCAGGGTCAGTCCATCGGGCATTTCCGTGGCCAGATCTTTCAGGGAATGCACGGCGAAATCGACGCGGCCTTCGAGCTGGGCGTCTTCCAGTTCCTTGGTGAAGAAGTTTTTCCCCTCCAACTCGGAAAACGGGACATTGTCGATGCGGTCGCCGCGAGTCTTGATGATCTCGATGTGCGTTTCCACACCGATTTCCTTCAGCTTGCCCTGGATGGTGTGGGCCTGCCAGAGAGCCAGATCGCTCCCCCGGGTACCGATGCGGCAAATGCTTTTGTTCGCGCTGTTTTCGGACGACATGGACAAGGGAATTCCTCCCGGAATGAAATCCTGAAACCTCTGGAGACTTGAAATAATAGTAAATCCATATGTCATACGGAGGTCATCCAATGTTATTTCCTTAACCACCCCTCATTTTGTTGGCTTTCCACCATGTCTGTGAAAGGTTAAGCGCCCATATCTTTAAGCAATCCAAACAGTTAATGGTCTTCAGGCCCATGCCGCCGCATATTCGCCGCATTCCCTTTGCCGACAATCTTTGGCGATGCCTGACGGCGGCCCTCCTGGAGCCCCTTCCGGGAAAGGTTTCCGAAGACCTGACTGTGGTTGGCCGGTTCCGGCTTCGTTATTCGGATTTGGCGTGGATCTCTACCCCAAACAGGGCGTGGGGAGGTTCGCTGAAGTTTCCCTGGAACAGGAAGGCGACCAGGACGACGTAGGCGGCCAGGCCGAATACCGTGAGGGCCTGAAAGACAGAGGTCTTCTGGATGTCCTGCCTGGCCTTGGTGTCACAGACTTCGCCGGGACAATACTGGGCCTTCTCCCGGTAGATCAAGGAGTAGACCTTGCAACCGAGGCAGATGCCGAACGACGTCTCGAAGAACAGGAAGATGAGGCATGTCAGACAGATGAGGCCGGTGATGATGCTGTAGCTGTTCAGGATGATCTGCAGCACCAGCATGGTGAGGGCGAGAACGATTCCGATCACCCAGGCGAATTTCTTTTGCTGGGCGCCGACGTATTCCGGCGTCTGGTTCCGGACGATCAGGCGACCGATGACCATGAAGGGCGCAAACCGCGGACTGACCAGGACCCGGATCAGGATGTCGGCCAGGAAAATGGTGATGGCGTACTTCAGAAGGAGAAAATCGCTCTTGAGGATGGCTGTCAGGATGGCGATGAACATAATCACGAAAAGGATTCCCGAGGCGGCCCGGATTTCGCGTTCGTTCAGGACGGGAATATTATATCCCGCAACGTCTTCTCCGAATTTGAAAATCTTGCTGCCTGTGCTCATTCCATCCCTTTCCGGTCACGGGTTTCTTCGAATCGATACCGCCACATTGTGATGATATCCTACCAATGTACATGAATTTCGTTTTCTGCCACAGACTCGTGTGGAAACGGCTCTCACCGCACCTCGTAGCAGATGGTCCCGTCGTCGGGATTCAGCATGACCCGGGTGATGGCTTCGTCCCGGAGGCGCCCGGTCGGATCGAGCGCGCTTTAGTCTGCGGTCGTTGTCTCCGGATTGTCCGTCACCCCTCATAATGTTGGCTTTCCACCACATCTGTGATAGGTTAAGCGCCCATATCCTCAAGCAATCCAAACAGTTAAAGGTCTTCTGGCCCATGCCTCCACATATTCGCCGCATTCCCTTTGCCGACAATCTTTTGCGATGTCTGGCGGTGGACCTACTGGAGGCCCTTCCGGGAAAGGATTCCGGAGATCTGACCGGAGCGCTGGTTTTGCTGCCCTCTTCGCGGGCCTGCCGAACCCTGCAGCACGAATTGCTGGATGAATCCGGCCGGGACACTTTGCTGCTGCCTCGGATCGTGACTGTCGCCCAGTGGGCCGACGAGATGGCTGAGCCCTTGGGGTTGGCTGCGGCGGAACTTCCGGATGACCGCGTTCGGCCGCTGATCCTGGCCCGCAGGTTGGAGACTTTGTCCTGGCTCCAGGACAGCCGTGAAAGCGCGCCGGGGTTGGCCGCGGAGTTCATCAACTTTTTCGACGAAGCGCGATATCACCAACTGGAAAACCTTCTGATGGATCCGGCCTCGTTGGACCGGGTGATGGAAAACGCTCCGGACGCCGAGGCTGAAATCATCGCCGGCGATATGGGTCGCATCCACGAGGTCTGGGGTCACTACCGCGAACTGGTGCCCCGCGATTCGGTGGACAGGCTGGCCGATTTGGCCAAGGCCCTGGCATCCGATGGCGTTCCGGGTCCCGCTCCCGATCTGGTTGTCGTGGCCGGCTTCGGCCGGATGGACCCTGTGCGGGCCGAGTTGCTGCGCAGTGCCATGGACAAGGGGCAGGACAGCCTTCTCTATCTGCCCGAAGCCACGAGTCATCTTTCGCGCCTGTTCATGGCGACCTGGAGTCCCGACCGGCTGGGCACCGATCCATTGGCAGGGGCACGGCGCATTGAGGCCCTGCTTGTCGGTGGCACTGATAATTCCGTGCCGGACGTTGAGGTCCCATCCCTCAAACAACGACTGGAAACCCTGAATGAAGTTGGGGATCCGTCCAAATTGATGGCGCCGGTGGGTCCCATCACTTTTGCTCCCTGCGGCGATGGCGAAGCGGAGAGCCGGTATGTGGCCCACCGGGTTGTGGAAATCCTGTCGCGGCCGGAAGGTTCGAACCGCCGTATCGCCGTTGCCGTGGCGGATCCCAAACTGGCGGCGCGGATTTCCGCCCAGTTGTGGGACGCGGGCATCGATTCGGACAATTCCCATGGACAGGCCTTGTCTTCCCAGCCCGCTGGTCTTTTGTTGCGGTTCATTTTAAGGGCCGCGCTGACGGATCTGCGCCCGGAGCCGCTGTTGGAAGTATTGACCCATCCCTATGTGCAACTTGAGGTTGGGGAAGGAAGCCATGGGGTCTGGACCCTGCGTCTGGAAAAGATTTTCCGCCGCAACGAAGGTCCCAAAGGAGGTCTGGCCGGCTTGCGGCGAAAGGCCGCTGACCGGGACCAATCGGCCCAGAATGTCTTTCGGAAACAAGGACCCGGCATGTTGGAATTCGTAGAGGCCCTGGGGGATGCTTTTGGCCCCTTGTTGGAGATGCGCGGGGGCAAGAGGCACACCTGGTCCGAACTGATTTCCGCGGTGACCGAAGCCTGGTCCGCCCTGGCGCCCGGTTATCCTCTGGGGGAAAAGAAGGACCGGCCCGACGTGAAGGAGGCGGCGCGGCTGCTGGAAAGTCTCAAGGGCGATTCGGCCCTGCTTCCGCCGGTCGATCTGGCCAATTTTACCGCCGACCTGGGACGTTTGCTGGCCTCGGAAAACGTGCCGGCCCACCGCGCCCGGAATCTGCCGGTGCTGGTGACCGGCCAACTCGAAGCCCGGCTCGAATCTTTCGACAACCTGATCATCGCCGGGTTGCGGGACGGCATTTTTCCCGCCCGACCCCAAAGGCCCCTTCTGCTGGGCGGGGCGGTTCGCGAACGGATCGGTCTTTCGGGATGGCGTGACGGATTGGGCCGTGACGCGGAACTTTTCCTGCGCCTGCTCCACAACGCCCCGGAAGTCCTTCTCACCTGGTCCACCGAGGAGGATGGGCAACCGGTCCTGCCGTCGCCTTTCGTTTCACGGCTTCAATTGGGCCTTCAGCCGGATATGACATCGCGTAAACACAAGGATCCCGAGGCTTTTCTGTGGCGCAGGGAAGAGGTTCCCTGGGAAGAGATTAACAAAAACAACGAGGGGTTCCGGCAGGAGGACCCTCTGCCGAAGGCCTTGGCGAAGATCCGTCCCTTGACGCGTTTGAGCTGGACAGCCATGCGCCAGTGGCGGGAGTGCCCGCATCGTTTCCTGCTGGAACGGGGTTTCGCCCTGCGCAAGGAAGAGGAGGTTCAGGAAGAATTCGGACGCATGGAATACGGCAGCATGGTGCATGAGGCACTCGCCGATTTCATGAAGCCTGCCGGGCCGGGTTATGCCGCTCTGGCCGCGGGCGAAAGGTCTGTCGCCCTGGAAATATTGTTGTCCGCGGCTGAAGAACAATTCGCCCCGGGCGCCGACGATCTTCCTTTGCGGCACCTGTGGTTGGACAGCTTTCGCCGTGCGGTTCCCGGCATCGTCGCTCACGAATTGAATCGATTCAGGGACTGGAGGCCGGTCGCCGTGGAGGAGCCGTTCGATATGCCTCTAACGGATCTGGCGAACTGGGTCGCCAGGCAGGCGGTGGCTTTGGATTGGGACCCGGAACTTCCGCAAATAACAGGACACGCCGCCGAAATCGAGTTGCGCGGAACGGTGGACCGGATCGACTGCCGCCAGGATGGAACCGGCGCCTTGTGCGTCATCGACTACAAGACCGGCGCGACCCCTTCGGTCAAAAAAGTCCAGGAACTCGACGAAATGCAGATCCTGCTTTACGCCGCGGCTGTCGAGGCAGGCAGTTTACCGGTTACCGGTACCGTAGCCGAGGGATTCTATTACGCGGTCAGGGAAGAAAAACCCGGCCGGCCCGGCAAGTCACACCTGGACTGCTCGGAGGGCGAAGGTCGGCTGCTGCTGATCCAGGGAGGCGCCCGGTTGGTCGAACTGGCGGTCAGCGCCGGCGATCCAGCGGGCGAGTTCCCCTTGATCCCCCGGGAAACCAAAGGTGAAGGCGAAACCAGGCTGCCCTGCGAATACTGCGAATTTCGCGGAGTCTGCCGCCTGGAAGAGCGTGAGGTCCCGCCCGCGACCGCTCGCAAACTCGACAAGCTCGTCAACAGCAAGGACAGGTTCTAAGGTGAACGATCCCGTCGGCAAAGCCACGGAAATACAACGACAGGCCGCCCGGCCCGACAAGTCGGTGGCGTTGCGGGCCTCGGCCGGTTCAGGCAAGACCAAGGTCCTGGTCGATCGTTTCATCAGGCTGTGCGTCGAAGATACTCCGTCCCGTACCCACCCGCGTTCCATCCTGGCCGTCACGTTCACGCGCAAGGCCGCCGTCGAGATCCAGAAGCGGTTGTTGAAAGAGGCCCTGGGCATGGTGCTGGCCGAACCGGAGGATTTGCGCAAGATACTGCGCGAACTGTTCGAGGACCGCGCCGAGTACAAGGACCCCGAACCGAACCCCAGCGAGATGCAGCACGCGGCGGGTCTGTACGAAAAAGTTCTCGAAGACATCGCCGGCCTGCACGTGGGCACCATCCACTCGTTTTGCCAGTTGATCCTGGGGCGTTTCGCGGCCGAGGCCGGATTGGATCCCCACTTTACCGTCATTGAAAACCAGGACGACCTGGTGGATGAAACCCTCGACCAGTTGGAACAGGAGATGGCGGGAGATGAAGCTTTGGCCGCGGTCGGTCGCACTGTGGGGGCCAATCCCAGCGCGGTGCGCGTGGCGGTGAAGGAAATCTTCTACGAGCAGATGAGGATCGAACGCTGGCTGAACCGGCACGACGCGGATTCGGGCCTTGCGGGTGACCGGGTCCGTCTGGACAAACATCCGGAAATGATGAAAGACATCAGGGGATTCCTTTTCCCGGATCTTGATCCGGACGAAGAACCCGACCCGGAAGCTTTTGCTCCCTTGTTGACCGATGCGCTGGAAAAATTCGCGACCGGTGGATTGGATGCGGTCACCGCCGGCATGGGAACCGATGCCGACCGCACCGAGAAGAACACCGTCAAGCTCAGGGGCCAATGCCAAGCCGCCCTGGATCTTCCTGAGGCCGAACAACTGGCCGCGATTCGGAAGATCTTCCTGACGACCGCGGATAAAACCCGCGCCTTCACCTTGATCAGGGATGGGGAACTCAAAGCCCTCTATAACTCATTGGTGGTCGAAAACGCCTTGCCGGTGCTGCACATCCTGCACACGGCCGGATATCTGGAACTCTATGCCCTCAACCGCGATCTGTTGCACCTGGGTTTGCGGGTGCTGGACATCTACAGCGGGTTGAAACGCCGTGACAGGGTGGTCGATTTCCAGGATCTGGAAGATATGGCCCGCCGCCTGATGGGTGATCAGGCACAGGCCCTTTCCCTGTTGTACCGCCTGGACGATTCCATCCATCACATATTGCTGGACGAATTCCAGGACACGAATTTCAACCAGTGGGACATGCTGGAACCCTTCGTGTCGGAGTTCCTTTCCGGCGATGTCGAAGGCCGCAGGCGCACCTTGTTTTTTGTGGGGGACATGAAGCAGTCGATCTACGGATTCCGGGGCGCCGAACCGGTGATTTTTTCCCACGCGCGGAAACTTCTCGAGGCCCGGAACCAGCCCCTGCTGGATTTGCCCACCAACTTTCGCAGCCTGGGCGCGGTGGTCGAGAGTGTCGGCTGCCTGTTCAACGCCTCGCCTTTGGGGGACTCCTTTTCCGCGGAAGAGCGCGCGTCGGTCCAGCAGGAATGGGCGCGCCGTGAACCCCCGGGTGAAGTTCGGGTGCTGGACCCCTATGAAGAAATCGATCCCGATGATGGGGTGGACGACGGCCGCAGCGGGGATCAGTTGGCCGCCGACGCCGCTGCCCGGCTGGTTCTTCACCTGAAAAACACCGGCGTAACGACCTGGGAAGGGTTCGGTCCCAACCTGACCGAAAGACCTCTGCGCTGGAGTGATTTCCTGGTGCTGACCCGTTCGCGCACCGAGATCAGTCTCTACGAAAAATCATTCCACTCAGCGCGCATCCCATTTATTCCGCCGGGACGGGGCATGCTCACGGCCAGCCGCGAAGTGCAGGATATTCTGGCGTTGCTGCGCTGGCTGGTGTGGCCCGAGGACGACGTGGCCCTGGCCGCGGTGCTGCGTTCGCCGATTTTCCGTATCGGGCAGAAGGATTTCCAGGAAGTGCTGGCCCGCCGCGGTTTGTTCCGTACCAGTGACGAGGGAAAGACGATTCCGCCCCGTGGTTTGTGGCAGGCCATCCGGAAAAACGAGGACGATCCGGTCACCGGGCCGGCCGTCGTCCTATTGAAGAACTGGCGCAAGCACCTGGGTTTCGAGAGCAGCCACGAACTGTTGCGGCGCATCTATCGCGAGGGTCTGGTGCTGGAAAGATACCAACGCGCCCAGGGTGACCAGGCCCGCTACAACCTGATGCGTCTGTTCGACCTGGCCCTGAATCCGGTCATGGCGGGTACGCCGACGGTGCGCCGCCTGATCGATTTTATCGCCCGCGCGGCCAGCCAGGGCGGTCAGGAGGAGGGTACCATGCCCCAGGGCGACGCCGAGGGCCGGGTGCAATTCATGACCATCCACGGGGCCAAGGGTTTGGAGGCGCCGGTCGTCCTGCTGGTCGATGCGGATCGGGCGACGGGCAAGGAAAGCCCCCGGGTTCGCACGGATGCCGGGGCCAGCGACACGCCTCTTCTGTTCAAGGTCAACAAGAACTACCGCAAGGGATTCAAACTGCCGGACGAGGTGCCCTGGCCCCAGGACGCCTTACAGGCCGCAAGCGCGGTCGCCGTGGAAAGGGACCGTACCGAGGAGGCCAACCTTCTCTACGTGGCGATGACCCGGGCGCGAGACCGGCTTTATGTTCTGGGCGGGGACAAGTGGCGCAATGAAGATCACGACAGTCCCATACGCCGGATCCGGCAATCAGCCGAAGTGGGAGGGTGCACCCTCACAACAGAAGATCCGGATTGGCTGGAGCGCCCCCCGGCACCGATCAGGGAAGAGGAATCTGCCCAAACGGCGGACGGGGCCATTTCCGACCATTATCAAACGTGGCGTCCGCCAGTGCTGCGGGAAACACGGAAAATCGTGACGCCCTCGACCGTCGAAGGGAAACTGCCTGCCCTGGCCCCGACTTCCGGTCAAAAAAGGCCCCCCGGGGGGCCCTCCGAGACGGATGGTGGCCTGTCTCCCATCGAGCGCGGCAACAGAATCCACCAGATTCTCCAGTGGGCCACCGATTTGGGCGCCATGCCGCCGGGTTCCGGTGAAATCCACGCCGAAGCCGCCGCAGTGTTCGAAAACCCCGCCTTCGCCTGGATTTTCCAACCGGAAGACGGTCGCGGCCTTAACGAGGTGCCGGTCATCCACCGTCGCAAACAGGCCGCGACCGACCAGGTCGAAGAGCGGATCACCGGCAGTATCGACCGCCTGGTGCTCCGATCCGGCCGGGCGGACATCATCGATTACAAGTCGAATCGCCTAAGTGATGATCCTGCATATAGAACGGCTCTGGTTGAACATTATCGTCCCCAACTCGAAGCCTATCGCGAGGTAATTCAGGCATTGTATCCGGAACGGGAAGTCCATGGCTGGCTTCTGTTTACGGATCCGGGGGTTGGAGAAGATCCCTTGAGCGAGGTTTTCTGACCCTCCCGGCGCCAGCTTTTGGGGAAATATTGGCCGAATTTTCGTGGAAAACCCACTACGGAACAAAAGCACAACACAACGGAACATATCCACATCTGCCGGGAACACACCCGTTAGCGCTGGAATACGGCTATCTATTATTATTCATCCACTGCGTTGAGAGTTCCGGCCCAGGTCCCAAATGTCCATCTGGAATTTCGGGCCGGAGCAAATCAAAACGCAGGGGCTGAGTGGCCCGCAACCCAGAGTGAAGGCTGTCATCGTCGCCGGTGGCCGACAACGTGAGAGGACTCGATATCATGAAGAGGACAATGATCATCCTTATGGCCCTGACCCTGCTGGCCGGTGCCGCCAACGCTCAGGATATTCTGTGGGATCAGACCGACGGTTACGAAGGCTGGAGCATGGGCTTCTTCAACGTCCAGGCTGGCGCTCCCCCGATGGGTATGACTGCCTATACGGTCAACGACATCGTCGTCCCCGCCGGTGGCTGGACCGTGGACTCGATCAAGATCTACTACGATGGTTTCAATCCCGGCTGGGCCGGAGCCATCACCGCCGGTTCACTGTTCCTGGAGCCCAAGACCGGCAGCCTGCCCACCGGAATCCCGACCGGCGGATTCGATATTCCCATGACCTGTGTCGTTCTGGGCAACGGTTTCCTGGAAGTCGAAGCCAGCGGCCTGGGCCTGGTCATCAACGAAGGTGAATACTGGATCGGTATCACCCCCGCCACCCCCAACGCCGACAACATCCATGTCGGTGTCGTTGCCGTTGGCAATGATTCCCCGACCTACGACGCCGGCGGATTTCCCATGCCCATGTGGGGCAACTGGGCTGCAGGTCTGGACGGCGCCATGCTGATTGAGGGTCTGGGTGTAGTGGCGACCGAAGATGTCAGCCTGGGTAGCGTGAAGGCGCTCTACCGGTAGAGTTTTCGGCTGGATCGACCTTGTACGGGGACCCGGGTTCAACCGGGTCCCTTTCTTTTTTCAGGGTGGGGATCAGGCCTCGAAGTCTGATGGCGCCATGCCGAATTGCTCGCGAAAGGCCTTGGCGAACTGGGACAGGCTGCGGTAGCCCACGGAATAGGCGATGCCGGTCACATTGTCCTCACCCAGACTGAGCATTTCCGCCGCCTTGTTCAGTCGTTCAGCGCGGAGGAAATCCCCCGCCGACCGACCCGACACCGCCTTGAGCTTACGGTGTAGCTGTGTGCGGCTCATGCCGATTTCCCGACAGAGGCCGTCCACGCGAAAATCCGGGTCCACCAGATTGGCCGCGATGATTTCCCGAACCTTGGCCAGGACACGATCGTCGGCGGAGGGAACGGGATTGGAAACGCGACCGGGGCGCGCCACTTCGAGCTGGTTGTAGCGTTCGGCGAGAAGCCGCCGCTGCTGGATGAGATTACGGATGCGAATTCGCAATTCCTCCACGTCGAAGGGCTTGGCGACATAGTCATCGGCCCCCGTCTCCAATCCTTCCTTGCGGCTGCTCGCTTCGGCCTTGGCCG
>JAUVII010000190.1 GCA_030592845.1 Candidatus Krumholzibacteriia bacterium | reverse complement strand
TCTGCCCCTGGTCTTTCCCGTCCACCCTCGCACCCGGGCGGTCATGGTCGAGCACGACCTGGGCTCACGCTGTGGGCTTGTGGATTCGCGCCTGATCCTTGCCGACCCCCTGGGCTACTATGACTTCATGAACCTTGTGATCCACTCCCGGTTGATGCTCACCGACTCGGGTGGCCTGCAGGAAGAGACAACCTTCCTGGACATCCCCTGCCTGACCCTGCGGCCCAACACCGAGCGGCCCATCACCATCACGCAGGGCACCAACGAGCTGGCCACCATCGATTCGATGCCTGAACAGATCTCCAGGATTCTCGAAGGGACCTGGAAAAATGGAAGTGTGCCCGACCTGTGGGACGGGAACACGGCGCCCCGTATCGTCGACGTGGTCGAGGAGTTTCTGGCGGGAAGGTGACCGTCAACCGTGTGCCGGGCTCACGGCCGCGCGAACATGATCCCGTAGCGGTTCAGGTAGTCCTTCAAGGCCAGCGCAAGTTCATCCAGGTCGCCGGTGCAGCTATGGTCCAACCACGAGAACCAGGGGTTGTCCGCCGCTTCGAGCTCGCGCCGCGCCTCCACAGGGACCGTGCCCAGAACCAGGTGAATCCTTCCAGGCCCGGCCGCATCCGCCGGCAACTCGTTGCACAGATGCACCTCGCGCGCCCGCCCCTCGTCGTCCACATGCAGGACATCGCCCTCGAGACGGCTCGATGCCCCGCCGAAATGCTCCACGTAGACGCGGAATTCCTCCAGGATATTCCTCAGGATGTCCATGCGGTCATCGTCCGTATGGTGGGTGATGAATTCCTCACGGGTTTTGAGGAGCTTGGCCGGTTCGCCAAGAATGAACGAGCCGGCGGGGAAGGATTTCGTCACCACCGAACCGCTGCCCACGACCACGTCGTCACCCAGCTCCACGCCAGGCATGATGAAGATGTTACAGGGCAGCCAGACCGCCTTGCCTATTGTCACTTCACCGTAGACCACGGGATAACCCGCCAGCTTGTCCTTGTAGGCTCCGTGTGTGAAGATGTACGAATCGAATCCCACCGCCGTTTCTTCACCAATGGTCAGGGGCCGTGAAGGATCCATGAGGGTGTACGGAAAGATGTGGGATCGATCGCCTAGGATGATGCGCGAGTCGGGAAAGGGCTGTTGCGCCCGGATGACGGCGGACTCGCTGACGATCACGTCATCGCCCATCTCGATGTGGGGCACCAGCACGATGGCCGTGGTCCGCACCTGCACTCGCTTTCCGAAGCACGCGGTCTCGCCCACCACCACGGCGCCGGCGCTGAAGCGCGTATGGTCGCCGATCTCGCAGGCGCCGGAGATCTCCACGACACTGCCCGGTCCGAACGAGACGCCCTTGCCTATCTTGTAGCCCTTCAACCGATACCACAGTTTTTTCAGGGGTGAAGGCAGAATACCAATGGTCATGATCTTGCTCAGGGGTAAGCGCGCGTCGTTGAATTTCATGAGTCATCCTCCGAAGTTGCCAAACCCGCCCGTGAAAGCACCAGTTTCAGCAAGCAATCCATCGTGTCGGCAGCCTCGGTGGTCGGACCGGCCGAAGTTTTCTTCTCGAACCGGAACCGGTCGAATTCCTCCGGTCCCTTGATCAGTATCAGCTGGCCTTTTGCCTCCAGATCCTTGTCGACTTCCCCGATGGCGCTCTGGAAAATACTGTAGGACGGCACCCCCAGGAAAGCGGCTTCCCGCAGCATCGTCCCCCCTGACGAGATTACCAAATCAGCACCCTTGAGAAGAGAGACCGGTGGAATCGGATTCTCGGGCACAAGAACCGGACACCGCCAGTTCCAACAGTTCAACTGTTCGGCCTGCCAGGAATATCGGGGGAGAAAAACCAGGTGGATGTCGTCGCGGGCGGCCAAGTGATCCAAAAGCGCCTCGTAGACCACCTTGGATTTCGACGAGTAGTAGTGGGCTTCGGCGGCCGGAGGCCGGAAAGCGACAACCGCATGGGCGGGGTCCAGGCCGAACGGACGGAAAGTCTCTTCGGACGCGATATCCCGTCCGTGGAAGGTCAAGTGCTCCTTCAGCCCCGGGAATGGCAATACCCGGTCCGAGGCAAACCCTCGGGACCGGAAAATTTCCTGGTCGATGGAGTCGGGGAATGCCACATATGTTCCCAACTTCGTGTACGAACTCAATTCGGCGTGTTCGTAGTCACAGATAATGAAGCCGGGAATTCCTCTCAACCTTGCAGCCAGCGCTCCCGAGCGGCTTGCGCACAGGATCATTTTCGGGGACGTTCCCTGCACTGCCAAAACCAAACGAAGGGCGCGACCCAAAACGCCGCTGACTTTCTTCCACTTCTGCTTCCCGAAGGCCCGGCCCACGGGCAGGAACGGTGTCCCCCGATCCCGAAGCAATTGGTGGGTGATGGCGTTGTCCCGTGCCGTGATCACCACCCGAAATCCCCGGCGTTCCAATTCCTCGGCCACCGGTGCCAGATATTGCACCTGGGGTGGGTTGTCGATATCGATCCAGACCGTTGGATTTCCGACGTTCATTTTTCCACCTCGAATTGAACCCCGTAGTCCGTGCGCACCGCCCATGCGATCCGCGCCTGCTGCGCACCGTCCCCCCGAATGGTCCAGCAGCCACCTTCTTCCACGAGTTCAAGGCCCTGCCGCGTACGCCACCAGTCATTCAAATCGCCGGGGAGGGCCATCCAGGCTTGCCCGGAATCGCGCAATTCGGCCAACCGTTCCAGCAGGACCCTGTACAACCTTTGCCCGCGCTCCTCGAGCATGTAATCCGGGTGGATGATAAACGAAGCCAGGCCGCCTCGCTCCGCGAGGATCTCCAATTGGCGCCACCAGATGGTCGGTGTCGCATCATTCAGCACCGTCAACAACGAATAATCCTGGGTCGTGGTCAGCGGCAGTTCCAGCACATCACCCACGAAATAGGGGCGAACCGTGCAGCAACCTCCACGTTGGGGATCAAGCCAAGCACCGTTGGGAACGGACATATCGTAGGCGATCTCCAGGTTGTGGAGCCACTCCTGGCGGCGGAACATCACCGGTGAACGAAAACCACGGGCGCCCCATGCCTTAAGGTAGTGGTTGATCTTTTCCGCCCGCGTCCGGAACTCCGCCTCATTGTCGAAAAGGTGGCCATCGTGATTCAGCCCGTGCAGAGCAATCTCGCATCCTCCGTCACGCAGGGATTGGAGAAACTCTTCGGACACTTCGTATCGTTCTTCCGGAACCACCTCAAAAGCCGATACCAGGTCGAACTCCGCCTCTATGCCCATCAGCCCATCGCAAAAATCCCTACCCGCTGCGGTTTCCACATCGTGGGTAAGGATCGCCCCAATCCGGCGCCCCTCGGGCCAGAACCAGATGAAAGGCAACCGTTGTTCACCTGTAATTCGCAACAGTTCGGTCCAGACAGCATCCTCCAAATCCTCAACCGCCGTCTCAACCGGCCAGCGAGGGAAGGGTATATTCCGCCAATCCCGCAGGGCGTAACGCTGCATGTGTTTGCGAAAGAAAACCGGGAGCAGGGGACGTACCCCGTAATAGGCCCGACGCACGAAGGAACCCAACCCAGGGACGGTGGCCCTACCGTTCACCTGGTTTTGGTAATTTTCCAGGCGAAAGAAGTCTACCGCCGTTTCAATGCCTTTCGGCAGACGAACCCCTAAGGCATTGAGTACGGAATGGGGAGCCGCCCCCAGGACCACCGATGGAGAAACTTCACCCAGGGCATCCGCTACCTGGGCAGAGCAACGTGTTTGACGGGCGAAGTCGGCCAACATGACTATCACTTTCAGTGGGAAATTTCCGAAAAGTCGACTGTTTCAAGCCACCTGGAACATAGTCTCGCAAGGGCCTTGAAGGACCCCCCGCCATATCAGCCAACTGAGGTTGTGGTCGGGTGAGGGGAATGAAACTCACGCCTGCTACCCACCCTATCCACGGTCGGACGTTAATTTTAACACTTCCCGGGATCCAATGTCAACCGACCCGCGTGAACCGATGACCACAGAACGTTATTTTTTATAGCCAGTTACGTTATTTTTTCTGAGTTGTGGAAGGTGGGTTACAGCCAACCCGAAGGAATTGCGTGCGTAGTTGAAGGAACACGGATACAGGGATGTCGAACCCCATGTCATCCTGCTGAAAGCTATCGATGACAAGCTCAAGTTGACCTCCACTGTTGCCTGGGCCCAGATCGGTGCGCTGGATCGTGATCCATCCGGCAGCGAATCATCCCTGGCGGGGTCGTTGGTACAAAGCGGCCAGAGCCTTGGGTGCAGCAATCCCGTAGGTCCAAATCTCTCCCACGAAAATTTCACCCAGCCGCCAAAAGCCGCTCTTGAGACCAGGATCCATGTTATAATGAAGGGCTGACTCCACCTCCTGCCCGCAGGTTGTTCAGGGAAGAGGTGGAGTCGAGATAGAAGAAGTTGCTGTCGTTGGTAAAAAGTCACGAGACGAGGTGAGGAAAGCTCACCGCCTGGCCATCGAACAGACATTTTGATGTTACGGACTGATAAAAATAGAGGGAAATGTGTCACATGATTTTCTGTCGGAAGTAGGGTGAAAATAGTTGGGTGCTACACTCATCGCTCGGCATGCAGCTTGAAAGAAGGCTTTGATGATGAAGGTTGTATTGATCAATCCGCCTCCGGAAGGTGTAAAACAAAAGTGGGACAACCCTGGCTTTCCTCCATTGGGGCTGGGCTACATCGCCGCAAGTCTTCTGCAGGAGGACATTCCGGTCGAGGTCCTGGATGCTAAACTCGAGGAAACAGATCTCGATGAAACGGCTGACCGATTGTCCCAAATGGAGGCGGATATTTTTGGCCTTTCTGCAATGACTCACGAGATCAATACGGTGGGAAAACTCGCGAAGTGCATCAAGGCTTCACATCCCAAGGCAACGGTAATAGTTGGCGGATGTCACACAATTGCAATGCCTGAAGATACTATGACAAGTTACCAAGATGTCGATGTTGTAATATGCGGTGAAGGAGAAACGGCCATTTGCGAAATCGTCCACGCCCTTGATAACGGCGGCTCCTTGGCGGGAATTAGGGGGATTGCCTATCGCGAGGGTCAAGAGATCATTTTGAATGAAAAACGCGACAAAACAGAAGATTTGGACAGTATACCCGAACCTGCTTGGAAAATTTTCCCCCGAACCAAAATATATCCGGTGATGACGTCACGCGGGTGTCCCTTCAGGTGTGTATTCTGCATGCGTGCCATGGGGGACACGGTGAGATTTAGGTCAGTGGAAGGGGTTGTTGATGAAGTCGGTACCTTGATCAACGATTTTGGTGTCGAAGACATATATTTCTACGACGAGACTTTTACCCTGAAAAAAAAACGAATTCACCGAATTTTGGACATGATGATCGAACGTGGTTATCATCGCAAAATGAGATGGCTTGCTCAGACGCGCGTAAACAAATGTGACGAGGAACTATTGACTAAAATGGCGAAAGCAGGATGCTTCGAAATCAATTTCGGCATTGAGTCAGGTAACCAAGAAATATTAAAGAGGGTCGGCAAGGATTTCGCCCTCGACGAAGCGCGGAAGGTAATCCCCATGGTCAAAAAAGCCGGTATCGAGGTGGCCAATCTTTTCATACTTGGCCATCCCGGGGAAACGCGTGAGACCATTATGGATACCATCAATTTTGCAGTCGAATTGAATAGTGACCGGGTTGCATTTGGAATAATGGTTCCATATCCTGGCACTGAGGTTGCCAGGATGGCCGCTAATGGAGAAGGCGGCTACAGGCTACTTTCACAGAATTGGTCTGATTACAATAAATACCTTGGCAATGCTCTGGAAATTGAGGGGATTAGCCGAAAGGAACTTGAAAGGCTCCAGGCCTGGGGTTATTTGAAATTTTACCTTTGGAATTTCAGGTTTATTGATCTGGCGAAGATCTTAATCCGCCGCTGGCGAGAAGGCGTAGCATCCCTCAAGCGAATTACCAGGGTGAAAATGAACTGAAGAAATTCCATTTCGAGTTGGTGGGCAAATCCTGGCGTTGCTTTGGCAATTTTCGCCCTTTGCGGGATTCCGACAGTATTATGTTGCCGATCACTTCGGAGATCTTGGTTAACTTCAGGCAGCCAGACCTTGTTCACGGAAATTGATGGAAAATGCCGGGGTCAGGTGGTAAAAGGGGCTTGCTCAAGAGGGTCATGAATAATGCGGGTTAAACGGTGTAATCAGACCCGGCGTTCCCCAGGCTTTCCATGTGACCCGCCAGTTCCTCGGCATATTGTTCGGGAGAACAATATTCCATCGTCTTTCGTGCCACCCGGCTCAACCGGTGAATTTCGGTCCGGTGATCGGCAAACCACCCCAAAATCTCCGTCAGGCGAGGAACATCGTTGAAATTGTATGTGAACCC
>JAUVII010000194.1 GCA_030592845.1 Candidatus Krumholzibacteriia bacterium | reverse complement strand
CGCGCCATCCGGGACGCCCTCGGCATGAGCGGCCGACAGCTCGCCAGCCGCCTGGGGTTGTCCAAGCAGAGCGTGGCCCGCATGGAAAAAGATGAAATGACCGGAGCACTTTCCCTCAAAACCCTGAGCCGCGTGGCCGAAGGCCTGGATTGCGTGCTGGTCTACGGGTTGGTGCCGCGTGAAAGTCTGGAAAAAATGGTCCACGACAGGGCGCGATCCCTTGTGGGCAAACGGTTGGGACACGCCAACGAGGCCAGGCGCCATGGCGGTCAGGACCAGCTCCAGGACATGGTCGATGATCTGGTCGTCAGGATGCCCAGGGATTTCTGGGATGAGGGCAGGTAGCCATGTCGAAAAAACACCTCCTCCTGATCCCCGTCACCCTGCTCGCGCTCCTCATATTCACCGCCTGCTCCGACGACGATCCGACCACCCCGCAGCAGGACCCCGAAATCCTCCTGACCCTCAACCTGACCGATGACTTCCTGAATTCCTACTCCACCGACGGCATGGTCTTCGCCTCCACCACCGATGGCCTCCTTCTCGACGTCGCCACCTGGACCGAAGCCGGCCCCGTGGTTCTGAGAAACGCCACCTTCCATCCGGCCACCATTTCCTACACCCTCGTCGTGTACAACGAATGGTCGCTGATGTTGACCACCGAATTGGATGTGCCGAAAGGATCCGAAAGAACACCCGCGGGCATCACGCAGCGCGGCGATCGTCCCAGCGGACAAACCGAACTCACCTTCCTCAATGCCCCGGACAGTCAGTGGCACAGGATTTCCAGTAACGGGAGCACGTTCAGCGGTGCGGGCTCCCTGCCCCCCGATCGCACCGTGTCCATGTTTGGCGACTCCACCGATTGTTTCGTGAGGATCGACCCCGCGAATGAGATTCCCCAGGGCGGCTGGCTGCGGGGACTCCAGTCCGGTGACCGCGACACGCTGGATTTTTCCAAGCCGAACCCCATCGTTCCTTTGGTCGGCAAAACAGTCGGCATTCCTCAGGGCGGAGACCGTATGTGGTTCATCTTTGGGGGTGAAGTGGAGGTGGGTTCTTTGACCAGATCCATCAACTTTGATTTCCAGACCTACACGGGAACGGTCCCGGAATCCGTCATTCTTTATGCACCCGAATTCGATCCCGCAAAGCTGCGCTCGAATTTCTACATGCACATCCCCGGTTCCCCGGCCACAACCTACACTCAGGTCTCCCCGGGCCCGGTGCCCGACGCCTTCACAGGACTGGAGGGTGATCTCACCATTGCGTCCACCCCTTCGGACAGTCTGGCCTTCGCCTTCACCGGCAACTGGGAAACACTTATGGCCACTTGGGTCCAGAGGCACGAAATCACCGCCAGTTGGTTTGTGGAAGGCGCCGCGCCAAGGCAGACCTTCGCCCTGCCACAGCTTCCCCATCTCTACATGAACCTTTTTCCTGACTATCCTCGAGAGGGTTTTGAGCTGTACAACCTTGAACTTTTCGAGGGCAAAACGGGGGACACGATCCGGTCCCAGGGGAAGGTCTTCAGTGTTGAAGGAGGGCTCGACCTTCACCCAACAACTCCTTATAATCATTCAACCCCTGCCTTCTATTCCAAGCCGTAAGGAAGGCACAAGTCATGTTAAAAAAACATGTGCTGCTCGTCATCGTTTCGCTCCTGACCCTTGCCATTTTGACCACCGCCTGTTCCGACGACGATCCCGTCACGCCGCCTCCCGATTCCGACATCCTGCTGACCCTCCACCTGGGCGAATACTTCCTGGAGGCCTTTTCCGTCGAGGGCATTGTCTTCGCCTCCGACCAGGACGGCAACCTGCTCGACATGGCCACCTGGAACGGTCCGACCACCGTGGTTCTTAAAAACACCACCGTCCACCCGGACACCATTTCCTTCACCATGGTCCAGTACAATGATTGGGAGCTGTCCCTCGCGACCGAATTGGGCGTGCCGGCCGGAACGGTTAAAACCTTCAACGGCTATCGCCACTCGCCCATGAGTGGAAGCGCCGATGTCGCTTTCATCAACGCACCGGATTGCGAAGCCTACACCCTGGCCAGCAACTGGGGCGCCCTCAGGGGCCCCGGCCCGCCCCCCGCCAGCCGCACATTCGATATTTTCGGCGACTCCACCAACATCTATGTCAGAATCGATCCCAAGGATTCAGGTCCCCTGGGTGGGTGGTTGCGGAGCCTCCGGCCCGGCGACACCGACACCTTTGATTTCGACGCGCCGGACGTCATCGCTCCCCTGGTCGGAATTCCGGTTCAAATCCCTCCCGGCGGGAATCGTTTGTCGTTCAATTTCCATGGCTCCGTTATTACCGAATCCTCGCGGAGTATTATCGGGTTCGATTGGCAGGATTATTCCGACGTGATACCCGAATCAGTCATGCTCTACGGGCCCGAGTTCGACACCTCAAATTTGACCACGTGGTTCTATCAGTGGTTCAACGGTTCCCCCGACACCTATTACCACCAGAAAACCGCGGGCCCGGTGCCCCCCGCCTTCACCCATCTGGAGGGGGACCTTGCCATCACCTCCACATCGCCCGACAACCTGGCCTTCACCACCACCTCCGACTGGGACCGGTTTACCGCTTCCTGGACCCGGGCTCACGAACTCTACGGCCACTGGTGGGTGGAGGGCCCGTCGACGGTCCAGACCTTCGCGCTGCCTCAGATTCCCGAGTATCTCGCGGATCTGTTCCCCAATTATCCGGTGGAGGGGTTTGAGCTGCGGAACTTGGAGATCATCCAGGACGTTTCCGAAAATATGGTCCGGGGCCAAGGTAAATACTATGGTCCACACGGAGTGGCGGGGCCGGATCCGATGGAGTTGAAGCGATGGGACCCTTGGGGATCGCAGTAGGGCGCGTTTGGGGTAAAATAATTTCATTTATCAAAAAGAGGTGCCCCCGGGGGCACTTTTTTTACTTAAGTTGTTTGTTTCCAGGTGTTTATATTTTTTACACTGAGGTTTTTCATGGAAAAACAACTTATTTGTTGTAAAAAGCCTCTTGAAAACAATATATATGTTGTTACCACGCCTCCATCACCAACCCAGGAAGCCCGCCATGCCTTCACGCAAAAATCTACCCCTGGTCAGGCAGCAACTGGACAATACCCTGGCCCGCTTCGACTCCGTTTTCGACCTGGCTCCTCCACCCAGGGGCTGGATCCGCGCCATACGGAACGCCCTCGGCATGAACGGCCGGCAACTCGCGGAGCGCCTGGGACTGACCCAGCAGAGCGTGGCCCGTATGGAAAAGGATGAAACGACAGGGGCATTGACAATAAAAACCCTTCGCCGGGCGGCCGAGGGTCTTGATGCCGTGCTGGTCTATGGAATCGTTCCACGCGAAAGCCTGGAAACGATGGTCCACGACCGGGCCCGTTTGATTGCCGGCAAACGCATGGAGCGGGTGGGCCAGACCATGGCCCTGGAGAACCAGGAACTGGGCCCGGAAGAAAATGAGGAAATCCTGTTGGGCCTGATCGAAGATCTAGTGGAAAAAATGCCTTCCAATTTTTGGGACGCTACATGAACCGCATCCATGGGTCCGGGGGAATGACCCCGCTTGATGGCCGACCTTTACCTGACAAATATCCTGGGTTGTTCTAAACTCGCCCGGGATGGTGGTCAACTGATCTCGCAGGAAGATGTTCGTTCCGATTACGGGCCCTTGCTAGACTTTGCCCGCTCCTGACCCGTACCAACCGAAAGGCCCGCCCAACCATGTTCCACCTGTTCATCTACATCGCCGTCTTCGTCTGCGGCGCCAGTGTCCTGGCCCTGGAAATCCTGGGTACCCGGCTGATTGGTCCGGTGTTTGGCGTCAGCCTGTACCTGTGGACAGCCCTGATCGGTGTGACTTTGGCCGCGCTCAGTGTGGGTTACGCTCTGGGCGGTCGCCTGGCCGATAAAAACCCGACCCTGGCCAGTTTTGCCCTGCCCATCGGCCTGGCCGGCGTCTGGACCGTGGCGATTCCCTGGCTCAGGTATCCGGTTCTGGATATCACCGAATCGATGGAGCTGAGGGCCGCCGTCCTGATCACGGCCACCATCCTGTTTTTCCCGCCGCTGATGATGCTGGGCATGGTCAGCCCCTTCGCCATCCGTCTGAAAACCGCCGCGCTCGACCAGGTGGGTCGCACTGCCGGCAATCTGTACGCATTGTCGACCGTGGCCAGCGTTTTTGCGGCCATCGGGACCGGGTTTTTCCTGATCCCCAACATCGGGGTCGCAAAACTGACTTACCTGATCGGCGTCGCCCTGATCCTCACCGCGGCCGCCGGTTGGGCCATCGACCGCAAGGGTAAAGCCGCTGTCGCCACCGCTCTGATATTATTAGTCGCCGCCGTTGCCGCCTATCAAGCCGCCCCCGAAGCCAAGGCCAATCCCGAAGCCGGTCTGCTCCATGTGACCCAAAGCGCCTACGCCGAAATCCGCGTGCTCGAGAAAAAGGGCCTGCGGTTCATGCTGATCGACGGCGGTCCGCACACCATCGTCGACCCGACTGACTGGGTGTCCGACTACGCCTACATCGATGTCCTGGAAATCTCGAAAAAATTCTACGACACGCCGGGAAAAGTGATGGTCGTCGGCTTGGGCGGCGGCAGCGTGATCAAGGTGTTCAACGACGACGGCTGGCAGGTGGAGGCGGTGGAAATCGATCCCGTCGTCACGAAAACGGCCTATGACTGGTTCGGCCTCACGCCCGCGGAAGCGAAGGTCCACCACACCGACGGCCGCCAGTTTTTCATCCAGAACGACGACACCTGGGACATCGTCATCATGGACGCTTTCGGAAGCAGCTCCGTACCCTTCCACTTGGTGACCGAAGAGGCGTTCGAACTGATCCACTCGCGGTTGGGCGAGGGTGGCATCCTGGCCATGAACGTCGAAGCGGTGGGTTGGCACGACATCATCGTGCATTCTTTGGCCGCCACCCTGGCCGGACAATTCGCGCATGTGAAAGTTCTGCCCATGGAGGAACCGCCAGACCAGTTCGGCAACCTGATCATCATGGCGTCGGACCGGCCGCTCGAACTGGACGACGAAGAGTTTCCGCTGCCCACCGAGCGCTGGACCTTCGAGTACAACCAGATGCACGCCTGGGACAACAGCTTCACCGTGACGCCCACCCGCGATGTGCCCATCCTGACCGACGACCTCAACCCGGTCGACATCTGGTCCGACCGCATCAACCTCGCCTCGCGCAAACAGCTTCACGGTTATTTTGGGGATGATGGTCTGGCCTGGTAGGCGGGATCAGTTCATCGGACGGATTTCATCACTGATAATGTAGTCGACGGGATGCCCTTCGATTTCCACACCAATTTTTTCGGCCAGGACATCCGACTTGAACTTCACGTAGACCTGGATGCAGGGCGTGCCGTCCTTCAGCTCGCCGATCGCCACCATGACCACTTCGTCCAGGGCCATGATCATGTCGACGTTTTCGTTCATCACGATGTTGATCCCGCGTTCGGGCACGACTTTCTCCTCTTCGGCCGGCGTGCTGCAACCTAATGCAAAAACCAATAAAAGAAAAACCGGTCCCCGGAGAAGTTCCAGGGACCGGTATGTGAATCGAATATTCATCAGTACCTAGTTGCCCACCATGGTGGCGCCCAAGAAGCTCAGCACCTCGTTGATGGGGTTGGCGATGGCTGTCTGGCTGCTACCGGCGAACAGCAGACCCACGGCACGGGGATCGGTGGTCAGATCTTCAACCATCAGGGAACCGGAGTCACCGCCGGCCAGGAACTTGCTCGCCCGGTTGGTGATGATGATCTGGCCCGTGAAGGTCTTGGTGAACGAAACGGCGCCGGCGCATTCGTTCTCATACGTGATGCTCACGGTACCGTTCAGACCCGAAACCGAGCTGCGGGTCAAGCCGGTGGTCCGGCCGCTCTTCTTGACCGCCTGGCCGACGTAGGCCGCCACGGTCTGGGCGGACAGCGTGCCGACCTCGAGGATGGCGCCGCTGGGATCGACCTGTCCGGTGATGATGCTGGCCGACGAGCAATCCACGTTGTTGTTCGGCAGGGAACTGGTAACGACCAGCGTGGCGACGTCGATGCCGCTGTCCGCGTTGCAATTGATATCGATCCGGCCCGGGTGAACGATGGGATCACCGGTGGTCGCCGACCGGCCGTTGCCGCCGTCGACGATGTCGGCTTCG
>JAUVII010000211.1 GCA_030592845.1 Candidatus Krumholzibacteriia bacterium | reverse complement strand
TTCGCCTGGAACGGCTTGTATACCTACTCCCCGACCTGCCGGACACATTCAATTGCCGTCTAGAAGTAGACTCCAGCTGCGATCCCCCAAACCTCGGCGCCAAAAAGGATGTATTTGAGCTCGGCAAAGGCAGCCATCGTGTCCGTCAGCATGAAATTGGCGCCCCCGCCCGCGTTTACACCGAATTCGGAGTCATCGCTGTTGAACAGGAAATCGATTCCTACCAGGGGGTAGAAGCGACTCGTGCCGGCTGTGCCATCGGAGTTGGAAGACTTGATGATGAAGTGGTAATCGACATCCAGGGCGAATACCGTTTTGCCGGCGAAAATTATCGATCCCTGGCCCGTAATCTGGTTGATGTCCCCGCCGAGCCAGAAATCTTTGCGGCCTTGAATACCGAATTCACCGTCAAGGATATTTAGGCCCGCGCCCCAACCATTGGTCTCGGCGAAGGCGGGCGCTGCCGAGCCGACAAGGGTCAATGCGAGAATGATGGCGGCGAACAGGGCTTTTGTGGAAGTTTTCATGATCGAATCCTTTCGATTATGGTGGGCGCACAGTTTCAGGCCACACACATTTCCTGATCCAAATTTGAAACAAGAATACTCTTCGTTTCCAGAGCTTGCAACACGTGAAAATGCAGTCCCGCCGGGGGCACCGGTATTGTTGTGCTTCAGGGGCCGCGAAGCAACAGGATCCGGTCGGCTTCCTGCTGGCCGAAGCGGCTGATTTCCCCGGTCGGCCAGCGGACAACCAGCGAATCCACCTTTGTTTCGGTGCCGAGGCCGAAGTGAATTTGATGGGGTGTCTGGGATTGGTAACCGGTTCCGGGGTTGTTCTCGCGAACCCAGGTATGGTCGCCCGCAAAAACCTGAACCAGGGCTCCAACCGCCCGCGTATTGCCGCCGGGGGATTCCAGCCGGACATCAAGCCAGTGGTGGCCGGTCGGTTGGTTGTTTCGGAACAACCGCATCGTGGTCCCGAAATTACTCAGCAAAAGATCCAAGTCCCCGTCGTTGTCGTAATCGCCCCAGGCGATGCCGCGCTCGTTGCCCGGGTCGACCAGGCCTGCCTCGGCGGTGATGTCGGTGAACAGGTCACCTGCATTGGCGTTGACCGCCAGAAAAAGAACCATGGTGATAAAAAAGACCGACCCACCGCGCTTTGGTCCGGCAGTCGGCCGGGCAGGATATTTCCCGATCATCGTTTATCTCGAGCTCCGGCTGAATGTTGGTCACCTGTGAATTCACAATGCCAAAGGTCCCAATCAATTGTATTGTAGCATGTAACAGAAAAATCCGTTATCGGTTCGGCGATACGGGCAACGTACCCAAAGGAAATCAATGGCAACCCGGCCCGTGTTTGTCCCCGACACCAACCCCGACAATCCCCAACTGGTCCACGAACACGAAGTGGATTTCCAGTGGCTCCCCGGGCGGTCTCCGCAGCAAAAGAAGGGGAACATCGCCAAACTGCATGCCGCCGCGGCCCACCGAAACCTGGCTCCCCTTCTGGATGTCACTGCGGATTCGGATGACTCCACGGGAATCCTGGTGGGGGCGGCGAATCTGGCCGTTGAAGTGGAAAACTCCTTTCTCATTCCCCTGAAAGCCGTTTTCAAGGGCAGCATGGTGTTTACGGGAGGCGGTCCCTTCATCGATATGTTTCGCATGCGGGATGTGGAAATCACGGCTGACACAAGGCTGACCGATTCAGGGGATCACATCGGATACAAGTTCATGAACCGGGAATGGGGACTGAAATCCGGAACAATGTTCTATGATTGGCTGGTCATCAATTCCATCCATCGGTACACCAAGCTGCGTTCGGGGGTCCGCCGGTTCAAGGGGTTCACCGATGTAGGTTGTCCTTCCGGCGGCCACTCCGTTTGCCACGCGCGGTCCTGCGCCCTTTACGTCGCGCTGGCCGAAAAGAAGATCATCGACGAGGTGATTGAAGACCAGGACCTGTTCATCGGGACCCTGATCCGGGATTCTTTCTACCAGCCCTGACCCGGAATCCCGGCATCCTGTAGGAAAGGGACCATAACCGGTGGAAACAATCTACAGCATGGCGGCGGACGGTATCGTGGTCCTCCACCTTTGTTTTATCCTGTTCGTCTTTCTGGGTGCGCTGACCCTGTTCCGTTGGCCCCGGATGATCTGGGTCCACGTGCCGGCCGCGGTCTGGGGCGGATTGGTGGAATTGTTCGGTGCGCCGTGCCCGCTGACTCCGTTGGAAAACAGCCTGCGCCGGGCGGGCAACGCCGAGGCCTACGGGGGTGGTTTTGTCGATCACTACATCATGCCCATCGTTTATCCGCCTGGCCTGACCAAGGAGGCCCAGGTTGTCCTGGGTGTCTTGATTCTGGTCCTGAACTTTGTCATCTACTACAAATTCGTGACCCGAAAACGGAAAGCCGGGGAGTCAGGCGAATGATCAATCTGCTTTTCAATACCCCGGAATGGGCCAGGGTCGAAAACCTGTCCGATGATCAATTGACGGCCCTGTCGGATGATGGCGTGCCCCTGATCGACATCCGCCGGGATGAGGAATGGGAAGAGACCGGCGTGATCGAAGGCAGCCATCTGATCACATTTTTCCACGAAGGGGACAAATACGATCTTGACGGCTGGCTTGCCGGGTTTGATAAGGTAGCGGACAGGGACAAGCCTTTCATACTCGTCTGCAGGCATGGAATCCGGACCGCCAAACTGGGCCGGTTCCTGGACGGCCGGCAGGATTTCAGGCACGTCCACCATCTCCAGTACGGTATTTCCGCCTGGATCGAAGCGGGCCGGCCTGTCAGGCTTTACGAACCCGAATGATCCATCCCGGTAACGGTGCCCCGACCCCGGAGAGATAAGATGCGCGAAAATATTTCCGGAGGTTTGGCCTGGGCTGGAGTACTGACCGTGGCCGCAGCCTGTCTGGGTCCCGTTTGGCGGGATTGGTCCGGGTCGGTGGTCGCCCCCTTCGGGGGTATCGACGCCATGCTGCAGCTGGGTATCCTGGAATGGACCGCCCGCCACTGGACCGAGCCTTCGCTCTGGCTGGACCTCCCCATATTTTATCCCGTGCCCGGCGCCCTCGGATTCATGGATTCCCTGCTGGGCCAGGCCTGGCTGGTGTTGCCGGTTCGGATGCTGCTCAACCCCACGGTTTCCGGGCTGTATAACTGGGCTTTCCTGGGCAGCCTTCTGTTGGTCATCGGGGCCGCGGGAGTTTTCTGGCGCGCCACAGGCGGTTCTCTCTGGACCGGAGGCGTCTTTGCCCTGGCCCTGGTCGGCGCCCCCTATACCCAGGCGCAGATTGGTCATCTGAACCAGCTTCCCCCTCCCTTTGTTCTGTTTTCCCTGGCCGCGGTGGTGACGGCCATGAACCGCAGGGATGAGAACCGGGCCAGCGCCTGGGCCTGGTGGGCATTGGGCGGCGCCCTGGTCATGCAGGCCGCTTGGGGCTGGTACGGTTTTGCGCATGCGCTCATCGGTGTGGCCGTGTTGAAGGTGTTCCGATTGGTCAGCGGAGCCCGCCGGGGCGAAGGTCTGGCAGGCCAGATCGTTCCCGTGATTCGGGCAGCCTGGATTCCGGCGGCTTTGGCGGGGGCGGCGGTGATCATTTTGGCCCTGCCCCAACTTCAGACCGCGGAGCGGTATCCCGATTTCACCCGTCGATCCGATGAGGTCCGGTCCGGCAGCGCCGACATCCAGCATTTTCTGAACCGGGGAATCTACCGGGGCGAGCCCGCCGATTGGATCGGCCGCGGCACCGAGGGCCTGGCCCGCTACAAGGATCGCGACCGGCAGGTCTTGAATCCCGGATGGGTGGCTCTTGTCCTGGCGGTGATCGGTTGGTTCCTGCGGGGCGGGATTTCCGTACAGCGCCGCAGGCTGGGCGCCGGGCTTCTTGTCATGGGCCTGGTGGGGCTGATTTTGGCGTTTGGAGATTCGGTGGGTTTGCCGGGCACCGACAAACGTCTCCCGTTGCCCCTGGAGTGGCTGCGGACAGCCGTCCCACCCTTCAAGGCCTTTCGCGGCGCCTGGCGGTTTTCCTGGCTGTTCGTGATCGCGGTGGCCTGGTGGTCGGCCGTGGGAATCGAAGGCCTCATTCGGCGGCCAGGGCTTATCGGCCGTCTGACGCCCGCGATGGTTTCCCTGCTGATCCTGGTTTCCCTGCCGGCGGCCGTGCCCGTGTTGAAAGTGCCCATGAATGGCCGCCCGGTAAGTCCCGCTTTTCCCCAGTCCGGTCCGGTGGTGACCCTTCCCGCTCCGGAAACGGAATATGTCGAAGATGTCACTGAAGCTCTTTGGATAACCAGGACACTGGAAACGGGCCAGCCTGTGACGGCGGGCGTCACCGGGTGGGTCCCCCCGGAAATCGTGGATTTTCGGGTGCAGTTGAAAGCTTGCGAGGATGGGGAACTGGATCCGGCCCTGATGTTCGCGACCTGGAAGGATCTGGGAATCGTATCGGCTGAAATAGCCTTCAGACCGGGCGACGACAGGCGCACGGATTTCTGGCGGAAAACCCTTCTGGCCGCAGGCGCGGTCAGGAGTGAACCCTGGCCGCACCCCGGCTACGAGATGTACCTTTTGCCCTGACCCTTTGCTCCTGCCCGGTCAGTCGTCGCAGCTGCGCACCGTTAGCACGGGGCAGTCGGCCCTGCTGACGACACGTTCGGCCACCGATCCGAAGACGATGTGCTTCAGACCCGTACGGCCGTGGGTGGCCATGAAGATGGCGTCCACATCCTCGTCATGGGCCGCCTCGAGAATTTCCTGGGCGGGCTGGCCGATCCTGACTTCCAGTTTCGGTTCCACTCCTTCGGGGAAAATGGAAGCCGCGATGTCGGCCAGGTTGGCGCGGGCCTCCTTGGCCAACCGTTTCTCGTAGGCGACCGTGTCGAAGGTGATTTCCGATGCTTCGACGTGGGGGCTCGGCAGGTGTTGGATGGAGGTGTTGACATACACCACCACCACCTGTGAGCCGAACTTTTCGGCCATTTCGCTGGCCATTTTCAGTCCGCACAGTGATGCTTCGCTGAAATCGGTGGGGCAGAGGATTTTCTGGAAGGGAAACATGATCCGACCTCCCGTGGTTTCCCCCAAAACTCGGGGATGGGATGAATCCGGGCAACCAGCCCTGACACCACACAAACTACAAAGGTTTTACGGTCATGGCCTTTTATTCCGACTTCGCGGGACACTACGAAAAAATCTTCCCTTTTCGCCAGGGGGTGGCCGCATTCCTGGATCAATGGCTGCCGGCCGAAGGCAGGATCCTGGACATCGGCTGCGGGACCGGCCGTTACTGCGCCGCCCTGGATGAAACGGGCCGACGTTCCC
>JAUVII010000070.1 GCA_030592845.1 Candidatus Krumholzibacteriia bacterium | reverse complement strand
TGCGTTTGTGGAAGTATGGCGAAAACAACAAGTGGGGGAACGTGACCCTCGGGGGGATCAAGTACAAACTGGGAGTGACCGAGTACTGGCCGCGCTTCGAGGAGAGTTACCAGCCGGGTCCCGGGGGGATACCCGCTCTGCAGTACGGGGATTCCCACGACGGGGAAATCATCACCCATACGTTGATCAGGGGCGGCGAAGGTCACATGGGGCCTTTCGAGGCCCGTTTTCTCGAGGGCGGATTCAGCGAAACGATGAGCGACTCGCCTTACGGTGATCTTCGCCTGCACATCAAGGGGACCACTTGCACTATTGCCGTTGATCCCGATTCCGACGTCGCCCAGGAATGCAACGGCTTCAAGTTTCGGGTCACTGAATTCCAGACCGACTTCAAGGTCGGCGGCCCTTCAAATGCGAACGGACCGCTGGTCAACCCCATGATCCGGGTTGAAATCACCAGCCCTGACGGCGCCACCGGCGAACGGATCCTGTTCGCCCTGCATCCCGATTTTTCCATGGACCACGGCGGCGGCGAAGATGAATTCGCCGATCTGGATATCCTTTACCAGATCAATCGCGGGATCGAATTCGCCACCGGCGGCGAAACGGGTCTTCAGGGCCGCGCGCCGTTTATCATCCAGACCCTGGACATGAATTCCCAGGATGTGGGCTCCCATGCGGCGGGCGAGATTTTCGACGTCCACGAAGAGGTTGTCTACGCTTCACCGGAAGACAATATGTCCTTCATCCCGGTGGGAATCTACGATTCGGTCGTTCTGGCCCCGGCGCTGAGTGAAAACCCGAACGCCGGCGCAGCGGCGCGGGTAGTCATCCGTGACGAGGCAGGGAACGAGGCCGATGCCATCTGCCGCGAACACGCCCGTCCCCAAAGCGTGACGCTGAACGGCCAGACCATCCAGCTGGCCTATGCGCCAGTGTTCGCGGACCTGCCCTACAGCCTGCATCTCGACGATTTTGTACTGCAGACCTACCCGGGCAGTGACAACCCGGCCACCTACGAAAGCTGGGTCACCCTGATCGACCCGGAAAAGGGCATCGAGGGGGAGAAGGTGCACATCTACATGAACAGTCCGCTGGACCACCGGGGAACCAAACATTTCCAGAGTTCCTACGACCCCGATTTGAAAGGCACCGTGCTGACGGTGAACCACGATCCCGGCAAGATGCCCACCTACTTCGGCTACACGCTGATCTCCCTGGGTTTCCTGCTGATCATGCTCAAGGGTTTGATCTTCCCCTCGAAGAACAAATCCTCCCAACAGAAAGCCACCCCGGCTCAGGCGGCGGCGTTGGCCCTGATTGTCGCGGCGGGCACCGCCGGCGGCGCTCTGGCCCAGACTCACGGTCCGGGTGACGGCCACAACCACGCGCCTCCATCCGGTTTTGTCGAGCTGTCCAAACCGGCCCGTGAAATCGCGTCCCGCATGACCATCCAGGATTATCGCGGCCGCATGAAACCCTTCGATACGCTGGCCCGCGAAATGGTGATGAAAATCGCCAAGCGGTCCAAATACGAAGGCCGACATCCGGTGGATCAGTACATCAGCTGGTCGATGAATCCCTACTTCTGGGTGGACAAGCCGATCATCGGCGTGCGTTACCCCGGCCTGAAGGATCTGCTGGGCGTGGATCATTCGGTCAAAAACGTTTCCTACAACAGCCTGCTCACCCCCGAGGGCAATTACCGCATCGGCGATCAGGTGTCGGAAGCACACCGGACTCCCGATCGTGACCGGACAAAAACGCAGCGCAAGCTCATCTCCTTCGACGAGCGTTTCCAACTGCTGAACATGACCTTCCGGGGTTACAACCTGAAGATGTATCCGGTCCCCGGCGACGACAACAATACCTGGCTGGCCTTCAATGACGTGACTTCCAGGCTGAATTCCGAACAACAGGATGCCTACCGTTCGGCTTTTACGACCCTGAGCACGGGCGTTGAAACCGGCAACAACGCCATGATCCTGGACGGGCTGATCAAGACCAAGGCCCTGCAGGTCCAGTACGGGGCGGCGGTCATCCCCCCCAAGAGCGTCACCGACGCGGAACTGTTCTATAACAAGAGCCACATCTTTTCCTGGATGATGATTCCGTTGCTGGGAACCTTCATGATCCTGATGCCGGTCTATCTGTGGAACCTGTTCCGCAACCGCAACGCGAGGATAAGCTTCCGCAACCCCTTCTATACGCTGGGGGTGGCGATGTACTCGTTCGCCATCGGCGGGATGATCCTGGCTTATACAATCCGCTGGATCGCGTCGGAGCGCATTCCCATCAGTAACGGTCACGAATCGCTGCTGTTCATCAGCCTTTCGGTGGCCGTGGCCGGCCTGATCTTCGAACTGGTCTACCGGATGGGCGCGCCGGGTGCCCTGGGCGGACTTTTGACCACCATCGTGTTGGGCGTTTCCATGCTGTCCACCTTCGACCCCGCCATCGGCCCCCTGGTGCCGGTGCTGGTGTCGTACTGGTTGAACATCCACGTGACGATCATCACGTCGAGTTACGGATTCCTGGGTCTATCCGCGCTGATCGGGATGTTGACCCTGTTCCTTTTAATGGCCAAGGGCCAGGGCCGGGACAACCTGAAGGAAGCCATCACCACTCTGGACAGCGCCAACAAGCACATCCTGATCACGGGCCTGGGCCTGCTGACCGTCGGCACCCTGCTGGGCGGCGTGTGGGCCAACGAGTCGTGGGGCCGCTACTGGGGCTGGGACGCCAAGGAAACCTGGTCGCTGATCACGATCCTGGTCTACGCCGTGGTGCTTCACTTCCGCTGGATACCTCAGATGCGTTCGATCTGGCTGAACGCCGCGGGCAGTCTGGCGGCCATCGCTTCGGTCGTGATGACCTACTTCGGGGTGAACTACTTCCTTTCCGGACTCCACAGCTACGCGTCGGGTGATGCCACGAAGGTGCCGGACTGGGTGTTTATCGGATCCGGGCTGGCGTTGGCCCTGATCATTGTTTCCGGTCTTGTGAGCCGGTCTAAAAAGTGGGAGGCGGGGGCCTAAGGGCATCCTCAGGCCCTGCAAACAAAAGATCCGGGATGTCCTCACGCCTTCGGCGCTGCGGATTACCCGGATCTTTTGTTTGCAGGACCTGAGGATACACTCACACCCCGGACAGCCAATTTCTCCACACAAGATTATCCAGCAGGAGATGCCCCCCGGGGGGCACTTTTCGCAGGGTTATCTGATATCCCTGCGTAGAAACCCGCCGGCGGGTAATTCTGCATGGATATCCAATATCCGATCTAAATTTCACCCGCGATTTTTTGCAGGGTTTCCCAGGCCGTCACAACGTGTTCGCGTTCGGTGGCGCGCTGGCCCACCGCCAGGCGGATCGTGAAGACGTCGTCCAGCCTGGTGTGGGTCAGGTAGATTGTGCCGTCGGCGTTCACGCGGTCGACCAGTTTGGCATTGGCGGTGTTCAGGGTGGCCTCGTCCATCCCCGCCGGCTTCCACCGGAAACAGACCGTATTGACCGGGACCGGAGCCAACCGTTCCCAATCAGGGGCCGAGTCGATCCATCCCGCGAACTCCCGGGCAAAAGCAATATGTCCGGCGATGATTTCCCGCAGGCGCACTGCTCCGTAACTGCGCAGAACGAACCAAAGCTTCAACGCGCGGAAGCGGCGGCCCAGCGGGATGCCCCAGTCCATGTAGTTGTTCACTTCGCGGTCGCGGCCGGTTTTCAGGTATTCGGGGTGGATGGACATGGTTCGTTCGAGATGCTCGGGGTCGCGAACGAAATAGGCCGAACAATCGAAGTTGGTCAGAAGCCATTTGTGGGGATTGAAGACCAGGGAGTCGGCTTGTTCGACACCGTCGAGGATCCAGCGCATTTCAGGGAGGATGGCCGCCGACCCGGCCAGGGCGGCGTCCACGTGAAACCAAAGGCCGTGTTTTTTTGCCACGGGTCCGATGGCCGCCAAAGGGTCGATGGCCGTGCATCCGGTGGTCCCGACGGTGGCCACGACGCAGCAGGGGATCAAGCCGTCGGCCAGGTCGGTGGTGATCTTCGCCTCCAGGTCGGCGGGGTCCATGGCCCGGTTTTCATCGATCCCGACCAGCACCACGTTTTCCGCTCCGAAACCCGCGATTTTGGCGCCTTTCAAGACGGAGGAATGCGCCTCTCGCGAAGCGTAGATCCGCAAGGGTCCCGCTCCGGCAAGTCCCGCCGGGCCCGCCGCGTTTACCGCGAAGGCGGTGGCCTTTTCCCGCGCGCAAACCAGTGCTCCCATCGTGGCTGTCGAGGCGGTGTCCTGGATGACGCCGTGGAACCCGTCCGGCAAACCGATCATTTCACCCAGCCAGTCCATGACCTTTTCTTCCAGCTCGGTGGCCGCGGGACTGGTTTGCCACAACATGGAATTGACGCCCAGGCCCGCTGAAAGCATCTCGCCGAGAATGGAAGGGGCGCTGTTGTTGGCCGGGAAGTAAGCGAAAAAGCGGGGATGGTTCCAGTGGGTCACGCCGGGCAGGATGTCACGCCGGAAATCCTCAAGGATGGTGTCCATGGGTTCGCCGATTTCGGGGGCGGAGTCGGGGATCAAAGCCTTTATCTCGCCCGGTTTGCTGCGCGACATCACTGGGTAGCGCTCGGCGTTATCGAGGTAGTCGGCGATCCAGTCGATGACATCGTGTCCGTGGCGGCGGAATTCTTCGCTGTTCATGGGGGCTCCAAGGGGGTTGGATTTCAGGAATCCGGACTGGATAAGCCTCACTCCGATGTCCGGTCTTGTCAACCTTCCCCGCAGGCTGGAGGACAATATCTGTTTTGGACCATGAGGTTTTTCCGTGACCGGATTGCATCATTGGGGTAGCCTGCCGAATCTGGACACTTGGATCATTCCCGGAAAAGCAACACCAAGGTAGATACTGGAGGAGTCCATTCCATGGTCCGTCGCATTCGCCGTATCCTGCTGATCCTGTTGGCATCATTGCTGGGGCTGGTCCTGGTGGCCTTCCTGGCCGGAAATGTGATTCTGCGAGGCAGCCGGCCCCGCCTCGAAGGTGATCTCCAACTGGAGGGCCTTCTCCAGCCGGTGACCGTGACCCGTGACACTTTGGGTGTGCCCGATATCCAAGCGAAAGATCGCCGGGACGCGGCCCGCGCCCTGGGTTTTCTCCACGCGCAGGACCGATTTTTTCAGATGGACCTGCAACGCCGCAACGCGGCCGGCGAACTGGCCGCCCTGATGGGGCCGGCTCTTCTGGACACCGACCGTGATACGCGCCGCCACCGTTTTCGGATGCGTGCGGAGCAGGTGGTCGCCGCGACGAACGGCATCGACCTGGAAATCCTGAATGCTTATACCGCGGGGGTGAATTCCGGTCTGGAGGACCTGAAGGCTCGCCCTTTCGAGTACCTGATCCTACGCAAAAAACCGGAACCCTGGCGACCGGCCGACACGGTGCTGACCCTGCATTCCATGTTTCTGGACCTGAGTCTGTCCACCGCCTACACCGAAGAGGCCTACGCCAACGTCCGTGACAACCTTACGCCTGCCCTGGCCGAGTTCCTGTTGCCCCGGGGAAACCGCTGGGAGGCGCCCGTCCAGACCGAGCCGGTGCCTGGGGTTCAAATACCCGACTCGGCTGCCTGTAACGTCCGTGACTGGTCCTACGAAGGTCGCACTTATGATGAAATCAGGACTGAACTCCAGGCGCCTCCCCGGCAGGACACCGCCGGCAGCAACAATTGGGCAGTGGCCGGCGCGTTGACCGGACACGGCGGCGCCCTGCTGGCAAATGACATGCACCTGGGTCATGGTTTGCCCAACATCTGGTACCGGGCTCGCATGACTTGGCCCGAGGGCGACGGAATTCGCGCGGTGGTGGGAGTCACCTTGCCGGGCACGCCGGCCCTGGTTGCCGGCAGCAACGGCCAGGTGGCCTGGGGCTTCACCAACAGCTATGGCGATTGGGCTGATCTGGTCATCATTGAAACCGATCCGGAAGATCCAGCGCGCTATCGCACCCCCGAGGGTTGGAAAAAAATTGCGCGCGCGGCCGAGATCATCACGGTGGCCGGTGCCCCTGACGATACGCTGTGGGTGGAAGAAACCATCTGGGGGCCGATATGGACGACCGACACCAAGGGTCGTCGTCTGGCCCTGCGTTGGACCGGGCATGACCCCGAGGCGGTGAACCTGAACCTCAGGCATCTGGAAAAAGCGGCGGATGTCGATGGAGCGATGGCCATGGCGGCCACCGTGGGGATTCCCAGCCAGAACCTGGTCTGCGCCGACTCCCGGGGCCGCATTGCCTGGACCATCCTAGGATCAATTCCCCGGCGGGTGGGGTGGAATGGACGGCTGCCCGTATCGTGGGCCGATGGGACCCATCGCTGGGACGGTTATCTCGAACCAGCCGCCCAGCCACGGGTGGTCGATCCGGCCGAGGGGCGTCTTTGGTCGGCCAACAACAGGGTGAGCGCCGGCAAAAACCTGGCGTTGATCGGAGACGGTGGTTATGGCCTGGGTGCCCGCGCCCGCCAGATAAGGGATGACCTGCGGGTATTGGACCACCCAATGGAAAAAGATATGCTGGCAGTGCAGTTGGATGACCGGGCCCGGTTCATGGGAGAGTGGCGCGATCTGGTGCTGGCGGTAATGGGGCAGTATCCGCCCGCGGCCGGTTCACCATCGGCGGACTTTTTGCAGGTGGTGAGGGACGACTGGTCCGGCCACGCGGATACCGGGTCGGTTGCCTACCGGCTCGTGCGCAATTTTACCTACCGGTGCATCGACGGTGTTTACGATCTGCTTACAGACCGTTGTGTCGAGGCTGACCCGGACTTCCGGACCTATTGGCTGCCGTATCGTCACGCGGTGACATGGGAGGTGTTGGCGGCGCGGCCGGATCATCTGCTGCCGCCCTGGAGCGACGACTGGGATGACTTCGTGCTGAAGGCGGTGGAACGCACCATGGAACCGACCACCGGCGAAGACCGGGCGCTTTCAGACTACACCTGGGGTAACCACAATACGGTTGTCGTCGCCCATCCCTTTACGCAATTGGTACCCTGGCTTTCGCGCTGGCTGGCCGCGCTTCCGCAAGCCCAGCCGGGCGACTCGTTCATGCCGCGTGTGCAGCACCGCCGCAGTGGGGCAAGTGAGCGGATGGTGGTCTCACCGGGACGTGAAAAAGACGGTATCCTGCATATGCCGGGCGGACAGAGCGGGCATCCACTCTCACCGTTTTTCCTGGCCGGCCATCGGGACTGGGTGACCGGCCAGGCTACTCCACTATTACCGGGGTCTGCGGTATTCCGGTTGGAGCTGGTGCCCTAACAGGTTAATTGCCCACCATGGTGGCATTGAAGTGGTTAATCACCAGGTTGTCTGGCAGGTGGAAGCTCTTGTTCGGCTACGATACGACTCCATTTATTGCTTGCCGATCGTGAATGTCCTCAGGAATTGCATCGCCATCCCAAGAGTGACCAACTCCGACCTCGAATTCGACGAGGCCCCTCATTCATAACCCCCGCAATTTGGCCTATCACCTGCGGTTGCGCTTTTGGGTGGCAATATACAAGTTCTCCACTTTTGTCCTCGCCCAAGGAGTCTTCCGCAGGAATTTCAGGCTGGACTGCACCGACGGATCGCTATTAAAACACCGTATTTTGATGCGTCGACCCAACTCGTCCCAGCCAAAATGCTCCACTAGACTATTCAGGATCGTCTCCAGGGTTATCCCGTGCAGTGGATCATTGCCATGCTGTTCATCCATGTGCTCGGCGGTGCCTTTCCTTTGGGATTCTCCTCGCTGGCCTACCGTCCCGGCGCTCTGCCGCGAGCCACGAAGTCAGTGCCAGCCAGCGGTTGGCCCGTGGCCCGTCGGCAGGGGCGGCCAGTTAGCCCGCGTCCTTCGATTTCGGCATCCCCTTGAGCCCGAGAAGCCAATAACATCCTTCAAACAGAACCACGAACACGCCAATATCAATGATCAGTTTGCCAACGTTGAACGGATCACTAAGAATGGCGTAATTGAAATCGAATGCTGCGAATATAGCTCGGGAGCCAATATACGCGACGAGGGCCGCCAACACAGATCTCATGTCTCCTCCTCGATAGCCCCGGTACCCTTAACGTCTGCCTAACGTTGGCTTCACCTGCAAAGACGATTGGCGCGGACCTGGCGAAAGCCAGGTGCGTGACAAGCGGCTTTGTCAGGTGGAAGTTTCTGTTAGGCTGTTCAATTGGGCATCTGAACGGGATGAATTAGCTTCAATTCCTTCGCCTCAGACTTCATGGCCTGGTACAGGTCCCAACGGTGCTGCAAAGACAGCCAAAAACCAGCGCTGTTTCCAAAATATTTCGAAAGCCGGAGTGCCGTACTGGGCGTAATTCCCCGCCGACGATTCACCAACTCGTTTACCCGCTGATACGGTACATGAATGTTATTCGCGAGGTCCCTTTGGGAAATGCCCATAGGCTTCAGAAATTCCTCCAGAAGCATTTCCCCAGGATGGGTGGGTTCTCTATGTGTCGGTACGCGGACCATGATTTTACCGCCTCACTTATTCAGTGGTAATCAACGATTTCAACGTTGGACGGGCCGTCCCCAGCCCAAACGAAGCAGATGCGATACTGCTCGTTGATTCGGATGCTGTGCTGCCCCTTTCTGTTTCCAGAAAGCGCTTCAAGTCGGTTCCCAATCGGGACCCGGAGGTCTTCCAGTTGCTCAGCAGAATCCAACATTTCTAGTTTTCTTCCGGCAATTCGCCAAAGCGAGGAAGGACAAGCACGGCGGGCCTTCTTGGTCCCACGGCCATTGAAAATGTCCTCTGTCGCGTCGTCTTTGAATGACCTTATCATAATATCATGATAGCACGGCTCCCATGCTATGTCAATGGTCTCAAGAATCCGGTCCGTATATCAGCCTTACGTTAATTTGAAAGGTACCGTATCAGAATATCCAGTCATCTACACGGAAAACCCGAAAAGGGGGGCAACCCAACCTATTTTAGTCCACAGACTTTGCCCGAATACCTGAAACATCCGAGTTCCGTCAAATGAAACGTATCCGATCTAAAAATATTTAAATCCGGCCGAATGATTCAATTTTTTTGGGAAAAAACAGGGGGTTTTGTACAACCAAAACCCCCAGTCAGGAAATTTTCAGCCAAACAGCTTGAAGATTGCCGCCCGCAATTCCTACTTGTTGACCGGCGCGCAGGCACAAGAACTCGTCGGACGGTCATCAACCCGTTTCCAGGCTGTCTGCAGCGCGGATGCATACTGGGTGCCTTCATCCGCCCGACCCTGGGCCTCCAATGCCTGCCGCAATCCCAGAAGGGTCCACCCGTTGCCGGGATGCCGCACCTGATCCTCCCGGTAAATCTTTTCCGCTTCCTTGAATTCACCGGCCTCCATCAGCAAGGCCCCCATGGAGTGCCGCACGGGCAGCATCCAGGCCGGCGGCTCATCGTAGATCAGCTTGTCTTCGGCTTCGATCCCGCGGCGCAGGGCCGCCCAGGCTTCTTCCAGCCGGCCTTCGCGATAAGCCGTTTCACCCTCCAGCATGGCCAGGGCAATGGGGAGAACGTCGTGCATCCTGTTGTTGAAAATCCACCAATCCTCGGGCACCTTGGCCACCGCGCTTTCGAAGTTGGCGATTTCCTGCCGCGCCTCGTCTGTCCGGTCCAGAACCGAAAGGGCGATTCCCCGGGCATAGTAGTGGACCGCGCGCGTCACCAACCGGTGCTCAGGAGGGAGAGGCTCCGCAAGGATATCCTCCCACTTCCCGAACCTGATCATGACATGGTAGTTCGTGGGCATGAGGCCCTCGATCAGCCAGTTCAACTCATTGAGAACTTCTTCAGGCATGTCCGCCTCGAGTTCCCGCGCCGCCTTCATGGCGGGTTCGTAGCGGGCTTCCATCATCGACGCGTAGGCCAGGAAGTGCTGATTGTGGGCGTAGTAGATGAAATACATACCCTGCTCGCCGGCATTGGCGAAGTAGTCCCGATCGGCCTGGACCGCGCGGACGTTGGCGTCAGCGGCATCACCGTAACGGCCCACCCGCGCATAGATGTGCGAAGGCATGTGGACCAGATGCCCGGCTCCCGGTACACGGGCCTCCAGTTTTTCGGCGTAGGGGACGGCCTTCTCGGGGGATGGTCCCGCTTCCATGGCGTGGATGTAGAAATGGGCGGCGCCCGGATGGTCGGGATGACGCGCCAGGACACCTTCGATCGCGGTAATGAATTCCGTGTTCCTGCCTTTGGGTTCCAGATCCACTGTCCAGTAATCCCACGGCTGGAGGTCCATCAGGGATTCGGCGTATAGGCAAGCCACATCGGGATCATCGCTGAATTTCCCGTAGACTTCCTTCATGGCCGCCGCGTAAGCCTCGTCATAGGGACGCTGTTCGGCAGGCGCGGGCCAGGTATAGCGTTGGGCCACCGCCCCGACCAAGGCGCGCTCAAGGGGACTTTCATCATCCAGCAACGCCACCGCTTTTTGAGCGGCTTCATGTCCGATTTGCCAGCGCTCTTCGGTCAATTCGGGATCATTGATGTTCATTCCCGCGGCGTAGGCGACACCCCACCAAGGCATGGCTGCTTTCGGGTCTTGAGCGGCGGCGGCCTCGAATGACCGGGTCGCCTCGTCGTGGTTGAATCCGTAGAGGAACACCAGCCCCTGGTTGAACAGTTTCTGGGCTTCGTCGGAATCGGTGGTGATCTGCTTGCCGTAAGTGTCGATTCCTTCAAACAGCTTTGCCTCTGCCGTGGTCGGCTTATCGTCGTAGCATCCGGAAAGCGCCGTCAGAAAAACGCCGGCTGCGATCATGGTCATGAGTTTTTGGATTGTCATGTCATCTCCCCGTGAACAAGGTCCAAAATACGATCCCTGAAATATAGCAGATAAAAATAGTCCTGCTTGCGGATGGGTCCGGGTATTTATCTGAATTTGGGTCCGGATGCTGAAACGGGCGCCGTCACAGGCCGGGACAAATTTGACAATGGTCGCCCGGTGAAGGAAAATCAGACGGTCATCAACGCAATCGGGTTCGGGGAGGGGTTGCCAATCCTTCCACCCATCAATCGGATAGAGGCTATGAGAAGCAGGAAAAGGCTTGGGAAAACGAATCGATTGGTGCCTGGCCTGTGTTTGGCCCTTCTGCTTTTGATGGGTTCGACCTTGTCGAATGCCGCCGAGTACACCGTGACCAGCGATTGGCGCATGATTGAGGATTATTTCCTGCCTCTGCCACCGGGCGCAGTGGAGGGGTCGGTCCGCGTGAAGGTCACCGCGGATCGTCCCATCGATCTGGTGGGCTCCGATCCCGCCTTCGAACGCGAAGACGCCTTTACCTTCACCACGGTTTTTCCCTGGAATTGGACCGAACCACGGACCCCGGGTTTTTACGATGACCTGGGGGACACCACCTACATTCTCGTCGCTCCACAAACACCGCGTCCGTACACGCCCGAGGCCCACGACATTCCCGTGGTCAGCATTACGACCGAACGCGCCGGTCTTTGGGATCCCCAAACGGGCATCTACATCAACTTCGACCAGCGCGGAAGTACCTGGGAACGCGAGGCCACTTTCCAATATTTCGAACCCGGGCAGGGCCTGGTTGTGGAGGAGCCGGTCGGCCTGCGCATCCACGGTGGGTTCAGCCGTTTTTACCACCAGAAGGGCCTGCGAATCTATTTCGACGACTACGGGGCCACCGACCAGATCGAACACAAGATTTTCCCCACCGGCCCGGCCACCTTCCGCCGCCTGATCTGTCGCGCCAACCGCTTCGACAGCGTGGCGATCAACACCAACATCGCCGAAGGGATGATGGGCGACCTGGGCCACGCCTACAGCCGCCACCGTTTCATCGCCGTGTACCTGAACGAGGAATACTGGGGCGCCTACAATCTGCGCGAACGGCTGGACGACGAGTTTTTCGAACACAACTGGAGCCTGGCGAAAAAGGGCGACTGGAATTTCATCAAGGACGGCGAGGAGAAAGAAGGCAACGCCGCGGGGTGGTGGACATTCCTGTCGTCGTTCGGCGACGTGACCGATCCCACGGACCCACAATGGTTCGACGAGGTCAGAAAATCCATGGATCTGGCCAGCTACATCGACTGGCAGCTGATCAATTTTTATCTGGTGCCGGGCGACAACGGCTTCACCTGGAACCTGGCCCTGTATCAGCCAGGCGACCACCCCTGGCGTTTCGTGATGTGGGACGAGGACCTCATCATGCACACCGACGATGTCGCGGCGGACATGTTCCGTTTTTTCACCGCCGATGGCCCGGCCGAATGGGCCGATCGGCAGGCACCCTCGGACGATCGCCCCTGGACAGCCGAGCAGCAGGAATGGCAGACCATGTTCCGCACCCTGCTGGGCAATTCCGATTTCCGGTCATTGTTCCGTTCCCGGTACGAACACCTCCTCACCACTGTCCTGACCCCGGATGCGCTGACCGCGCGGTTGAGCTCGGTGGTCACCGAACAGATGCCGGAAATCCCCGGACAGGCCGAAAGATGGGAAGGCTTCCAGGTCGACTGGTACGAGGCCTATGTGGATCGCACCCGCCAGTGGATCACCGATCGGCACCCGCATTTCCTGGCCCACGCCGACAGGTTCTTCACCGATTGGTCCGCTCCCGAATGGCCGGGTTCCTACGAGGGACTGGTGATCAACGAGATCATGCCGAACAATGATTCGGTCATTACCGATGAAAGCGGGGACTACGACGGCTGGGTCGAGTTGTACAACAGCGGACCCTCGCCCATCAATCTGACGGGGGTAACCCTGTCTTCGTTCATTTCATTGGGCGGCTGGGAAATTCCCGCGGTCATGATTCGTCCCGGGGAGCACAAGCTGATCTGGCTGGATGGCCAGGAGGCCGAAGGATCTCTTCATTCGGTTCTGCGCGTTTTCCGGGGTGGTGACCAGATCCAACTGTATGCCCCGCAAGCAGCCGGCGGTTGGGAAATAGACCGCCGCGATTACGGTGATTTGCAGGTGGACCAGTCGGTGGGACGATCCAGCGACGGCTTCAACGACTGGGTCACCCAGACCGAACCGACCCCCGGAGAACCCAACAGCAATTTGATAATCCACCCGGGCCCGGTCCCCAGTGTGGTGGTCCTGCAGGACAACTATCCCAACCCCTTCAACCCCGAAACCAACATCATCTTCGGTTTGCCCAAGGCCCAAAATGTGCGCATCCGCGTGTTCGACGCACGTGGCCGCCTTGTCGCAACGCTTGTGGATGGCCACCGGGATGCAGGTTTTCAGCCGGTGAAGTGGGACGGGACAGACAATTCCGGCAGGGCGGTCGCTTCGGGGGTCTACTACGCGCGGATGGAAAGCGGCAGTGGGAATCTGACCAATACCATGACCCTGATCAGGTAGGCATTTCAGCCATGCTGGCTTCGATCCATTCGAAGGCCCGCTGGTTGATTTCGCCGGCCTTCATTCCCTCCGGATCGATCACCGGACCGATGGCCAACTGGACGACACCCGGCCTGATGGGCCAACCGCCCTTCGGCCAGTAGACGCCCGCGTTGTGGGTCACAGGGACCACGGGGTATCCGCTGCGCACCGCGAGCATGGCGCCACCGGGATTGAACTTGCCCATTTGGCCGGGCTCCATGCGGGTCCCCTCGGGGAAGATGACCACCCACAGCCCCTTGTCCAACCTGTCCTTGCCCTGAGCGAGAACCTGTTTCAGGGCTTTGGTGCCGCCCTTGCGGTCGATGGCGATCGCCCCCGACATGGCCAGTCCCCAACCGAACAGGGGAATCCAGACCAGGATCCTTTTCAGGACCCAGGTCTGCTCGGGGAAGACAAGCTGGAGGGCGAAGGTTTCCCAGGCTGACTGGTGTTTGCAAAAAATGATCCCGTTCCGGTCGGGGATGTTCTCCCGGCCGATGACTTCGTAGGTCAGGCCGCACATCAGGCGCAGCCAAACGATGGTGACCCGGCCCAGAAAGGTGAACATGCGGTTGCGCGCCAGCAGAGGCATGAAAAGGGCGATCACCAGGCCTGGAATAAGGCCCAGGTTGATGATTCCCACCCCCACATAGAAAACCAGCGTGCGGATGTATGGCATCACTCAATCACTCCAGCAGCGGAAAAAAGCAAAAATCATATCGGGTTTCTGGGGAAACATTGCCCTCAAACCCGGAAAACGACAACCTAAAATATGGGATTGGCCCACCTCCTGTTGTATATTGGCACGGTGATTTTCAGGGAAAATCAGTCCGGCTGCACACGCCGACCAACCAAGGAGATATCCATGAGGGCCCACGCGCGAGATCTGAGCAAATTCTTCATCCTGACCGGAATCCTGGCCCTTTTGCTGACGGGATTCGCCTTGGCGGCCGACGACGAGGCGCCCGCCGAAAAGATCAAGATCAACAGCCTGGATGAGCTGCCCGTCCATACCTATCCGCTGGACGGCACGGTCACCGAACTGCTGGAAGTCCCCAAAAAGATGAAGGCTCTCAGGAAGCAGTTCCGCGCCGACATCGAGTCCGATCTTGCGACCTACGAGATCACGGACGTCGCCACCATGAAGGGTTTTTACCAGAATCTGGCCCTGCTCGATCTGGCCGACCTGGAATTCAAGAGCGCCCTGGCCCGCCTCGATCAGATCACGGCCATGGAGGACAAGGAAGCCGCCAGGCTGATGGGCGGCATGACCACCAGGGCCTATATTGCCGCCAAGGAAAAAGTGCGCGGCTCGGCCACCGAGAAGGAATTTCTCGCCGCCTTCGAGAGGGAATTGGAAGTCTACCTCTTTGCCCTTCCCTACCGGGTGGTCCAGGACAAGGTCAAGGCCGACAAGGCCCGCTCCGAGTATCTGAGCGAAAACCTGCTG
>JAUVII010000087.1 GCA_030592845.1 Candidatus Krumholzibacteriia bacterium | reverse complement strand
CCGCCGGGCCCGGCGGCCGTGATCCCAATGCAAGACTCCTGATCTGGCGGCTGATTTTTGCCGCCTTTCTTACTGTAGCCTCCCTGTTCGTCGCATTTTTCGGTTCCGAGGATGTTTCCACCAGTGGGCTGATGGGGTCCCTTGGGCTGCTCTACACCACTATTGCCGTGGCCTGGGCGGCCTACATGGCGCAGGCTCCCCGGCGCATCCTACTGTCCGTTCAGCTGGCCTCTGACACCCTCTGCATCGGGTTGCTGGTCCACTTCTCCGGGGGACCGTATTCCGCCTTTCCCCTGGTTTTCCTGGTACCGATCATGCTCGGGGCCTATTTCCTGGACGCCCGCTGGTCCATGGCAATTTCGGGTACGGCCGCCATCCTGGTGGGTGGGGGCCATTTTGGACTGGCGTTGGGCTGGCTGCTGACGGGCACCGAATCCACCCTGGATTATCTGCAGGGGTGGCCTGTCCTGATCACCGCCCTGCATATGTCGGTGTTTCTCGTGACCGGAATGATCGGCAGCGGCTTGGCCAGCCGCCTGGCGGAAAGGAAAAGGGAACAGACGCACAGCCACATCCTGGCTCAAAAGGCCCGCTGTGAAGTCCGCAACATCCTGGACAACATCCAGAGCGGATTGATAACCGTCAACAGCAGGGGAATCATCACCCGGGCCAATCCCTCGGCATGCCGGGTTCTCCAGATGGTTCCGGAACAACTTCTGAAACAGGACATTCGAACAGTGATGGCGGACGGCATGCAGGAGCTGGCGGACATTATCCTTCCGGTCGCGCTGGGTGGTCCCCCCGTGAATCGCGGGGAAGTCCACATAGAACGACAGGGATCACCCATGCCCCTGGGCCTGAACGTCAATCATGTGACGGCCCCCAGCGGCCGGATCATGGGAGCCATCACGATTTTCGCGGATCTCACCCGCGAAAAGGAAATGAGTGCCCGGATCAGGGAATCCGACCGTCTGGCCGCCATCGGCGAGCTGGCGGCGAGCATTGCCCATGAAATTCGCAATCCCCTGGCGAGCATCCGCGGCAGCGTGGAAATCCTGGCCGGCGAGCTCGAACTGGAGGGATACCAGGACCAGCTTCTTGGGCTGGTGCTCAAGGAGAGCGCCCGGGTCAATACCATCATCAATGATTTTTTGGCCTATTCCCGGATGCCGGCCGCCAAAAAGTCGTGTTTTACGGCAAGTGAATTCCGGGATCAGATTTCCCTGCAGATCAAACAGCACGTTGCGGCCAAGGACGGCCGGGTCCAGGTCTTTTGCGATGTCGACCCCGTCGACATGGCCGTCGTCGCTGATCCGGGCCAGTTGACCCAGATGACACTGAACCTTGCGATAAATGCTTGTCAGGCAATGGGCTATGATGGGGCCTTGAGAATCGGGTTGAATCTGGTCGGACACGGGGACAACTATGAACTGATTGTGACGGACACCGGTCCCGGCATCGACCCGGATATACGCAATGACCTGTTTTCTCCCTTCAAGACCACAAAGGAAAGCGGAACGGGATTGGGTCTGTCCATCGTGGCCCGCATCGCCACGGCCCATGGGGGAAGTGCCCGAGCCGAGGACAATCCCACCGGTGGGGCGATTTTCAGGGTCCGCTGGCCGCTGGATCGCCGACTGCTGGCTGAAAATGCGCAGGCCGCAACGGTGGATGACAATGATGTTTCCACGGCAGGAGTGGTTGAACCGCTGACGGTTGGTTGACCCGGCGGCAAATTTTTCCCCCCGGACCTTGCACATCGCCTTGATGAATGATCAGCCATCCGTGCACGGATGGCATTTTTTTGGAAAAGGACCCCGATTTTTCGCATTTCGCGTTAAAGCGGCCCATCCTCCTGACGATACCTATTCAAACAACGCAGCATGCCTCCACCAACAAGGAGAATTCAATGGCCCTGGGCAAGATCCTGGTCGTTGACGATGAAGAATCGATGTGCCAGTACCTCTCGATTCTTCTGCAGAAAGAAGGCTATGAGGTGACGACGGTCAACTCGGGTCTTCAGGCGCTTCAGGTCTTCGAAAATTCCCCCATCGACCTTGTCATGACGGATATCCAGATGCCCAAGATGGACGGCATCCAGTTGCTTAAAGGGATCAAGAGTATGGATCCCACCACCCCGGTGATCATCATGACGGCCTACGCCAGCGAACAGTCGGCCATCGACGCGGTGAATCTCGGGGCGTTTTCCTATATGCAGAAGCATTGCAAAAACGACGAAATCAAAATGGTGGTGCGCAACGCCCTGGCGCTGGGCATGGCCAAGACCGAAAACATCAAGCTGAAGAAGGAACTGACGCGCAACAAGCGGCAAAAGGGCATCGTCGGACAAAGTGCCCGGATGCGCTCGGTCTACAAGATGGTGGACAAGATTGCCGCCACCACGGCCACGGTTCTTATCAACGGGGAAAGCGGTACGGGCAAGGAACTGATCGCCCAGTCCATCCACCAGAGAAGTGACCGCGCCGACGGGCCCTTCGTGGCCATCAACTGCGGCGCCATTCCTGAAACCCTGTTGGAAAGCCAGCTTTTCGGCCACCTCAAAGGTTCCTATACCGGGGCCGACCGCAACCATGACGGGTTTTGCAGGCAGGCCGAAGGCGGCACCATCTTCCTGGACGAGATAGGGGAGACCCCCCTCACCATCCAGGTCAAACTCCTGCGCATGCTTCAGGAGCGGGAAGTCTATCCCGTTGGCAGCAGCAGCCCGGTGAAAGTAAACCTGCGGGTCATCGCGGCGACGAACCTGGATCTTGAAAAGGCGGTGGCGGAGGGCAATTTCCGCACCGACCTCTATTACCGGTTGAACGTCATCCCCATGAATCTGCCTTCGCTGCGGCAGCGCTCCGAGGACATCCCCCTGCTGGTGGACCATTTCCTCAAACGCTGCTGTCCCGACGAGTACCAGGGTAATCTGGGCTCCATGATCGATGACAAGGCGCTGGACGCTCTCCAGGGATACGACTGGCCGGGGAACGTCCGTGAGCTGGAAAACGTCATCGAACGCGCAAGCATCATCCGGGATACAGCCCGGATCACGTTGAAGGATCTGCCGGTCTTCCTCACCAGGGGTGAAGGTGCCGATGCGGCTGCCTCGAACCTGTCCGTTGGTGGTCGAATAACACTCGATGACCTGGAGAAGGCCCACATCCTGGGCGTGCTCGAGGCCACGGACGGGGCCCGCAAACTGACTTCGGAAATCCTCGGCATCAATGCTTCGACCCTCTACCGGAAATTGAAGAAATACGGTCTTCAGGACTCCGGTACCGCGGAAGACTTCGAGGATGAGGGCCAGGAGCAGGTTCCCGGCGAAGAATTGCTCGAGGCGGTCGAGTCGGTCATTCGGGAAGCTGGCGAAAAAGTCGGCGAACCCACTGGGGTCTAGCGTGGGGTTTGAAGTGGTCCGGCTTTTGATTCGCACGCAAAAGGGTGAAGAAATGGGCAAGTTGCATGAGGATTGCCAAGATGAATTTGCCCAAGCCCTGAGAAACATGGATGTAAGTGACACAATTACAGATGGTTGTAAATGTGCGCTGTAGGAGAGGCAAATGGCACGGCCATTGCTTCATTGTGGACTGCCGTTGGCAGGTAGAGAGCCGGACAACCCGGCAGTAAGCACCAAGAGGTCTACACTCACAAGGACGTGGGCCGAATCGAAGGAGATCGATGTGTTGAATCGTAAGGGATTTACTCTGATTGAGCTGATGATCGTGGTCGTTATCATTGGTATTCTGGCCGCAATCGCTATTCCGAACTTCATTAGCATGCAGGACCGGGCCAAGGAAGCCAAGGTCAAGGGCGCCGCGCACACCGTGCAGCTGGCCGCTGAGGATTTCGCCGTGCGTAACGATGGTATCTACTCGGACGCTGCGGCTGACATTTCCCTCCTGCTGCCGAATGACGCCGTTAACGGCCTGAACCTCCAGAACGCCTTCACCGGCAACTGGACCGAGCCCCAGTACGCCGCCGCTGGCGCCACGCCTGGCCAGGTCGGTGTTGTGGCCGTGCAGGACGCTACCGGTACCAACGTTGGTTACACGATCAACGGTTGGGGCAAGGATACTGAGATTCTGGTGCTGAGCAGTGGCCAGTAGAGAATAGTCTCGGTTGATTTGAGGACGGTGCCGGCAACGGCACCGTCCTTCGACGTTAAAGGGATCCGGTTTTCGGGCGATAACTCATCAGGTTGCAGGTTCTACAGCCAGGACGCCCGATATTCAGGGGAGGTCATTATGAAAAACAGCGAAGGTTTTACTTTAATAGAATTAATGATTGTGGTCGTTATCCTGGCCCTGCTGGCTACCATTGCCATTCCCAACTTCATCAAGCTCCAGGGACGGGCGAAGGAAGCCAAGGTAAAGGGCGCGGCCCATACCCTTCAGCTGTCGGCGGAGGATTTCGCCGTCCGCAACAGCGGTATCTATTCCGATGCGGCAGGGGATCTTCTGCCCATGTTGCCGATAAACACCAGTGGCGGAAGAAACCTGGAAAATGCCTTCACGAGGGACTTTACGGAGCCCCAGTTCGCCGCCGTGGCCGCGTTGTCCGGTCAAGTGGGCATTGTGACGCAGGTTGACGCGACCGGAACGAACGTGGGTTACCTGATCAACGGGTGGGGGATTGACGATGAGGTTCTTCTTTTGAGCAGCGGCAATTAGCGCCTGTTTCCAGAACATTTTCAAAGGGCGGCTCCGGGTATGGGGCCGCCCTTGACCTTTCCCATTTCCATGGCATCCCAATTGCAAATTCACCCCGGAAAGAAAAAATACCCTCATCTCGAGCCATTTAAAGGCCTTTTGGGCCGGAGGTGGACGTTGATTATTCAAGCGCCGGTAAAAAACAGGGCAATTGACCGGGAAACCGTGGGAACCCGCCATGTCGAACGAACCGGAACGGTCGCCGATACCGGAAGTTTTTCCCGGCCGTATCCCTCTGCCGCCGAACCCGCCGTCATCCAGGTGGGGGACCTGCGGAAGTCGTTCCGCTCGGGATTCCTGAAGCGACGCATTCGGGGAATCGAAGGTGTTTCGTTCTCTGTTGCGAAGGGAAGCGTCTTTGCCCTGCTGGGGCACAACGGCGCCGGCAAGACCACCACCATCAACTGCATCCTGGATCTGGTCCACCCCGATGGGGGCGATGTGAAAATCATGGGCATGGATTACCGCGATCCGGCGTCAAGGGCCAGGGTGGGATATCTGCCGGAGCGTCCCTACTTCTTCGATCACCTGACCGGACGGGAGCTGCTGCAGTTCTATGCGCGTCTATTGAACATTTCGAAGGAAAAACGCGCCGCCCGCATTGACGAGGTTCTGGGCATGGTGGGCATGACCAGTTTCGCGGGCCGACGCCTGAACAAATTCTCCAAGGGAATGCTGCAGCGGATCGGTCTGGCCCAGGCCATCCTGGGCGATCCCGATCTGTTGATCCTCGATGAACCGATGTCGGGACTGGATCCCATCGGCAGGCGGGAGGTCCGCGAACTGTTGCTGGATCTCAAGCGCGCCGGCAAGACCATTATCCTGTCCAGCCATATAGTGCCGGACGTGGAAATCATCGCCGACACCGTGGGCATCCTCAAGGACGGCTGCATGGCGGTGGTGCGGGACCTGAATGAAATGAATCCGGGATTTTCCTACACGGGCGACCTGGCGCTGAGTGGAGCCCGTCCCGATTGGCTTCCCTCCGACCATACCGTCATGGTGGACGGCAAAGTGCGCGTGAATGTCGGAAGCGTCGGGAAATTGCGAAACCTTTTGAATGATTGCCACCGCGAGTCGATACCGCTGGTGTCGCTGGAAACCCATCGATCCTGCCTGGAGGAACTGTTCATGGAAATCAATCGGGACTCGGCAGTGAAAACGGAGGTGGCCCGATGACCGGGAACATCCTTACCCTCGCGGCCAGCACCTTTCTTGAGACGGTACGCGACAGGATCTTCTATCTGGTGGCCGTGTTCGGCTTCATCATGCTGGCCAGTACGGCCATCCTGTCTCCGTTGACGGTGGGAGCCCAGGCAAAGATCATGGCCGACGTCGGTCTGGCCTCCATGGTCGTCTTCGGCCTGCTGGTCGTCGTATTCGTCGGCAGCAGCATGGTCCGCAAGGAACTGGACAAGGGGACCATCGTGACCATCCTGTCCAAGCCCGTGGGACGCCGGGAATACCTGATCGGGAAATTCCTCGGTTTGAACCTGACCCTGGTCTCCATGCTGGCGGTGATGGGGCTGGTGTTCCTTTTGATGCTGTTTCTGGCGCCGGGTTCATTTTCACTTCGCTTTCTGGGCGCCTTCTACCTGACTTTTCTCGAACTGACGCTGATCAACGCCGTCGTCGTTCTGTTTTCCACCAGTGTTTCGCCGGTCCTGGCCGCCGTGTTCACGCTCGGCGTATTCGCGGTGGGGCATCTGAGCCAGTCCATCCGCGACTTCGGACAACTTCAAAGCAGTGTTTTTCAGCGGCAGATGTCGGAGTTGGTCTATTACCTGACCCCGAACCTCGAAGTGTTCAACCTGCGCGGGGCCGTGGTTCACGGGGCGGCGGTATCGGGCCAGCACCTCTTCATGGCCACGGTCTATTGTGTTGCCTGGACAGTGCTGCGGCTGGTCATCGCCGGGTCCATCTTTTCGCGCAAGGAGCTCAGGGGATAATGAGCGCACGCATGAAAACTACCCTGCGTGGTCTGGCCCTTGCCGCCGCGATTCTGGTCATCGTCATGACCCTGCAGGTTTTCGACGGTCAGGAGGAGGGCGCCAACCAGCAGGAAAGGCTCTATTTCCCTTCGGGGAATTTCCTTGCTGAATCCACCCTCGGTTTCCGTGAGGCCGCCGCGGACTATCTCTGGTTTCGCTTCATCCAATATTATGGCGATTACTCCATGGGTAACAATGACCTGCGGTACTTCGACCTGTTGATCGACGGAATCACCAAACTCGATCCCCAGTTCGAGGAGGCCTACTACTTCGCCTCCCTGGTATGCTGGTCCAGTTTCGGGGATACCGAACGGTCCATCGATATGCTGAAGCGGGGTATCCTGGCAAACCCCGACAAAGCCAAGCTGCCGTTCCAGATCGGTTTCATCTATTATGTGATCGAGCACGATTACATTAGGGCGGGTCACTGGTTCGACATGGCCAGCCGCTGTAGCGACGCCACGGACAAGGAACCCCGATTCGCGGCCTTTGCCCGTTACAAGGGCGGCGACGCGAGGGTCTCGCTGGCCCTGTGGAAAAATCTCTACCAATCCACCGACAGCCCGCAGATGAAGGAACTGGCCGTCAAGATGATCGACAAGATCAACAACAAGATTGAATTCCAGAAAAGGTACGGCAAGGATTTCATCGGCCCCATCCCGGAGATTTAAACATGACCATCGCCGAATTCGGCATACTGTCCACGATCCTGGCCGCCTGGCTGGGGGCCTGCTTCGGCAGTTTTTCCAACGTCCTCATCTACCGGTTGCCCCGCGACCTGAGCGTGGTGGGGCCCAGATCCTTTTGCCCTTCCTGCGAAAAAACCGTGTCCTGGTACGACAACATCCCGCTGCTCAGTTGGCTGATACTGCGCGGGCGCTGTCGCAATTGTTCCGCGCCGTTCTCGGTGCGCTATCTTCTTGTCGAAATCGCCGGCGCGGTCTGTGTTCTGGCCTCGATCTGGAGGTTCGGATGGACCCTGGACGGGCTTTCTGCATCGTTTTTTCTCATTATTCTTCTGGATATTGCAATGATCGACTGGGAGCACATGATTATTCCCCACACCCTGACGGTTGGGGGCATGGTCATCGGGTCGGTTTTATCCCTTTTCGGGAATCCCGCGCTACCTTCGGCCATGCTGGGAGCAGCCGTCGGCGCCGGGTCCATTCTGGTGGTCTCATACGGTTACAAGCTGGTCCGTGGTGTCGTAGGCATGGGTGGGGGAGATGTGATGCTGATGGCCATGGTAGGGGTCTTCCTGGGCCCCTGGGGTGTGCCGGCGGTCCTTTTCGGCGGCGCCCTGTTCGGTACCCTGTACGCCCTTACGGTTGGCCGTGGGAACCTCGGTGGTGGCGCCAAGCTGCCGTTCGGGACTTTCCTGGCGGCGGCCGCCGCGGTGGTCCTGTTTTTCGGTGGGGACATCTTCACCTGGTACCTGTCACGATTCTGATCCCCGGCGGCCAATCTTCCACCATTGCCGCCGGACTTTGTCCAGCCCCTTCAATTCCTCCAAATCCCCTTTCCCGCTTTTCCCGAAGAATTCCAGTGATTTGGACTCAAGGCCTCCCCCAGGCGGCCGATGAATTTTGTGGCACGCATGTTGCGGTTGGCCGGAGGGATACCCGACAGGGAGTGGGTGTCCTCACTTGAATGCTCGAACAGCGAGGCAGGCTTGACATGTTCGGATTCCTTAAGAGGAAACAAAAATCACTTATCGGCATGGACATCGGTTCCAATGTCGTCAAGTGCCTCAGGCTCGATCTTACCAATGATCGACCGATGATCACCCATTTCGCGATGGCTGATCTTCCGCCCGAGGCGATTGTCGACGGCGAAATCATGGATCGTGAACTGGTAATCGAAGCCATCCGCAGCGCGGCTGAAAAGGCGGGCATCCCGGATGAACCCGTGGCCAGCGCGGTGGCTGGTCGGGCGGTCATCGTAAAGAAGATCGTCATGGACAAGATGTCCGAGGATGACGCCAGAGAGGCCATCTATTGGGAGGCCGAACAGCATGCCCCCTTCGACATCGACGACATCACCCTGGACTTCCAGATCCTTCAGGAGGACATCGGGGCCGACCAGATGGAACTCCTGCTGGTGGCCGCGAAGAAGGACATGATCCTCGGCCATGCCGAGTTGATCCGGGACGCCGGCTTCCGGCCCCTGGTGATCGACGTTGCTTCCTTCGCCAACCAGAACACCTGGGAGTACATGAAGGCGCAGGGCGGATTTGAAAACCTGCCCGAGCTGATCGCGGAACCCGAAACGCAGGACGCGGAGGAATCGGTGGACGAACTGGATCCCTTCGACGAAGGCGACCAGGACTCCGAAGAGACCGCCGCGGAAGAGCAGGCCGACGAGTTCGTCGCCCTGTTGGATGTCGGAGGCGGGGTGACCAACGTGCACATCGTCAAGGACGGCGTGCCGTACTTCACCCGTGATCTGCCCATCGGCGTGTCGCAGTTCATCGAAGAGTTCCAGAAACAGTTGGGCCTGACCTACGAGACGGCTCACGACGTGGCCCGCGGTCACACGGACGAGGTCGACGACCAGTTGGTCACCGACATCGTTCGTTCCGTCGGATCCGAAATTTACCAGGGTCTCGAGCCCAGCCTGTCCTACCTCAAGACTTCGGGCGAAGCCGACGGCATCGACCGGATCGTCCTGAGCGGTGGCGGGGCTCATCTTCCCGGCCTGCGGGAATACCTGGCTGAATCCTATAACGTACCCAGCGAGATTGCCGATCCTTTGGCCGGGCTGGATTACAACCCTGACCTCTTCGCTGAAGGAGAGGCCGAGGAGCTGAGTCCCCTGCTCACGGTGAGCGTTGGGCTGGCCCTCAGAGAGGCGGTGGGAGCATGATTCGCATCAATCTTCTGCCCCGCGATGAAATGCCGGCCGCAAGCAGGATCTCCCTGCCCAATGTCGGAAATTTCGCGCCCCTGGTCCTGGTGTTGGTCGCCGCCGTCGGTATCGGCGCGGTGTATGTCCACCAGTCCAACCAGATCAAGGCGTTGAATGAGATCATCGTCGAAGAAGAGGCGGAAACCCGCCGGCTGGCGCCCGAGATCGCCAAGATCAAAAGGCTGAACCAGCAGCGGAAAGACCTGAACGATCGCCTGGACGTTATCACCAGGCTGGACAGGGACCGCTACTTCCGGGTGCACCTGATGGACGAACTGAACCGGGCCATGCCTGATCATATCTGGCTGACCCGTGTAGAGGACATAGGCGGAGACCGGTACGCTGTCGAAGGCGTCACCTTCTCCAACTTCCTCGTGAGCGATTTCCTCCAGAACGTCACCAACAGCCCGTATTTCTCCGGCGTCGACCTCATGGTCGCGGAGAAGGGTGAGATCGAGGACGTTAAGGTCATTAAATTCAAAGCCCAGGCCAAGGCTGTCCGCAAGACGGCCCCGGCCCCCTTCGAAGGTTAGGAAGGACGCCATGGATATCGACGTCAAAGATCCCAAATTACTCCGCTGGGCGGCTGCGTTGGTGGTAGTGCTGGTTGCGGTCCCGATGTTCTTCATGACGGACACATACCAGTTCACCTACAAATCGCGCAACGTAACGATCTCCGAACTGGATTCCCGCCACCAGCAACTGAGCAGGGACCTGGAGAGGGCCCGGCTGCTGGTACGGAATCTGGAGAAGGTCGAACAGGAGTACGCCATACTTCACGATCAGTGGATGGTGGCCCAGGCCCTGTTGCCCGAACAGAACGAGATGCCGGATCTGCTGCGAAAGGTCACCGCGGCCGGTCAGCAGTCCGGAATCGAATTCCAGCTTTTCAAGCCCCAGACTCCGGTCAACCAGGGTTTTTATAACGACAACCCTGTCGAAGTCCGGATCAAGGGCGGATACCACCAGACCGGCGTGTTCCTGAGCCGGTTGGCCAATCTCAACCGGATTGTCAACATCTCCGACCTGAATATGGAGAGTGTCGACAAGCAGGATGAACAGCCGTACACGGTGGAGACGGAAATGATCCTGACCGCCTATACCCAGGGGCCCAGCGCGCCTGTGGAAGGTACGAATACCACTGATGGCGAAGGCATCCTGGATAAACTGGAAGCCAAAGCCGGAAACGAAAAAGCCGTCACCCAACAGGCCGGCGTCAGCCACTAGGGAGTTAAGATCATGATTAGGAAAAATTTCCGGCTTCCTGCCGCTCTGACCTTAGCCGTCCTGATCGGACTGCTGGTTGCGGTGCCTGTCCTGGCCGCCGATGAAGAGGCGGACAGGGACCAGGATACAAGCTCGGTTTCTCCGTCCCAGATCTCGCGCGACAGGATCAATGCGATCCGGGCCAACGAGTTCTTCTACCAGTCCTACGGCAAGGCCGACCCTTTCGGGGTTCTGGTCGCCGGGAACTTCGAGAAGACCACGGCCAGCGATCTGGTGGACATGAATAGCGCTCACCTGGTGGGCGTGATGTGGGGGCAGGACGACAGGTTCGCCCTGGTGGAAGATGGAGAAGGTTTTGGTTACATCCTGCGTGTGGGCGATCGCGTCCGACACGGCCGCGTCGTCAGCATCCGCAAGAATTCACTTACAGCGCGGGTCACCCTGTACGGAATCACCAACAAAGTGGTTCTCAAGCTGGAAAATACGGAGGGTTAAACAATGTTCGGAAGGATCCGCTTCACTCATATCTCAGTTTTGGTTACCATCCTGATGGCCTGTGCGTTCGGCGCCCTGGCCCAGGTCGGGGACACAGTCCCTGTAGCCGAGGCTGAAACCGTCGTCCTGGACCAGGCGTACAAATCCGTACCCATTTCCCTGGACGTGCAGGAAGCCGAAATCGGTACGGTTCTGCGTTCCCTCGCTGGATTTTCCGGGACCAACATCGTGGCTTCGCCCCGTGTCGAAGGCAAAGTCACCGTCAAGTTGGAAGACGTGCCCTGGGAAGAGGCTCTTGCCGTCATCCTGAAGGCCCACAGCTTCGACTACGTCGAGGAACACGGCATCTACCGGATCGACACCGCCGAGGAGCTCCGCAAGGAGAAACTCGACATCGAGCGTGCCCGCAAGCAGGTCGAGGACCTGGAAATGCTGCACCTCGGCATGGTGAACCTCCACTACGCCAACGCTGAAGAGACCAAGGACGCTCTCGAGCAGATGTTGACCGAACGCGGCAACATCGATGTCGATGTGCGTACCAACAGCCTCATCATCAATGACGTCAAGGACCGTGTGGGACTCATTTCCGAAATGGCCACCGATCTGGATACCAAGACTCCCCAGGTGGAAATCAACGCCCGCCTGATCGACATGGATTCCCGGGCCACCCGGGAGTTGGGTATCAACTGGACGGTCAACAATTTCCTGAGCCCTGGCAACAATGTCAACGGTGCCCTGGACATCATGAACCCGGTTCAGAATCCCGCCGTCGACCTGACGGTCGGTACGGTGCAGAACTGGGGCGAATTGATGATGAAGGTGCAGGCGCTTGAGAACAGCAACAAGGCCCATCTGATCAGTAACCCGATCATCACCACCACGGACAACCGCGAAGCGAGCATCCTGGTGGGGCAGAAGATTCCCCTGATCGTCTCCGATGAAGCCGGCAACGCGATCACCCAGCTGACCACCATCGGTATCAGCCTGATGGTCACGCCTCACATCAACAAGGACAACCAGATCACCCTGGATATCCATAATGAAGTGAGTGATCTG
>JAUVII010000354.1 GCA_030592845.1 Candidatus Krumholzibacteriia bacterium | reverse complement strand
TTCTATCCCGTGCTCAAACCCTCCGCGTTTCCCGAACCCTGGGCCAACGCCATCCTGCACGGGGGGCTCGCTCTCATCATCTGGTTCGTCCCGCCCTTCCTGCGCTGCAGCCGGTTTTTCCCGCTGCGACTGCTGGGCGAAATCTATCTGCCGCTTATTTTCCCCATGTTCTACGCGGAAATGAAATATCTGGGTATCATATTCTTCGATTTCGAAAACAGCCTCGACCCCTCGCTCATCCGTCTCGAGGAATGGATTTTCGGTGGCCAACCGAGCCTGGAATGGTCGCGCCTCTGGCCCTGGCCCTGGTTCCACGAGCTGATGGAATTCGCCTACTTCACCTACTACTTCCTGGCGGTCACCTTCCTGGTGCTTGTGTTCCGGGCGGGTAACCTGGCCGAGCAGGCGAAGTGGGATATGGTGCGGTCGTTCATTCGCGACCTGAGCCTGACCATGCTGATCTGCTACACCATGTACACCCTGTTCCCCGCCTGGGGCCCGAAGTACTTCAGGGCCGGATACGTGGAAGTCGATGGCTGGATTTTCACAAGCATCATGCGCCATATCCATGAAAACGGGGCCCTGCTGGGCGCCGCGTTCCCCTCCAGCCACGTGGCGGCCTCCATGGTGCCCTGGTGGCACACCTGGACAAACTTTCCCCGCCATCGCTGGTGGATGACCACCATCTTCGTCCTGCTGTGCATGTCCACGGTCTACAACCGGTACCACTACGTGGTGGATGTCATCGCCGGCCTCATACTGGGCGCGCTGGTGATGTACTTCGGCCACCGTCTGGGGGATGTCGCGAGGGATCGTCTGAAATTTCGCAAAGGTTGATTGGCGAGAATAAGGGTTGATTGGCGGGGAAAAAATATTCAAACAGTCATTTCGCATCCGGCCCACGGCCGGGATGGATCAGCCTCAGGTAAAACCGCCGGTGCCGCAACCACCGCCGGAAAACCCGCCCGCTGAATCGGCGGCTCCGGTGGCGAAGGCGGAAAAGCCCTTCTCGACCCGTTTTGACTTGCAGGCCGGACACTTGAGTCCGCCGCTTTCAAGCTCGGCAGTCGAAATCAGTTCCTCGAAATTGTGTCCGCACTTCTTGCAGGTAAACTCGAAAATCGGCACGTGATGACCTCCTGGCCGTGGGCCAGATAAATTTATCTACCGGGAGTCCCGGTCCAATGAATCCGGAGTTTTCTCCTGGGTGGGCCCCTGATCCTTCAAATCGTCTCGATCACCGATCGAGCAGCTGGAAGGGCCTCAGCCGGGTTGGATGCCCAACCGGGGAAAAACGAACTGCACTATGATGAAGTACAAGACTACGAATAATATGAACTTTTCCATCGACGGTCCTTTCAGGTCCCCATCAATCACGCCTGGCTATCTACATGCGCAGTTTATTGACAAACAAGGTAGTAAAGAACATCACCCTGTCAAGGGGTCAGAAAGTCCCTTTCACCCAACCCCCGTCCGACACGAGGCATTGCCCGGTAAGGTAGCCCGCCCGGGCGGACATCAGAAACAGTATCAGGGCCGCGAGTTCCTCCGGTTCACCCAGACGCCCCACCGGAATTTCGGCGGTCCAGTCCGCCAGGACATCTTCCCTGGTGCAACCGGTCTGTTCGATCTTCTTGGTGATCAACCGTTCGACCGCGCTGGTGGTGTGATAACCGGGCGCCACCGAATTGACGGTCACTCCGCTCGGCGCACCCTCCAAAGCCAGATTCCGGGTCAGGGCATGGACTGCCGGACGCAACACGCTGGACAGGAGCAGGTTTTCCACCGGCTGCAGGACACTTACGGAAGTAATCTGAACGATGCGCCCCCAACGGCGCTGTATCATGCCGGGCATCACCAGACGGCACAGTCTTACCGCGCTTTCCAGGGTCAACCTGTAGGCCGCTTCCCACTGGTCGAGATCCAATTCCGAAAAGGTACCTGCCGGAGGTCCCCCGGCGTTGACCAGCAGGATATCGATTCCGCCCCAATCCCCTTCCAGGTCGGCGACAAAACCGGCTACGGCTTTACCGTCGGTGACATCCAGAGCCCGCGTACGCACCTTACCGCAGGCGCCG
>JAUVII010000203.1 GCA_030592845.1 Candidatus Krumholzibacteriia bacterium | reverse complement strand
GATGGCACTGTGACCACCGACCATCATAGGCGGCTGCGCGAGTGGTGCGGGGTGGGGACTGACTGACGCCAGCGAGAGTTGATTTGGCTCCAGGTCGTTTCCCTTTGATCAATTCATACTCCTGGCGATCAACGGCACCACGATCGCGATCGCGGCCAAAACTCCCAGTACCAGTGTGAACAATGTGTAACGAGCCTGGTATGTGCCGAGAAGGTCGTCGTCGTAGTATTTGGCGACGTCGTTGTCCTCATACATCTGCTTCAGGCCCAGGAGCAGCTTCTCGCGCGATGACCGACCGGCAATCAGGGCCCGGGTGGCGAAAATGTTGATGAGAACGGTTCCAAAGATGAGCAGACCCAGGATGAAGTCGTTCTGGCCGGTGTTGTTCCCACGGGAGGCTTCGTGCGCAACGCCCCAGTTGATACCCAGGACTACGAGATTGAACAGTACCGCTGCCACTACGAAGACGGTGTCGGTTTTTGCGTTTTGCTGCAACTCGTTCACGATATGGCCGTGAATTTCCGTAAGCATGATCGCTCCCTCCAGGTAAGATGCCAATGACTACCATGGTGGAATTGTTCTCAAGATAATCAGCATCCATTTGGGAGACAATGTTTCTTCAGGGGCAAAAAAACACCCAGCCTCGGCCGGCGAAAGTTCGCGGCGACCGAAACCGGGCTGAGGAGGGCTTCCCCGGGGAACCACTTCTACTTAATGGTGTGAATCCGGGGGCCCACATCCCTTCCAGACATCCACACCTGATCATCCAGTTTATCCAGGGCCTGCAGGGGCACTTCGGGCGTGTACCTGGTGACCAACTCGGTGATCGTCATGGGGGTGGTCCCGTCGGCTCCGACGGTTTCCGAACTCCTCGTGGCGGTGGCTGAAAAAAGTGCCATGGATTCACGATCGAGGTCCGGGATGAGTTCGAGAAGTTCTTCGGGCACCTGGGGAACAATCTGCTCCTGCCCCGGGACCACACCGCGAATATCCCATTTGCCCTCTCCCGGATAGTTAGCGATCCAGAGGACCACGAGGTCCTCCACCTCCCCTGTCGTCCGGATCAGGAAACCGTCCACGTCCTGCGCCTCGAATTCGATCCCGAGGTCCCATGCCGAAACCTCCGCCGGCCAGCCACCCTCGGTCTTGCAGGATCGTTTCGTGCCTGTTTCAGCCTCCAGACCCAGAACAAACCGGGTCATGTAGGCCTCGAAGCCTGTGGGCACCATCTCGATCCCGACAGAGCCCGGCAGCGGGCCCGGGATGCTTCGATTTATCATGGGGGGATGGACGATCGGGTGGGCCAGGTCCGGCTCAATCTCGATGCCGTTGAGGTAGAAACGTCCGCTGCCGTCGCTGGACGGGAGGTTCACGTCCCGCTGTTCCATGGCCGTCAGCCCGACCAGGTCGACGACCTGGGTGCTGCCGTACGGCACATCCTCGACCCACAGGTAGGAGGGCAGTCCCGGGTCTTTCCTCAGGATGACCAGCACGTCGGCGGGATTGAACCGCAGGGAAACCTTTCCGCTGGATCCGAGCTGACCGTACCCGGACATGGCATGGCCCCCCGAAGAGAAGGTGAAGGAATCGCATTCCGGGATGTTTTCGAATTGGAATTCCGTGAGACCGTGGCCCGGTTGGACTCCGGGGTGTCGCCAATCGAGTTCGAGATCCGCCGTCACCACATGGCTCATGGTCGAGAGTTCGACAGGCATGGCGTCCCACACCTCGGTGATGAAGAATTTCGCACCCAACTCCGTTGGAACCGCCAGTTGAAGTTCGGCCGCCCCGGTCCATGTCGCATAGTCCATGACGGTCCCGTCCAGTGCGCTGGTGAAGACCATGCCCGGGCCTGAATCGGGATAAGTCGTTTCGTCCACCAGGATGGTCACGTATCCGGACCCCACCGTCGGCGGGGTAACGGGATCGTCGTCACTGCAACTGCCGAGGCCCAGGATTAGAACGGTGGTCACCAGGATAAAGGATCCACGTTTCATGAGAGGATTCATGATCGCTCCGTTCGCTTGCCTGCGAAACTGATATATGGGGTTGTTCCGCATAGACGTTGTTATGCGATCAGGATAGGGAAATGCAAAGAGGGCATCAAGGCGCAACTCGATCGGCCCGGTACGGAATTTTTGGGCTGCACAAGCCCATGAAACGGTCACGAAATTGCTGGTATAAAACGCCATAGTGATCTTTGATGGAATCAAAATGTGCCATAACAGCAAGACCTAAGGAATATACAGAAAGCGCAGACTATGATATTTCCGAGAAACTTCGCTACAATAACCACTCTTCTTTCCGTCCTGGTGTTCCTCGTTCCCGAAGCGACCGCGGGGCAGGAGATCGAGGCGGCAACCGAAAGTGCGCCCAAGGTGCATGAGACCCACGAGCACGAGTTTCACGTAAATCATTTTAGTGGTTTCATAGGGGCATCCACTCATACCGATACCAAGGAAACGGGATTTACACTCGGCCTCGATTATGCTCGCCAGTTCACTCCACGCTGGGCTGCAATTGGGTACACCGAGCTTGTCAGCGGCGACAATGAACGCGATATCATTCTGGCTATTGGTGCCATCTTTTATCCCACGCCCAGACTGGCCTTGGTGTTGGCCCCAGGTATCGAATTCGTAACCAAGAACGTCGAACACCACGGGGAGTTGGAAAAGGAGGAGGAAACCGAATTATTGTGGCGGTTCAGCGCTGCGTACGGTTTTCCCGTGGGGCAGGCTTCTCTGGGGCCGGTTGTGTTTGGGGATTGGGCAGGTAATCGATGGACCATTGGGTACGGCATCGGGATGACGACGGGGTTCTGACGGACGAGAACACATCCTGGCATTTCCTTTGGAATCTACTCAATTAGGTGGCCAATGCCCAGTGATCTTGCCTGCCTATTTCCGAAATCCCGGATGTAGGAAAGAGAACCATTCCCGTCATTACCCTCCCCGGTCGACCCCGCAAACACCCACATAAAAGCTTCGGATTTACACACTTGCGAGATTTTGATAAGATATTTCATTCGACCAATTCATTTTGCGGAGTCCGGATTGGCCTGGCCTTAGACAGGGGGTTCCTCATGAATAAGCGAATAGTCCAGATCACCATTATTATTTTCCTGATGTTGCAGATCGTCCCAGGGGCTGGAGCCGGAGAATGGATCGAGTACGAACTCGACAGCCATGGTTGGGATTACTGTGCGGTCGGGGGCTATGGGGTGGGGGTTGCCGAGGCCACATCCAACAGCCTTCTGTTCTTCAACTCGCATACCAGTGTTTGGACCGAGTACGAACTCGCGACACCCATGCCGTTGGTGACGATCCTTGCCGAAGGAAATCTGGTGCTGGTGGTTGGGACCGACCGGGCGGTTGTCTTCAACACCATGACCTCGTCTGTCTCGGAGCTGGCCTTCGCGGGAAGTCTTTTGTCCACCTCCTCCAACTCCCGCAGCTTCCAATGTGGATCCGAATTGGCACTTGTGGTGACTGACCAGGAGTTTTGCGTCTTTGATGCCGGGATGGACCAGTGGCAGCGCCATACCCATTCTTTTTCTGGTATTTACCCCATAAATTCCAGGCATGAGTGTCATGATGACTATGCCGTTTCCTATTTGCGCATGACAACCGGGGATTTGGCGCACATCGTTTACAGTCAGTTGGTACACGGCTTCAATGAAACAAATGCGGGCATCTACAGTAGTGGCGGCCCCATAGACCACGGATTTGCCGGATTTCGAAACCAGGTGTCACCCGACCGCTACCTCATGGGTTATAGCGCGATAACAAATACCTTCGAATACGTACTCTTCCCCGATGTACTACCCCATGAACTCGCTAACATGAACGGGTATAGTGATTCCATCGGCCCGCTGACAGCCTATGCCGGATACTACTACGAAAATTTTTCCAATGACATCAGACACTATAACATTTACGGCTACGATACGCGTCATGGCGATTGGCAACACCAGTTGCTTGTTGTCGACCGCACGGAGATCAGCCTTTCCAGTTTGAGAGCAGGGGGTTCGGTTTGTACCGCCAACTACTGGCATGTCGGATCGGGAGTTCAGGATGTGCTGGTGTTCGACGGAATCGCCAATAGTTTTTATACTCTGCCATTGGGCTTGAATCATCCTGCCACTTTTATGCTTGCCGGAAATGTCGTGGTGGGCACGGACGATGAAGTTGTTGTGGGAGTTGACCTGAATAGTGGGTACCAAAACGTCTGCAACAATCCCTACTACGGACGTAACTTCCCGGGCTTGCGCTACCAGAATTACCTCAGCGATGGTCCGGGCGAGGGACTCGTAACTGTCAACTGCTACAACGGCAGCCATAACACCTGGCTCCATCACACCACTGGATACCACTCCAATGAGGGGTGGGGCACCGAGCATGTCCACCTTCGCATATCAGGTGAGCCCCAGCCTGAAGCCATCTTCTACTCGGCCTACCGGCACGAGATCTATGCCATGAGTCTGGCTGGTTGGCCTTCAGTCGGCCCCTTGATAAAGGACAACTACACCGGAGTCTATAATCGAGGAGAAGGCGTTGCTGCCTTGTACGATGCCCATCGGGGCACGGTGTATTCGTGGGATGGTTTCGACCGGATTGCGGGGGGTGAGGAGTATCTCATGACGTTGAACTCCACCGGCCATGAAGTCCAGGCCTACAGCACGATCACCGGTACCTGGAGCAATTTCACTCTGGAAGCTGATGGGGAACTTCACGGTGGGCCAGGATTTATTGGCTTGGCCAAGAGTGCCTCCGGAAGCTTCTACAATGTGTATTACGCTCACGATGCTCGTGATGGAAGCTGGGCGGTGTTGCATCCATTTGCGGTTTTGGGAGCTCTGGGTGTTGGAGACCGGACGGCCTATTTCGTAACCGACTACCATGCCTATGCCCTGGGAACGGGCGGGCCTTCTGCGGTGCCAATGAATTCTCTCTCCTTGCAGGGCGGGCATGGTGCGGTGGAAGTGCGCTGGGAAGGCGGCTTGGGTCTGGATGTTGATGCCGTTCGTCTGACGGCCTGTGGTCCGGAGGGGTCTTCGTCCCTTACCTGGTCCGTGCCTGTTGTCCGCGAAGGTGTTGGTGGTTTATGGGCTTTGGACAACAGCCCCAATTTGGCTTTCGGAGGTTTGTTTACCTATACCCTGGAAATAACAACGGGCGAAGACAAGTGGTCCGCCGTGGCCGCGAAACAGATCAACCTGCGTCCTGTGCCACATGTACTCATCAAACAGATTCACCCCAATCCTTTTAATCCAAGGACCACAATCGAATTTTCCCTGATTGCTCCAATGGAAGCCAGGCTGTGCATCTATGACGTCGCGGGCCGTCGCCTACGTGTCTTGTTGGATGAGACGCTTGGAGCGGGCCTCCATACCCAACACTGGAATGGTTGCGATGATTCCGGCCGCGCAATGGCTTCGGGCGTGTACACCGTGCGGCTGGAGTCGGGGGCGGCGATCGACCAAAGGAAAGTGATGCTGGTGCGCTAGAAAGCGAATTGAACTTGCCGGCCAATTTCCGCGTTTTCGGTCATTTTTAATGATACGTTCCGCAGAACTATTGGGGCACATCCCAGGGGTAGTGGCCCCGCTTCGCCTGGATGGTTCCAAACTCGGCCTGCGTCAAGTCGATGACGCCTTCCAGGGGTGGATCCCCTGGATCCAGGTATTCCTCATCCACTGTGATTTCGTACAAACCGACCGGCAGGT
>JAUVII010000293.1 GCA_030592845.1 Candidatus Krumholzibacteriia bacterium | reverse complement strand
TATTTAACGCTGCATTCTGGTATTATTACGGAAAAGACATACTGGATCAGCGCGACAACTACTGGAAGCAAGAGAAATCTAAAGCTTATAAACGAGGCAGACAGGAGGTCCTGGCCCAGGTCGAAGGCATGATGGGCAAGTTCATGTTCAATATCCCAGTGGTCGTCATCGCGATCCTTGCTTTTTCACTGGTCGAATCCCTGCTGATCCTGCCCGCCCACCTGTCCACCATCAAGTCCCTGGACCAGCAGGAGCAGGACCGCACGACGGGCTGGTACGGCAAGCTCAAGGATCGCATCGACTCTTCCATGAAAGCCTTTGTCGAAGGCCCTTACCGCAGGACCCTCGAATACAGCCTGAAGCACCGCCCCATAGTGATCGCGGTGGCTTTTGCCACCATGGTCGTGACCGTCGGGTACGTGGCCGGCGGACACATCAAATTCACTTTCATGCCCAAGGTGGACGCCGACAACCTGGTCGCGGCCCTGACGCTGCCCCAGGGCACAACCGTCGAAGAAGCCCAGAAGGCGGTGGAACAACTCGAAGCTTCACTGGAGTTGGTCCGGGCCGATTTCGACCGGGACCGCGACGACGGCAACTCCGTCATCCTGCACGTGCAGACATCCATCGGCACCCAACCCCGATCCGCGGGCGGCGGACCCGCCGCCGGGGCGAATACCACTCCGGTCGGGGCCCATCTGGTCGAGGTGAACGCGGAACTTCTGAAAGCCGAATACCGCAACGTGCCCAGCCCCGACATGGCAAAGCGTTGGCGCGAACTGTGCGGGCCCATTACCGGCGCGGTATCACTAACCTTCACGGCCAACCTGTTCCGCGGCGGCGACCCGGTCAACGTGCAGTTGGCCTCCTCCGATACGGATGATCTCATCGCCGCGGCCCAGGAACTCAAGGCCGAACTGGCGGAGTTCCCCGGCGTGCTCGATATCTCCGACAGCTTCCGCGAAGGCAAGGTCGAGGTGAAGCTGGGACTCAAACCCGAGGCCCGCACTCTGGGCCTGACCCTGGCCGATCTGGCCCGCCAGGTACGGCGCGGTTTCTATGGCGATGAAGCCATGCGCATCCAACGCGGCCGCGACGAGGTCAAGGTCATGATCCGCTACCCGGAAGAGGAACGGCGTTCCATGGGCAACATCGAGTCCATGCGTATCCGCACCCCCCAGGGGGCCGAAGTTCCCTTCAACCGGGTGGCCACCGTGGAAGTGGGCCGCGGCTACGCTTCCATCGAACGGGCCGATCGCCGGCGCGTCGTATCGGTAACCGCGGATGTTGATCAGGAGGTCACCAACGCGGATGAAATCAACGGTATTTTACAACAGGAAGTTCTGCCCAAATTGCTGGCGGCCTACCCGGGCCTTCATTACAGCCTTGAGGGTGAACAAAAGGAGCAGAACGAATCACTGGGCAGCCTCAAAAAGGGTTTCGCCCTGGCCATCCTGATGATCTACGTGGTGCTGGCGGTGCTCTTCAAGTCCTACACCCAGCCCGCGCTGATCATGACCGCCATCCCCTTCGGTCTGGTGGGCGCCATCTGGGGCCACATCCTGATGGGGCTTGATCTGACGCTGATCAGTATGTTCGGCGTGGTGGCGTTGACCGGCGTGGTTGTGAATGATTCCCTGCTGATGATCGACTTCATCAACCGCGCCCGGCGCGAGGGTACACCCGCCCGCCAGGCGATCACGGAATCGGGCGTGCGGCGCTTCCGGCCGATCATGCTGACCTCGAACACCACGTTCGCGGGACTGACGCCCCTGCTTCTGGAAAAGAGCCTGCAGGCCAAGTTCCTGATTCCGATGGCCACCAGCCTGGCCTTCGGGGTGATCTTCGCCACTTTCATCACGCTGGTCCTGATCCCGGTGGTGTACTCGCTGCTGACGGATTTCAAGGCCCGGTTGGGACTGCATGAGGATTACGCGGTTGCCGAGGCCGAGCCGGACGAGGCGGCCTGATATATTTTCACTGGTTTTCCGCCGGTCGCTCGTTTAGTTCAGGAAGGGCGCGGCCGGCGGATTTCAACCCCACCTCTTTTTTCGCCGGTCGGCCCTTCGCCATTACCCAAACCGAATTACAGGGAGCGTCTGATGAAGTCCACCGCCTGGATCACTTTTTTGTTTTTAATCACCCCTCTTTTGTTCCTTTCTGCCGCCCAGGCGCAGGATGAAACGCCCAACCTGACCGGAAACTGGGCCCTCAACGAGAAGGAAAGCGACGACTTCGCCGAAATCATGCGCGAAGCCATGGGCGGCAGCCAGGGCAAGGGCGGCGGTGGCATGCAAGGCGGCGGCAAAGGCGGAGGACGTGGCGGTGGCGGAGGCCGCGGAGGCGGAGGTGGCGGCGGTCACGGTGGCGGAATGGGTGATTCCGGACAGGATCCGAGTAAGGCAGCCAAAACCCAGCAGCGACTGGCCCGCGCCCGCGAGGAATATTCCCGCCTGGAAATCTTCCACGACGGCATCGAATTGAACGTCACCAACGGACTGGATATCAGCCGCCTCCTGTTCACCGACGGGCGTCAAATGAGTATCTGGACTCAACAGGGTGAAGCCAAGGCCACCGCCACCTGGCAGAAACAAACCCTGATCGTGGAATGGAAAACCAGGCAGGATACAATGAACAGGATTCGCTATTACACCCTCTCCGAGGGTGGCATGCAACTCACCATGACCGAAAGCCGGCGTCTGCCCGGACAGGACAAAACTGTAAAGATTACAATGGTTTACGACCTTACCAAATGACCCCCGCAGGAACGGGGAGACCCCCCTGGGGGACCCTCCTAACCTAAAAAACGAACCTGGATCATCATTCTTTTAGTTGCATAGTTGCTTAAGTGTTGCTATACTGACCGCACACGAGTTGAAAAAATCGGGGTTTACCCCCATATTAGGTAGGAACTCTGTTTAGCCGCGGCCGGACCCCCACGTCTTGGAGGGCGTAGGTGCACCCGGGTTGCATGACCAAAAGAGGTAATTGTGAGTAATGTAGACCTCATCAGCGTATCGGAAAGCGCGAACACCGCCTTCGGTGGTTTCGACTGGGAAGAACACGAGGGCAAGGGCGTCAGGCTCTTCGTCCAGGGCTTTGGCTGAGGCGGCCCGTCAATCGGCATGGCTCTGGATGAGCCTAAGGATGACGACGCGGTCGTCGAAAACAGCGGCATCAAATTCGTGATGGACAACCAGACGACGGACATTCTGCGACAGAGCGGTGGCCTGACCATCGACTATATCGATGAAGCCTCCCGTCGCGGTTACATGCTCAAGCTGGGTGCGACGGCGGATGACTGCAG
>JAUVII010000025.1 GCA_030592845.1 Candidatus Krumholzibacteriia bacterium | reverse complement strand
CAGAACCTGTTCGTCGCGGTCGGCAACCGTCACCGCGAACTGGTCATCGGTGGCCAGATCCATGGCCATGGGGCCGCCCACCAGACCGCCCCCCAGTACGATGATCTTCATTCACGGGCTCCCATCAGTTCTGTATTTCCACCGGGTCGATGGCTGGCCCAGGTATTTTCTTGTGGCATTTGAAGCAAAGAGACGGCTGGCTTGGATGCGTATAGGGGTTGGGTATGGGGTAGGAGCCGGACATCAGACCGTCTTCCCCCAGAGTCTCCACGTTGAAATCCCAGCGGCCGGACGAGGGCCCCGAAGAAGCATGGGCCCGGTGGCACGAAAGGCAAAAAATCCGACTGGAGCCTGCAGGGCCCGCCGTCGAATCGGTGGTGTTCGATAAATCCTCGAAGGGAACGGCCGCCAGATATGCCGTGGCCTGATTACCTCCGGTGGGATCCAATATGCCGTTGTAGGCATTGTACGTATTGATATGGCCCCGCCTCAGGGCCGTATCGGTCGAATGGCGGAAACCTGACACCATACCGTGCCGCGAGGTCAGATAGTCCTGGTGGCAATTGGCGCACCACATGCTCATACCGGACCGGTAGGCCACGTGATTCGCGTTGGTTTCAGGCGCCCCCGCCACGACATCCAGTCCCTGGGCATTGGGGGCGGGATAGGAAAAAGTTCCTCCCGAGCCCTCCTGGTTGGCCGGCCCCCGCAAAAAACGGTAGTTTCCGTTGCCGTGGGGATCGTGGCAGCTGGTGCATGCCATCAGGGCGGCCGAATAGGAACCGCCCGGCGAAGTCACATACGTGGGATCACTGGAAAGCCCGTAACCGGGGGCGTTCAGGTTGTGGCCCGCGGCATCGCCGGTTATGGGATTGATCAGCCCGTCGGGACCGTCGTTCAGGTTTTCCTCCAGGAGGAAGACAAAATTCCCCGCCCCCATCTCCGGCGGAGGTGCCAGGGGGTCCATTCCCAGTACGGCGCCGTATGCCGTGGCGTGGCACCCCAGGCACAGGTCGCTGGGATTGTTCCCCTTCAGAAGGGGATTATCCCCGATCAGGCCCGATTCGTCCGCGTGCATGACATGGCAATGGTTGCAGGCGCCGACACCGCCGTCGTGCACGCCGGCGAGCCCCTCCAGGGACGATCCCCCCGCGAACAGCAGGAAGATCATCAGCCCATACAATTTTCTGCAGTTCAACATACCATCACTTTTTGTGGCATTGGATACATAAGGCCATATCCGGGTTCAACGGTAAATACTTCTCGAAATCCGCTCCATGCAGCTGGTGACAGCTTAGGCAGGTCACCTGCTCCTCGGTGCGGGGGTCGATCACCTCCGGACCGATCGGGTGGCTCACCCTGTGTGCCGCTTCGTGGCACCGGGCGCAAAGTTGGGCGTCTCTGGCAAGCAGGAGCTGCGGATCATCGTTCCCATGGGGCTGGTGGCATTCCACGCAATCCATCCCCCCGTGGGTAAGGTAACGGTCCTTGTTCCCCGCCTTGGCATCGTTGAAATGGCACCCCATGCACAGGTCCACCTGCGACCGGAGCAACAGGTTTTCCCCATTCGCCGCGTGCGGATTGTGGCAGGCCACACAGGACCGCTCGCTCTCCAGATTGTGCTTGTTCGTCACCGTCTTGAACGACTCCACGCCGCGGTGGCACTTCAGGCAGAGGGTCTGGTTGCCCCCCGCGACGGCAAAGGATCCGCCCGTATCGAGATCGCCATGACACTGGGTGCAGTTGCCCGTGGCGAAGGGTTTGTGCTGGTTGTCGCGCAGCAGGCCTTTCACCTTCGAGGCGTGGGGATCGTGGCAGGCGGTGCAATCGGTATCGGTGAGGGTACGACCGCCGTGCGCCTCCTTCATGGCGATGTTCTTCTTGTGGCACTTGATGCACAGCGCAGGCACGCTCCTGCTCAGCAGGCCCCGGTCGTTTGAACCGTGGGTATCATGACAGGTCAGGCAGCGCCCCCGGGCAACGGGTTTGTGAACCACCTCGGCATCGGGCCAGACAGCCGCCAGCTGATGGCAGTCCACGCACAGACCGGGCAGTTCCTTTTTCTTCAGGCCCGGAAATTCCGCCGCGTGCGGATCGTGGCACACGGTGCAGCCTCCGGTTGCCACCGGAGGATGCTTCACTTTCTCCGCTGTCTTGACCGCGATGCTCTCGTGGCAGCCCAGGCAGAGGTTGCCCTGTTCACTGTTGAGCAATCCCGCATGCCTGGTGGCATGGGGATTGTGACAGCTGGAACACTTGCCTTCCTTGAAGACTTCGTGGACATGCCCGGCATTGAATGAGTCCGCCAACTGGGGATGACATTCCAGACAAGCCGCTTTTTCATCGACCGGCATGCGGGCCGCCAGCCCGGTACCCGCCACCAGGACCACAAGAACCAGGATTGTAAAGATGATGGTTTTCATCAGTCACCACCTCCGGTGCCCGCAGGTGCGGGATGACACGCGTCACAGGCCCCGGCGTCAAATGGATCATGTCTCAATGGAGCCATCAAATGTTCCCCTTCCGCGACATGGGGATCATGGCACTTGCGGCAGTCCAGCCCGATTCCGGACTGACCCAGATGTTTGTCCAGGAAATCCTCGTCCTCGACGTCGTGGCAGTCGAGGCAGACCCCCGGCACCGCCCCGACCAGCAGCGAGGCCTGTTCGCTGCGATGGGGATCATGGCAATCGAGACATTCACCGTCGGCGGCAGGCGGGTGCGTGACGCCGGACTCCATCCTATTCTGCAATTCCTGGTGGCACAAATAACAGAGACGGCCCGTGCCCTCGACGAGCAGTCCACCGAGGTTTCCCGCGTGGGGAAGGTGACACCCGGAGCACTCTCCACCGATAAAGGGATCATGCTGGCTGCCGGGCCCCTCCGTGCTCAAATCAATATCATGGCATTCGGCGCAAAGTTCGGCCTGGTTGGCGACCAACAGGCCTTTTTCCCCGGAACCATGCGGCAGATGGCAGGTGTTGCATTCTCCGTCTTCATAAGGGACGTGGACCAGTTTGCCCGCGGTCACGGGATGGCAATCCCGACAGATATCGTTGGGACCCGCCTTCAACAAACCCGCCCGGCCCGACTGGTGGGGGTCATGGCAGGACACGCAATCACCCCTCAACACGGGTTTGTGAACCGTCGGAAGAGCCAGCCATTCACCTGGTTCATCATGACATTCGGAACACAATTCGCGATGGGAATCCACCGCCAGTCCCGGGAAATCCGAACCATGCGGCAGGTGGCAGCTCATACAGTCGTTGTCCTCGAAAGGAGCATGGAGCACTTCCCCCTCGCCCTCGGCCGGTTCCATGGTATGGCAGCCGATGCACAGATCGCTGGCCGAACCGGCCAGCAGGTGGTCGGCCACCATTCCGTGAGCCTGATGGCACTGGAGACAGTCGTCCTTGACCGGAGCGTGCTGGGAGGCCTTGAGCATCTGATCACCCACGTCGTCGTGGCACTCGAGGCAGATCCGGCGACTGCTCGACCGGAGCAGGGCCGGTCGCGAAGACCCATGGGGAGAGTGGCAGTCCAGGCACTCGAAATCGGCCACCGGGTCATGGACTCCGGCGGGCGCCACCTCGGATTCGTCATGACAGTCCAGGCACATATCCTGCGCGTCGGAACTCGTCAGGGCGAAGGGTTCGTCCCCGTCGGGATCCACGTGACAGGTAGAGCAGTCCCCATCCGACATGGGCTCATGGCTGGATAATGTCATCAGATTGGGAAGATCCCCGGAGTGCGGGGTGTGGCATTCTCCGCAATCGGAGGTGGCCACCGGATAACCCGCGTGGCTTTCGGCGAAGGAGTCGCTGCCGGTTTCGTGGCACGAGGCGCATAATTCGCTTTTGGGCTTGATCAACAGCCCCTCGTTTTCACTGCCGTGAACGTCATGGCATGAGAAACAACCGTCTTTGAGTGGTTCGTGCACGTTCTGTCTATTGAATCCCGCCTCGTCATGGCAGGTAAAGCAGAAATCCTCGGCGGCGGCGGGCAGGAGGTTCCCATGGTCCGAGGTGTGAGGGTCATGGCAGTCCCGGCATTTACCGTCGGCGACCGGACCATGCAGGATGGGACGCTCCAAGCCGAGGTCTTCCTGCTGGTGGCACCCCAGACAGAGCGCCTTGCCGGTTTCCTTCAACCGCAGGGCCCCCACCAGACCATGAGCCTTGTGGCACCCCAGACACTCGTCGTTGGCAAAGGGTTGGTGCAACTCGGACCCGGAAAATTCGCCCTTGTCGTGGCACTCCTTGCATTCCCCTTTTTTGGAGAACCGTTTGCCTTTTTTTATCTGGGCGTCCGCCGGAAAAGAGGCCAGCACCAGAAGACCGGCGAGTGAGGCTGCCAACAGGATACGTTTCATGATCAATCCCCTGCCTCACCCGAAAGGATGTAGGCTTCGATTTTCTCCTCGAACCTCCGGATGTCGGAATGCTCCCTGAGCAGCTCCAGATGTTCATCAAGCAAGGCATTGAACTTCCTCTGGTATATAACCTTGCGTATTTCCATTTCCACCGTCTCCATGGGTGGGAGCGTCCCGGGTTGAACCCCGGCCAGTTTGAAGACCATCCACCCCATGGGCATTTCGACGGCCTGGCTGCTGTCCCCCGGTTCCATGTTGGCCAACTGATCCCGGAAGGGTTTCGAAAGCTGGTCCTTCTTGATGTAACGGGATTTACCGAGGGCCGCATCCTGCCCGGGATTGTATTCGGCGAAGATAAAACCGAAATCGGCTCCCGCGGCCAGACGACTGGAGGCGTCTTCGGCATCGGCCTGGTTGTCCAGGATGAGGATGTCGAGGCTCACTTCCTCGGGACCCCTGAATTTTTCCTGGTTCTCCTGGTAGAATTCCTCGAATTCCGAGCGTTTGAACTTGATCCGCGAAGCCACCGTGTCGGCGAGGTAGGTCTCGATGAGACCCTGCTCGAGATCCTTGGCCACCAGCATCTCCACTTCCGGGTCCTCGAAATAACCCTGGGCGTGGGCGGCTTCGGCCAGCACCAGTTGCGAAGTGGTCTTGCGCCTGGCCTTGTTCAGGTTTTCGGCGAACGGCGCGGCGGCGTTCTGCATGACCTCGTGTGATGTCGCCTTGCGCAGTTCGGCGACCGTTACGGAGCGCCCCCCGGACAGCTGGATGACGGGCGTCGCGTCCCCCTTGAGGAACTCCCCTGTCAGGACCTTGGAGGAATCGGCGATGATGGCGGCCATCCCCGCCATGCTTTCCTCTATTTCCATCGTGGCGATCAGATCATCCACGAACCGGTCCCAGAGCTGCTGGTTGGTGAGCGAGAGAACATCCGGAGTGATCTGCTTTTCGAAGCGGGCGAACGCGGAATGATCCACCGGTATCCGTTGCTCCACGCGCACGAAGGAGAAGGCATCGTTATAGGGAAAGATCCCGGAATAATCCCCTGGTTCCAGAGTGGCCACCTGGTCGCGGATCCTGTTTTCCAGATCTGCCCAGTAGAGGAGGTTGTAGAGACCTCCTTTGGATTTCTTGGTGTCGAGCGACAGCTCCCGCGCCAGGGAATCCATGTCGGCGCCGCCCATGACCGCGAGCCTGAGGTCGGCGGCTTCCTGCCAGGTGCGCACCGAAATCCGCCGGACCTGGATCTGCCAGAAATAACGTTCGAAGTAGGCCGTCACCGAATCGGGAGGCGGGGATGACGGCAGGGTCAGGTTGCCTTTCACAAAGGCGCGGATGGCGTAGGATCGCCTGCGGTCCTCCACCAGGGTGACCAGTTCGTCTTCTTCGTCCATGCCGGCGGCCAAGGCATCCTGGATGATAAGGAGATCGTTGGTGCGCTTTTTCAGGAGACGATCCACGATCCCGGAACCCTCGGCCTGGAGATCAAAGGATTTGTGGGCTCCCATGATCATCTCGTCCAGGTCACCGACCGAAATGGGATCCCCGTTGACCAGGACCAAAGTGTCGGTAGATGCCGGGGCGCAATCAACGGACTGAGCCCATCCGCAAACCAGAAGGCCCAGGACCAGAACAAGGGCGGCGCGAACCGCGAAAGTAGACTTGGCGTTCGACCTCTTGCCTGGGGTCGATTCAGGGGCTCTGCTCTCCATGTAGGATGTCCTCTCGGTTGTTTGCGACCACTTTATCCACAAAATCCTGCAGCACATTGTTCACCAGAGGCACAAGGGCATGGATTCTGCCGCTCTGGAACATCCCTTCCCCGTCATCACCCTCACCCTGTAACTCTTCCATCATGTATAGATTCCCATCCTCGGGCGACATGACCCTGATCCCCAGGGCGATCCGCGGCACCGATTGGGTCGGCTTCCCCCGGGCAATATCAAATTTCCCCACGGAGCCGGTGACAACCCGGCAGGCGCCGAAACTGGCCAGGATGGAACGGGCGCTGTCATAATCCACCCCACCCCGGTTGACCACTTCCAGGGTCAGACCCAATTCCCGTACAAATCCAGGTTCCACAACAAAATAGCCCTGTGACATAAGGCGGGAAAGAACAATGTTCGTCACGATTTCCCCGGCATTGGGGGTATTGGAATAATTATCGAAGGGAATGAGGGCCATTTGGAAACAGCCCCGGTAGGACAGCCGAGGAGTTTCATATGCGGGCAGCGGAAGCAGGGCGTCGACAGCCCTCCGCATGGCCAGGTCCGCCAACTCTTCAATTGAGGTGATCTGCCCCAATCCCAGGGCCCCGGTAAAATCGGCGCCGGTCAGACCCACGCTAACCGCGCTGACCAGGGTCATGTACTCCAGGTCGAGAATCCGCAGGGACAGACCGATTTCCGGATTGACCTCCGTCCTGAAAACATCCCATGACCCCAGGATCAGGTATCTGGCCAAGGTTTCCCGGTACAGGATCCGGGCCCCTTCAAGGCCGGCCCAGCCCCGACTGCGGATCCGGTGTTCGCGGAGCAGCGGACGCAACGCGTCACTGGTAAGATAGGTGATCCCCAGCCGGTCGAGATTTTCGTGCAACCTGGGACTCAGCAGGATGTGAGCTTCACTTTTTTCGGAATAGTTGACCACCGGCAGGATGAGATACTGCGGAGGCAGCGAATCGGCGGCAGCGGTGGCCAGGGAAAGTGAATCCGAGGCCGACGCATCCTGCCCGGGGGCGGGACCCCCGGACAGCAACGCCAGCCCCATGACCATCAAAGCGAATTTAAACCTGTTGTTCATTCCTGCCTGTCAGTCCATGAGGGTGTCGAGACACCCGTCGATACAACGCCGCATGACTTCACTGGGAGACTTTTGTCCCGTGCCGAACAGGGAGGACCAGAAACTGGCGCTGTCCTCGGTGTTTGTCGCCGACCACACCGTGACTCCGGTTTCCGTTTCCAGAAGACGGACCACGACGGTCACCACGCTGACGGTGGTGGCCCCGGAACGGATGGAGGTCGCCTCACTCAAGGATCCCAGGAATACACCCTGAACCCCCAGCTCCTTACCCAGGGTTATCACCTGTTCCTGCGTCAACTGGGCCGTCGATACGAGGCCGAATTTTTCCAGGGCGCGGGAAACCTCTCCGGGCTCCACGACCTCAAAGGCTTCAGTGGCCAACAGGGCCGTCGTGAAATACCTGGTGGCCTTGGCGCCGGCGGCCTGGTCGTTGGAGAGGTTTTCGAAATAGACCACCGCGATCTTTTCAACGAAGGCGAAGTCGAAATCCGGGTGGACGAATTTGGTGGCGCCCATCCCCCCGCAACCCGCGAGGAAGATCAAGGCCGCCGCCAGCAGACCAACAAGGAAAACTCTCATGACTTTAACCATTTCCGGGGTCAGAAACTCCATCTGAACCCCTGTTGAAAAGATACGGTCCTGGCTCCTCCGGTTCCGGAGAAATCCACTTCCGCCAACCGAAAATACAAAGTGCTGCGGGCGCCGAGAGTCCAGTTCAGGGTAGCGCTCTTACGCAGGGACGTGGTGCTGTCATCCTCCAGGATTTCATATAACTGGGCTGAAATCCGGACACTGGGCAGGATATTCCAGCTCAGCAGGTAGTCCTGGGTCAAAACCCTGATGGTCTGACTGGTGCTGCGCAAGGTGGCCCGCGCATAGACATCCCGGGTCACCCTCCATTCGAGGCCGAGATCGGCGAAACGACGAACCCTCGGACCGATCACCCCTTCCTCGTATGTTTCCTGGTAGTTGTAGTCCAGAATCAGGTCCAGGGAACTGAAAATCGCCGCGTCGACACCTCCGCGAACATGCCAGGTCCGGAATTCCCGCAGGATGATGTAATCATCAAACCAGGATACACCGCCACCGAGGGACAGGTCCAGATCGGGCAGGACCGATGCGTTGCCCTCCATCACGCTGCTCAGGATGTTCTGGCTCCTGGCCCCGTCCAGGTGACTCAGGCGATCGCTCAGGGAGAAGGATCCCCGCAGGGTCTGCAGGGGATCGTACATCAGGGTATAACCCAGCCCGCTGTCGACCAGGATCGGTTGGGGGGTCTGGCCGCCCTGCCGCGCCAGGTCCAACCGCAGGTGATGGGAAAGTTTTGGCGACTGTTCGAAAAGCAGTCTCCCACCCAGGGCCCAGCGGTTCCGGTCTCCCCGGCGGCCGATGTTCTCGTCCGCCTGCAGGGAGGCGTCGAGCGCGGTTTCCCAGCGGTCGCTGATCCGGTAGGCCGCCCTGCCGTCCAGGGTATGCGAGGAACTCGCGAAATTGGTCTTGTCGGTCTCGGGAGGCAACTCGCGCAACACTTCGATTTCCGTGATCAGAACCAGGGCAATTTCATTCAACCCCGAGTTGACCGCCTTGATATAACGGTAGGGCGCCGCCGGAAAGGTCAGTTCGTAGCGGTTCAGGGCCGGGTTGAAAAACTGTGAAGGAGTACCCAGCAATTGCCAGGTCAGGTTGTCCACCGAGCCGTAGACATCCCAGCGGGGTTGGCTGCCGCTGGGCCTGTCGGTGTAGATGTAGATTCCCGCCACCGCCTGGGTAAAACCCAGATCCGCACCCAGATTGTGTCCGTTGCCCCCACCACCAATATCGATCAGGGGGACCACCGGATCGGTCTTGTTGCCGTCCGCCAGGCTGGGCCGGGGATCGAGTCGGCCCAGGTCCGGCGCGAAATCCAGGGAGTAAAGGCCCACCGCGACCGGCGCCAGTTCCAGAACCGGTCCTCCGTCATTGGTCTCGTTGGTCTGGGAAGCGTAATTGAAGGAATAGCGACCGGACAGATTGAGCCGCCCTCCCTCCATGACCCTTCCTGATCCCGCCCAGCGGAACAGGTGCCGGTTGACGTGGGACGACACGCTGGAAATGACGTTCTGGCTGCGGATGTGGCTGAAGCTGTAGTTGAAGTCGTGCTTCCCGGGCCGGTAGTCGGCATTCGCCTGGATCCGGCTGTTCTTGATGTCCCAGTCGTCCTCCAGTTGCGGAGAATAGGTGTGCTGCTGATCGTAACGCAGCTCCACCACGGGATAGTTTTGGTCGACCGTCTTCAATGAAGTCTGGAAATCCTTGGTGATGATCCGGCCGCGGGCCGACGTGGTCACCTCCCGCCGGAAGGCGCTGGTCGACAAGTTGAACAGCCCGTGATTCCAGCGCAGCTCGCCGCTGGGTTGGAATTCCTCCCGGTACCCTCCCAACAACAGTTCGAGTTCCTGGTCGAACTTGTAATATCGCATGGCCAGACGCAGATCCACCCAGGGAGCAAGTTTCTGGGTGAACGCAAGGTTGTACTCCTGGCGCAGGGTCTCCTGGTCAAGATCGTTTACCTGGGCCTGAACGGCGGACAGGTCGATGAATCCGGAAAACGGATCCCAGAGCGCGGCTTTGGCACCGGATGCTGATATCAAAAGGAAGGCGGCAACCCAGCAGGCCCTCGGCCCCCAGTTCCTGTATCCCGATTTAACTGCCTTTGAAAACAAACTCATGGCAGAAGAACCTGAAAGGGGTCGGGTCCCACCTGGACAACGCTTTCAAGTTCCCCCCGGTTGGGATTGCATACCGCGAGGGCCCCCTGGTCGGGCATGACGACCCAGAGTTGGCGGAACGCCTGGTCAAAGGCCATGAGACCGGGACGTCCCGGCAAATTGATCGAACCGAATTCGATGCCGACGTCGGGCCTGATCACCGCCAGGTTCCGGCAGGAGGGAACCGAGGCGTACAAACGTCGCGTCCGGGTATTGACCGCCAGCCCAGCCACGGGCCCGCAGATGTTTTGATCGCCTCCGCTTTCATCACTGCCCAGGTCGAAAGACCGGATAAGGCGCTGGACCGATCCCCCCAGGAAAAGCAGACGCGAAGATTCATCGATCACCACTTCGACTGGCGCGGGCAACAGGGTCAGGGAACTGGTGATGGCGCCGGAACCCGGATCCACGATCTGGACCCTGCCTTCATCTTCACAGGCCACGTAAATGGTTCCGGTGTGGGGATCCTGAGCGATGGATCTGGGACCTTCGCCCACCGCCACCCTGAACTGTTCCTGCATGGACCAGGCCGACAGTGAAACCAGCGTCCGGGACCCGGGACTCAGTACGTAGAGGGTGGATTCGTCCCGCGACAGAAGCAGGCGGGTGGGGTCGTCCCCGAACCGCAGGGGAACGACGTTGTTCACCCGCAGGGATATCGCGTCCACCACGGCAATGGCATCCTGTCCGGCCAGGGCCACGTACAGGGTCTGGTTGTTGCGAGAATAGGCCAGGCCACGGGGGTCTTCCCCCACCCCGAGGGCGCCGACAACCCGGCTGGTCAGCCGGTTGATGATCACCACGGACCCGGTCCCGGCGCTGGAAACGAAGGCCAATGATCCCAGGGGAGGCACCACCGGCATCAGGATCCCGATGTCCGGAGAATGAAACTCCGCCTCCGGATCGACGGCGGCGGGCCGCCACTGCAGGAAAATGGTGGCTGTCTGCCCGGCGGAAAGTTCAAGGTTTAACGGTACTGTCAGGCCGTCTGGCGGAGAAACGGGTTCAACTTCAGCGACACCGACCCGGCCGGTAATTTTGGAAATGGCCAAATGAAATGAAGAATAAAACCCGGAAGGCACCTGCGTATTGGACAGCAGGATCTGGTTCCCGGCCAGGTCCTCCGCGACAAGATCTCCTGTTTCAAGGGACAACGGAACTGAATGGTCCGGTTGGTGAAGCTCCAGGCCCTCCAAGGCAAGCTCTGACGGAAAGGCCGACCCCGGCACTTCCAGAAAGACCAACAGCCTGGATTGCCCCGCCACGGCCATGTCGGTAGCGAGAAAAATGATCAGCAATGAACAGACGGAGAGGCAAAAAATCGTCCGCCGGATTCCATGCAACCTGTGAAGCAAGAGGCCTCTCCTGTTTTGAAGACAACGCCCGGGCCGAGCGGCCCGGGCGTCTCGGGATGATACCAAAGTATCACCGATATTCAAACAAGCGGCTCCCTACGGAGTGGCATCATGCAGGACATCGAATTCGTCCTTCTTGTGGCACTTGTTACACAGGGAACGCTGGAACCCGGTGTAGGGATTGGGAATCGCATATGATCCGGATTCCTGTCCATCTTCCGCCATGAAGGACACACTGAAGTCCCAGCGACCGGCGTCCGGCGCCGAAGTGGCGTGGGCACGGTGGCAGGTGATGCAGGAGACCTGGCTGGAAGCCGAAGGACCGGCGGTGGAGAAATTGGTATTGGCGGCATCCTCGAAAGGCACTTCCATCAGATAGGCCGTGGCAGCCGCGCCACCAATAAGATCATCCGAACCGTTGTACAGGTTGTAGGTCTGGGCAATCGTTCCGCCCAGGGTCGAACCCGAGGGGTGGATCAACTTGGTGTTGTTGTTGTGGAAATCACCATGGCAGTTTCCGCACCAGGCGCTCATGCCGCCCTTGTAGGCGGTGTGGTAAGAACCACTGACACCCGCGAAGATGCTGACGCCCACGGCGTCCGGAGCCGGGTTGGTGAAGGAAAACCCATCAGGACCGCGGCCAACGCCGTACAGGAAACGGAATTCATCGGAGCCATGAGGATCGTGGCAGCTGGAGCAGCCCATGATGCTGGCCGGGAAGGTTCCGCCAGGAGCCGAAGTCAGGGTGGCATCCGCTGTCAGGCCGTACTCGGCGGCGATGATGTTGTGGCCCGCCGCGTCACCGGGAATGGGGTTGCCCGCGCCGCCGTAACCGTCGTTCAGGTTGTCTTCATCCAGGAAGATGAAGTTCCCGCCTTCGCGCTGGGCGGGAGGATTCAGCGGATCGCCGCCGATGGGGTAGGTTTTGTCCAGGTGATCGTGACAGGCGATACATACCGAACTGGGATCGGCCTTGTTCAGCAGGAACTGGTTGCCATTGGGATTGGCGGGATCAACAAGGGCCCCGTTCTGGCTGTTGTGCATAGTGTGGCAGCCGTTGCAATTGGCAACGCCACCGGCATGAAAAGCGACGGCGGGAGAAGCCACAAGACACAGGCCGAGGGCGATGAGGAGAAGCTTTCTCATTCGGAAACCTCCGGATAAGACAAAGTGTGCGCATCATTTGCGTTGTTGATATCCGACGGGGGGAATTCCCCGTCTTGTGGGTGGATAGGACGAGAGTTGTCGGACAACCTCCTTTGAATTGTCATGTCAGGGCCAGCGGCCGCGACGGGCACCCCGGAATTTACAGGAGCGGCGGCCTGTTCAATGGTTAATTGGTCGACCCCGGTCCGGATGAATTCCGGAATGGCGCAGACCTGGATCTTGCTTTGGAAAAGTTGGCCAACGATGGCCCGGTCCGCCGAAGGGACCGAAAGCAGCGAGGGCCCCATGAACCAACCGGGGCTGATACCTTTGCCGCCGAATTCGCCCAGGAACTTCTTGTCGGGGGAATAACACACCACGCAATACCGGTTGCGGTCCAGGACCATGATCAGGCCCTCCGGCGAAACCTCGACGGCCACGGGGAAATTCAGCGTGCCCGGCTGGCTGCCGAAGTATCCGATCGATCCCAGGTATTCCCCTGCGGTGGAATAAGTGTAGACGGTGCCGAGGTTGCTGACCGGGATATAGAGGGTGCTGCCGACGCACGCCATGGTGCCCAGGGCGTAGGCCCCCTTCCCTCCGGTGTCTTCGTCGGATAATTCGGAAGCCAACGTGACATCGAGTTCAAGGTTGATCGTGTTCACGAGGGCATCGCCATCGCCGATCACCAGGACCCGGCGTCCCCTGTGATCGAGAGCGAAAAGGGTTCCCTGATCATCACAGGCCAGAAAACGCAGTTTTACCGGAACCCCTTCCAGAACCCAGGGAAGATCGATGGGCCCGAGAGGGGTGCCGTCAAAATCGAAGCGGTATAACACCTGGCCCCCGGGATTGGAACCGAGGACGTAGATGAAGCCCTGTGGATCGGTCGCGATGTCACGCGGGGTGGTCATGATTTCAGTGAGAGAAAATGAAAATTTAAAGACTCCGTTGGAGCCGAAAATCAGGATGAGATTGCGGCCCGAGTCCCCTACCAGGATTTCATCGTGGAAACGATCGTAATGAAGAGAGGTCGGCCGCCGAATGATTTCACCAAAACCCGGAACCTTGATGTCGCGGATGAATTCCGCGGGTACGGCCAGCTCATTGGCCAAGGGCTTTCCGGTTGGAATCAAGCAGATAATCACCAACAGGAGACCCAGGACGATCTGCCCCAAGCTTTCCATTACCTGGATTTTTTGCTGCCGAACCATCAACCTTCAGATCCTCGATTGGTACCACCGGAACGTTATTTTCTTATCAACATTGGTATCATATCACCGAAATGTCATAGAAGTCAACTTGGCAATATGGCTTCAAAATGGATAACTACATATTATTTATACTAATTAACCTGTAAAACCAATTAAATCAATGGGTCATAAAAAGCTGACAATTACTATCAAAATCTTATTTCTTCTCCAAAAAAACAAGAAATGGAGACTCAGAGTGCAATTAAATTCCGGGTAATTATGAGGGATATCTCAACGAAACTGTATTTTGTTTACTTTCAACTGGTTAAACTACCTTCTCCTAACTGGGTAATAGCTCCGCGGGGAAGTTAGTCATCAGTTGGTCACCAATCTCACTCCTCAGCCTGTTAAATATTTGCCGTATTATGGAGAATTTTGCGTAGAAAAAGGCCCTTAGGACTGTCACGTCCAAAGGGCCTCGTCATTATTCCACCATATTATTTTTCCCGATCCGACAATCAACCCCCGGCTACATATCCGAGGCGGTCCGCTTCCTGTCGACGATTCGCCGTTCGTTCCACCAGACCAGAATGGGGCTGGCGATGAACATCGAGCTGTAGGTACCAACGATGACGCCGAAGCACAGGGCGAAGGCGAAGTCGTGAATCACCGGGCCGCCCAGGAAGTACAGGGTCACCGCCACGAACAGGGTGGTCACCGAGGTCAGCACGGTACGGCTGAGGCACTCGTTGATGGACCGGTTGATGACTTCGCGGTAGCTCTCCTTGCGGCGAAGCTTCATGTTCTCCCGGATACGGTCGAACACGACGATCGTATCGTTCAGCGAATAACCGATGATGGTTAGAAACGCCGCGATGATCTGCAGGCTGATCTCGAAGTTCATCAGGGAAAAGATGCCAAGCGTCAGCGTCACGTCGTGGACCAGGGCCACGATTGCGGCGATACCGTAGCGGAAAACAAAGCGCACCGTGATGTAAAGAACGATCAGGGCCAACGCGGCCACCACGGAATTGATCGCGGCGGTCCTCAGTTCCCCACCGATCTTGGGTCCGACGCTTTCTTCACGCCGCAACTCGATTTCGGTTCCGCTCAGACCGGCCCGCAGATCACCCAGAAGGATCTGGGCGGCGTCCAGGGTCTTTTCCCCTGAAACCGTGGAAACACCGGTGTTGCCGGCCTTTTCGTCCCCGGCCTCGGCCATCTCGACCACATCGTCCGGGGTGGGGAAAGTGATCAGGAATTCATCGACCGAGCCGAACTCCGTCACCTGGATACCCTCGTACCCCTGATCTTCCAAAGCCGACCGGATCTCGCCGACCGTGGGCACCGGATCCATCTTTACCTGCAGAACGGATCCGCCGGTAAAGTCGATACTCAGCCGCGGGCCCTTGTGAATCAGCATGGTGGCCGCGCTGACGATCACCAGGATCGCCGACAGGGTGAAAGCGACCTTCATGGCGCCCACGAAATTGATTTTGGGATCCCTGAAGAATTCCATCGTCTTGTCCGACCTTTCCCGGGCGGCGTTCGCCCGGAGCAACGCCCCGCTGTGCGAGGCTGATATTGAACCGTCCGCGGGGGCGGACTAGATGCTCATCTTCTGCCGACCCTGCTTGCGGGTAATGAATTCCATGATGACCCGGGTCATGACCAGGGCGGTGAACATGCTCGTCAGAATACCGATGCTCAGGGTCACGGCGAAGCCCTTGATCGGACCGGTGCCGAACCACAGCAGGATGCCGCCGGCGATCAGGGTCGTCACGTTGGCGTCGATGATGGTCCGGGTCGCGTTGGCGTAACCCGACTGCACCGAAGCCCGGATGGTCTTGTCCTTCCGCAACTCCTCGCGGATGCGCTCGTTGATCAGCACGTTGGCGTCGACCGCCATACCCACCGTCAGAATAATTCCCGCGATACCCGGAAGCGTGAGCACCAGATCGAACTGGGCCAGTACGGCCATCAGGATGATGATGTTGCTCAACAGGGCGGCGACGATCACCAGGCCGCTCATCCGGTAGTAGGCCAGGATGAAGAGGACCACAAAAAGCGAACCGTACATGGCGGCGTTGATGCCCATGCGGATCGAATCGCTACCCAGGCTCGGACCCACCGTTCGCTCCTCGGCGATGTAGACGTCGGTGGGTAGGGCGCCGGCCCGCAGCAGCAGGGCCAGATCGCTCGCCTCGGCGTTGGTGAAGTTACCGCTGATGGACCCGGAACCACTGGGAATCTTGCCCTGGATGACCGGAGCGGAAGAAATCCGCCCGTCCAGCGAGATGGCCAGGAAGCGGCCCACGTTTTCGCCGGTAACCTTGGCGAAGGTGCGGGCGCCGCGGTTGTTCAGGGAGAAATTGACCTGCCAGAGGCCCGGCCGCTCGTTGTTGGCGGACGAAAGCGCGTCGGTCAGCTGATCGCCGGTGAGTATCGGTTTGACATCGATCAGATACAGGGGCCGCAGCATCTGGCCCTGACCGAAGTCCATGGGTTCCATTTCCAGCTGGAATTCCACGTTGCGCATTTTTTTCGCGGTGCGCGGATCGTCAAGCAGCGCCTGCACCCGGGCCACGTTTCTTTCCTCGACGAAAAGAGGGGTGCTGCCCAGGGCGCCTGGCTGAACGATCAGCAAACCGGAGAAGGGATGATCCTTGAGGTAGGCCTCGTCGGCGCCGGCCAGCGATTCGTCGGAGCCCATGATGTCGTCCAGTTCCCCGAACGGATTGGCCGCGGTGTCGGATGCGGCGGCGGCGGAATCTCCCTCCGCGGCGGCAACTTCGACATCATCGATGGACGCGGGAGCGGCTTCCTCAGTAATCGAGGCATCCTGTTCGAGGTTTACGTCACCCAAAAACAACCGGTCCAGTTTTTCCAGGACGGTTTGAATTTCCGTGTCGGGCCGCACCATGCGGAATTCCAACCGCGCGGTCTTGCCCAGCAGGGCCTTGGCCCTCTCGGGGTCCTGGAGGCCGGGCAGTTTCACGACGATCCGGCTGGACCCGAAGGTGGTGATCTCGGGCTCGGAAACACCGAACTTGTCGACCCGGTTGTAGAGGATCTCCTTGACCCTCAACAAGGCATCCTCGGCTTCGCTCGTATTCATACCTTCCTGGTCGACTTCAAGGACCAGATACATGCCGCCCTTGAGATCCAGACCGCGTTTGATGGCCGCGGCATCGATATCGGCGATTTCGGCCAAGCGCTCGGGATTGTCCCTGGCCGCTTCACGGTCCGCCGAAGAGATCGACAAGGCCTTGAAGGTCGGCAGCAGCCCGTAAAGGGAAAACAGAAGGATGACGGCTGTCAGCCCTGCCCTGATCTGCAGGGAACGGTTCATGGTTCAACTCCCCAATCTTCAGCTATTCTTGAGCAATTCTTCAGCAATTCTTCAGCAATTGCGCGACAGAAAAAAGCACGCCCTGATGACATCCGGGCGGGACTGACATCGCGTCAAGGCGCGTTGGTAAATCCTAAGGACAATTTTCAGGACGCAACCGGAAGGCACCAAAAACCATGCACCCCGGATAGTACGTCCTGTCCCGCCGTGTTTTGAGTCGGCAATGATAACACATTGGCGGCCCCAGCACCAGAAAATGGAGGGCTCAAAACTCCACCAGCCGATAGTCCTGGCTACCCAGCCCCAATTTTTCCGCGTGGTCGAGAAGAGAGCCTGGTTCCTGACTGAAACCGCTCCAGACATCCAGCGGGCCGCCGCTGCGGGCGACGATCAGATCCCAGGTGGCGCGGTCCAGGGCCACGGGATCCCTCGAGGCCAGCACGCCCACATCCCCCATCCGGGTCCGGCCCCGCCCCTTGGCGCGCCCCGCATGCCTGTCCAACCGGACCAGCAGGTTGAAATAACCGAAGCGATCGGACCTTCCGGAACTCACGGTGTCCCGGGCCGCCAGGGCCGCGGCAGCCACTTTTTTCTGGAAAAGGGGAATCCCCGCCGCTTCCTCGGCACTGATACCCGCCATGAAACAGACATTCATGCACTCACCGCAACCGGTGCATTTTTTGGCATCGATCATCGCGCGGCCGGCCGTCATGGAAATCGCGTCGAACAGACAGACAGCCTGACAGGAGCCGCAGCCCGCACACAACGGGGTATTGACCTTGGGGCGAATATCCTGATGTAGCAACAACTTACCAGCGCGATCGACCAGGCCCACCCCCATATTGACCAGGGCCCCCTGAAACCCCGCGTGAGGATGGGGCCGGACCGGAGCCAACAGGCATATTCCGGCAAAACCCTTCAGGGCGGAGGCCAAAGTCAGCTGGGCGATACCCGAATCCCCGGATAAATCCACCGCCAGGGAATCACCCTGATCCGGCCCATCGGCCACCAGAAAGGGCAGGCCCCGGCCATTGCTTCCAAATCCCTTGGCCATCGCCATTTCCAGATGAGTATCGGCCTGGTCAAGGCCGGTGGTGGTAATGGAGAGGGTGTCGAAACAAACGGCGCCGCTGGGGGAATTCGCGGCTCCGGGGCCGGCCAAAGCCTCGGCCACGGCCCGCGCCCAGGCCGGATCAATCGCCGGCGGCAGGCCCTGTTCTCCCACCTGGACCTTCAAACCCCAGGGAGAGGCCCGGCGGGAGGCTCCGGTCAATCCCAGCCTGTCCACCATCAGTGCCAAACAGGGCCCGGGATCGACGGGAAGGAGTTCCTGACCCGCGGCCGGTTCGAGGGAATGGAAATAGACATCAGCAGCCATGATCGGATCAACTCCCCTCATTCGCCTTGCGCGCCATCTCACGCAGCGCCAGCATTTCGGAAATCGTTACGAACCGGACCCCCTCCGCCTGGAGACGAGGGATTTCACGGGCGAGCACTGCCGCCGTCGCGCGGTGGGGATGCCCTATTCCCAGAGCGAATCCCACCGAACGCGCCGACCTGACCAGAACCTCCAGGTTGGCCTTGATGGTGGCCTGGTTTTCATTGTCGTAATCCAGGAATATCCGGTTCTTCGCCGTGGGCAAACCAGCCTGCATTGCTTCGGCGTGGGCCACCGACTTGGAGGAGGTCAGGCTGTCGATGAACAGCAGGTCCCGTTGGTCCAAGGCTTTCATCAGGGCCACCATGGTCTGGCGATCACTGGTGGCCGCGCTGCCCATATGGTTGTTCACACCCGTAATCATCGGCAGGGCGGTCATGGCTTCATCGATGCGCTGCCCGATGGCTTCCGCATCCATGCCCACCATGACGGCGCGGGGACCGGGATCCGGGTCCGGGTATCCCTGTGGTTCCATGGGCAGATGGAGCAGTATTTCCCGCCGCTTGGCGGGATAGCTCCGCTGACCGCGCCCGACACTTACTTCCACGAAACAGCCCCGCTCCAATCTCAACTTCCGGCCCGACTCCTTCTGGTCCCTGGTTTCGGAATCGGCCCTCACCTGTCCCTGCGGCAATACCAGGTCGGTTCCCTTCAGGGCGAAATGGCGCGAATAGGGCAGGTGCGGCAGGACCGCCAGGGTCACCGGGGCCGGCAGGGAGAGAATGGTCCGGGCAGCTTCACTTTTACTGTAACCCCAATCATCGATGAGAAGGGCCACCACCGGGCCTTCCTGTGCCGCGAACCGGGACCACGCGGTTGCCCCGGACCCGCTGCCCCATCGCACCGTGGGGCTGCGGCCCGCCCGGTGCAGAACCAGGGTATGGGTCGGACGGCCCGGAACTCCGACATCCAGCCGCAGCATATCCTTTTCCTCGTTGGGACGGACCTGGTTTTCGGGCAGGCGCCCGGCCGGAAGCAGACGTTCCGCCCACAGGACACGCGCCCCACGGGACTCCGCCGCCTCGGCAACCCTTTTCTGGAGAACCCACCACGCCACATCGTCCGCAACGGTGATCACCCGGCACCGCACCGCTGCGCCGGGACCGAACCGGGGAGCCGGCCAGTCGTGATCGCTGCTTCGGTCCGCATCCTGTTCGGCCACGACTTTCACCGGTCCCGGGGAAAAGCCGGGCAAAACTTCGGTCAGGGCCGATTCCACGGTGACCTGAACCTCGGAATACATCTTGTCCGAACCGAGGGTAAGCAAAGTGGCCTGGCCGGACCCGGTCCGCGACCACTTGACCAGCCCCACGCCGACGATGACAACCACCACCGCGGTGCCGACCAGCCAGGGAACGACCCGCGCCGGCCCGGAAGACCTGGACCGGGATTTGCGGGCCGCCGTCTTTCGGCGGGTCTTGCGTTTGGATTTTCCACCTGATTTGCGACGGCGGAGGGAATTATTGAAGGCGCGGCTGAACAGATTCAAGGCTGTGCTTTCCGTTGGCGAATTTCTGATCCCGGCGTCCCTGCCGGAATGAATGGTCGGGTCGTACAGAATGTTCCCTGAATACTAGCCGAGATGGGAATTCCTGGCCAGAGCCTACCCGCCGGTCCGCAAAAAAAAAGAGGGAGCGGTGAAGCTCCCTCCCTGTGCGGGAAATCGGTTAAGAATCCGCGTTACCGGTCCAGGTGTTATTAGTCCAGGTTGGTGAGATCCACCTGGCCAATCATCTGGTAGTACTTCTTGGTTGATCCCTGGTGCACGGAATCCTTGCTGGTCACGTAGAACTTGATCGTACCAGCCACTTTCAGGGTCGAGAAGTTCTGGCCACGGTCGAACAGGAAAACCACATCGAAGGGCGCCCATTCGGCATTGGGGATGATATCGTCCTGAGGAGATACCACCCACGTGTCCAGGGCCAGGAACTTGTCGAAATTGATGCTGGCCACACCGGGAACAAAGATTCCATCCGGATCAGTCAGGGCATCCCCGGAGAACATGCGTTCATGGATTCTCAATTCCTCGTTCACATCCAGCGTGGTCCCCACATCCGGGAATTCATCGGTTGTGGTTTGCTGCAGGATGGTCAGGAAATCCGGATGCATGATCTTGCGGTACTCGTTGATGTCCATGGTCTCGTAGATGGTCTGAAAGTTCTTCATCAGATCATCGGCCGACCCGGGCCAGGGCAGTTCCTTGGGCGGGGGCGTCTCACCGCCGCCGCCTTCGTCATCGGGCGAAAAAATGCAACCGGCGGGGGCGATAAGCAGGGCAAATGCCGCCAGGAGCAGAAAAAACTTCGGTTTCATTACTCTTTCCTCCAGCAGGCCGGGGCTTCACCAGGAGTCGTAATCCTGACCGCCAACCCACGGGTATGGGACCAATGGGCGTAAGGGCGCGGATTAGAAGCCCGCTCATTTTGAGGTATTCTTCGGCTATTTTAACATATCGAACGACAATTAACTACCAAAAGTTCCGCGCAACACCCCCATCGTGTTGAGAAGCTGGCCGGATCCGGGGTCACTTTCGCCCTGGAGATCCCTCCACTCGTAAATATACCAAAAATTTGCCTCGAGTCTAAAGATTACATCACATTTGCCCCGGTAGCGGACCACCGACCCGTCGGCGTCGTTGGTCACCACCAAATCATAAATGATGTCCTCAATGGTCATTTCATTGCCCGAAGCGGGTGGAAACACAAAACCGGTCTGCACCATCTGGGCCACAATACTGACCCCGCTGTTGTAGAAATTGTTGATGTAGGTAACTTCCCGGGGGCGGTCCCAGCCAATGAAGGTATCCGGGGGAAACAGATCCCTGGCCTCGTCATCGGGAATATACCTGAACTCGATCAGGCTGATGTTGTCCTCCCAGCCGGGCGCGTGGGACGCCTCCAGGGACTTCTCCAGGTTGGCCCACACGTTGGCCGGAGCACTCTTGGGGAGATAATCGATCTGAACACCGGTGCCCGGCTTTTCCGGTTCCCGCGGAGTGAACAGGCACCCCGACAACAGGACCAGGCCCGTCAGCAACAGAACCGCCAGGCCGAGCTTTCCGCCCGCGGTAACCGGTTTTTTCGTAATCGACAGTCTCAATTCAAAACTCCCATTTCAGCCACACATCGGCTTCCCAGTAATCCGAACTGGTCTCGGTGACACTGGGTCCGAAGGCGTTATACTTCCTTACCATGGCAGAAAGTTCCAACGGATTTGCCTGGAACCACGTTCGGCGCACCTGGGCGCCCACCCACATCTCCCCGGAATAGGTGATCGTGGTCTTGTCCTGGAACCCGAATGTATCCCGGTCGTCCCGGGTCCGGTAGGTGGACGCCTCGAGAGTGACACCGGGGACGGCGATGAATCGAAGGACCATTTCTATCTTGCTGATGGTCTGGTTGAGATCCCTGTGGTAGAACACGCTGCCGGAAGCATCCGTGACCGTTTTGGTCGCCGAGAACCGCCTGTTGTAGTCATGGCGCAGGGTGATGTTCAAACGGTTGGTGGGATCCATGACGACCTTGGTGGCCAGGTTGCCCCGCTTGTTGTAATCATCCGCCCGGTTGACCCCTTCCATGCCCGAAAAAGAGTAGTTGGTATACTGGATATATACCCGGTAGCTCTGATCCAGGCTCAGCCAGGGAGAAATTGTCCAGGAATACCCGGGCGACACCTCGTAGGAATCCTTCACGTTGTTGTTGGAGGACCTGGACTCACGGATGTTGAAATCCTGGATCTGCTGGTAGGCGAATACCATGGTGGCCCGGAATTTATTGTACCAGTTCCGGTCCAGGCGGGCGCTGAAATCGGATTGGTGGCGATCCTTGTCGTTTTCGTTGTGCCTGTTCTCCGCCAGATCCTGGCCCAGACCCTCGTGATACCTGAGGTTGAGATTTGTTCGCCGGAACAGGTCACGAAAATAATTGAACTCGTAGTCCCGGGCCTTGTTGTACTGGCGCCCCCTGTTTTCGGTGGCGTTCTTGTAGCGCTGGTCGTCCCACTTCCAGAGGTAATCATAACTGACGGCGAATGAATCACGACCCGAGGCATAGGTCAGCGAAAGATCCATCACGTCCTGTTCCCTCTGCCTCAGCCCCACACCGCTCTGGGAGTAGTCGAGGTCGTCGGTCAGTCGGGTCAACCGGGTGTTGAAGGCAAACTTGCCGAAGTTGAAATTGTTTTCCATCTCGTAGGAAATCGCATCGACGGTCTCGAGTTCGGTGACCACCTTTTCATCCTCGGCCACACCCACGGTATCGATCAGCCCGTTGCTGTTCTTCTTGAAATCGAGGTATTTCTTATTGAAATTGCTGCGGGTAACGGCCACCCGCCCATTGAGGACGTTCCTTTTGTAGTAGACCCCAAAGCCCAGGGTATCCCCGTCGGCCGATGACGGGCTGGTGGATTTGCCCAGGGCACGGTCCCCCGCCACCTTCATGCCGTAGATGCGCCCCGCGATCATGACTCCGGGGGCGATGCTCATATCGGTCTGAAGTCCGGCGTCGAATTTGCCTTCCTGAAGGTCGTTCCGCTGGTTCTGGTTGACGCTTTGCTGTTCCGTCACCCCCGCGGACATCTTGGCGATATTGTTCAAAAATCCAAGTTTGAAGTTGGTTTTGTTGGCTTTCATGCCGAATCGCTTCAGGTCGCGTTTGGACAGGTTGGCGTAACCGGCGGTGTTGGTGGTATTGTCCTCGCTCCAGGTCCAGGCGCCGTCCAGCGAAAGGACCACCGGCAGGTTTTTCCCCAATCCGTACGCAAAGGTATTGTCCCGTTTTTCAACGGTCTTGTCCTGCTTGCGATACTCTTCCCAGGACCATTTGAACGTATTCTTGAATATGGAATTTTTGCGGAATTTCAGCGTGGTGACCAGATTCCCGTAGTAGGTGTATTGACGGACATTGGCCATGGCCCCGGCTTTGGGTTCGTTCGACATTTTCTGAAAAAACGGGCCCAAATCTTCGGGCTCTTCATCCTCATCCTGAGGTGACCGTTTGGCCTGTTCGGCAAGGTACCGGGACCGTTCCAGGGGTGACATATTGGCGGTATCAACCTCGGGCTCATCCGAAACCGATGTGGTGTCGCTGCCGGCCCCGGAGGTATCCGAATCCTGGGCCCCCGCGGACGAGATCCCACCGACTCCCGCAACCAGGAACAGCAGCACCAACAGGATCATGCCTCGCCCTGGTTTCAACCCTCGTCCTTTCGGATCAATGCCGCGGCCAGACGTCGGAACCCGGCCGGGTCGATCTGTTCGGGCCGGCTGTCGGGATCGACGCCCACCCGGGCCGTGAGATCATCCGCCGCTTCAGGTGACAGGGAAAAATGCCCCCGCAATTGCGTCCGCAGTTTTTTTCGCCTCTGACCGAAAATGGTTTTGACAACCCTGGTGAAATTGGCGAACTCGGCCTGGGACCAATCCCCGCGGGGGACCAGGCGGATGATGGCCGACTCCACATCGGGTTTGGGCCAGAAAACCGAGGCGGAAACGCTGCGCATGACCTTGACCTCGAACACCGAACCCAGGACCACGGCCAAAATTCCGTAATCCCGTCCGCCCGGCGTCGCGGCCAGCCGCTCGGCCACCTCTTTCTGAACCATGAAAACGGCACCGTTGATGCCCTCTCGAAGATCGGCCAGGGCGAACAGGACCTTACTGGTCAATACGTAGGGCAGGTTTCCCGCGACGACGGGATTTACCCCGGCTTCGGCCAGGGCCGCGGTCCAGTCCATTTTGGCCAGGTCGCCTTCGATGAGCCGGAATTCCTTTCGATCCCCGAATTCCGACCTCAACAACTCGCAGAGATGGCGGTCCACCTCGACGCAGGCCACCCGGGAAGCTCCCGCCAGCAGGTGAACCGTCAGGGCCCCGCCCCCGGCTCCCAGTTCGAGGACTTCGTCCCCCAAAGCCAGGGTATCGGCGGCAATGGCCCGGGCCAGGTTGCCGTCCACCAGGAAATTCTGCCCCCGTCGCTTGACCGGCTTGATCCCGTATTTGCGCAGAATGGCGTGTTGGCTTTCGCTCAAGGAAATCTCCGTGCGGGCCTGGGTGCGGATTCAACCATCATTCAACCATCACATGGCGCCCGGTCGGCCGAACAACCGGAAAAATGACTCCGTCGTTATGCGATCGACTTCGGCAATATCCATGTCCAGGATTTCCGCCGCCTTTTCCAGGGTGTGAACCAGGTAGGCCGATTCGTTTCTCTTGCCCCGATAGGGGACCGGCGGCAGCCAGGGGGCATCCGTTTCCAGCAGAATCATGTCCACTCCGGCCAGAGCCACCAGTTCAGGCAACCTGCTGTTTTTATAGGTCACAGGGCCGCCGATGCCCAGCAGAAATCCCCGGTCCCGAGCCCAGGCGACCGCGGCGGCATCGCCACTGAATGAATGGAGCACACCCTTGCGGATCGGGACTCCGCATTGATCGATCTGCTCCAGGGTTTCCGGCCAGGCGTCGCGCACATGAAAGACCACCGGTAATTCCAGCCGGTCGGCCAGGGCGAGTTGGGCTTGCAGGGCCGCCTTCTGGGCGGGTCGGGGCGAAAGATCCCGGTAATAGTCCAGACCGATCTCGCCAATGGCTACAACCCGCTGGTCGGCCGCAAGTTCCTCAAGGGTTTGCAGGGCGCGGGTGCCGTCAGCGGTGATACGACCATTTTCGTCGGCCAGCATCAGCGCGTCGTGGGGATGGATTCCAACGGTGGCCAGGATGTCGGGATTGTTTTGGGCCAGCGTGATGGACTCACGGCTGGTTTGCAGATCGTAGCCGACGTTGAGGAAGCCGGTGACGCCCTGGGCGCGGGCGCGGGTCAGGACCTCGGACGCTTCGGCGCCGAATTCACTGCGGTTCAGATGGACGTGACTGTCGATCAATTCCGCTCCCCCCCGCGAGACCCGTTTCCGCATCCGTCACCATGGCAGCCCTGATCCGGCGAATCCCGCCCGGGCGATCGGGGCGAGGGAAGATTGCGGGATTTATCCCACTGCAACCGGTCCGCGGGCCATTCCCGCAACCCTTCCTGGCCCGGGGAAGAAACACTCACCGATTCCTGCAACAGATTCAATTTTCGGACAGTTCCGGAGCCTTCGGGGGTTTCCACCATTGACCCCACCCGCGGCAGGTTGCGACGGGTCTGGCGGTACACTTCGTTTTCATAGGTCAAACAACAGCGGAGCCGGCCGCAGGGACCGGACAACTTGCCCGGATTCAGGGGAAGCGACTGGACCTTCGCCATCTTCAGGGTCACCGGAATAAATTCGTGCAGAAAGGTGGAGCAGCAGAATTCACGCCCGCACACACCGATGCCGCCCTTGAGGCGCGCCTCATCCCGGACGCCGATCTGCCGCAATTCGATACGTGTCCGGAAAATGCCGGCCAGATCCCGCACCAACTCACGGAAGTCGACCCGTTTTTCAGCCGTGAAGTAGAAGGTGATTTTCTTGTGGTCGAATTGCCGTTCGACGGTGACCAGATTCATGTTGAGTTTGCGAGCCAGGATTTTTTCCCGGCAGATGTCCCAGAACTCCCATTCGTCCCCGCGGTTGTCGTGAAGGCGGGCCAGATCCTGGGCTTCCGCCACCTGGACAACCCCCTGATGGCCGGCCATCTGCCACCACTCGGACTTGCCCGGGCCAACGTAATTGACGCGGCCCATGTCCCGGCCTCGGTCGGCCTCCACCAGGCAATACTGACCCACGGTCAATTTCAAATTGCGGCGGTTGTGGTAATAGCCTTTGCGATGGCCCTTGAACTGGACCAGAACCAGGTTGCCGTCAGGAGCTAACCGGTCCCGAGGACTTGTCTCGTTCGGCATGATCTATCAGCCCTTCGAACAAAACGGCCATGGCAAGGCCGATGTTGATGTTCCTGTCGATTTCCCGGCGCGAGTCCTCGATGCGTTTCATGTCCTCAAGCAGGGAATGCGTGTTGCGGATCGAAGCCGCCCGGGCCGTCAATTCCTCGGCGCCGGGCAGGCGGGCGCGCCTGTCATCACCCAACTCACGCGACAGCACCGCATCACTGTAATGGAGATTGAGCAATTCGCATAGCTGGATGGCGCGGTCCCGGCGGGGCGGCCCGCTGTCGGCCATGAGCTTTTTGGCGACGATACCCTCAGGCACGCACATGTGCCCCATGTGGCCGCGGTGGAGTTCATCGGCGGCGATCGCCGCCATGGCCCGGTCACCCCCATGAATTCCCTCGAAAACGCGTCCGGCCCAGTCCAGCAGGAT
>JAUVII010000224.1 GCA_030592845.1 Candidatus Krumholzibacteriia bacterium | reverse complement strand
GGGATATTACGACCAGCATTTGAAGTGGGTGGAATCTTTTCATGTTGGCAACTCCTCGTATATGCCGAGGACAACGCGCCGCAATTCGGCAGCAATCCACCGGCGTTCCAGCTTCGGGAAATCGGAAATCAGACAAGGCTTGGGAAAAATCGGTGGGCGAAACCGGTTTGACAGGAAATACAGCACGTTTGCCCCCCAACGAACACCGCGAAGGGACCGTTTCCACAACAATACGCGACCAGCACCTGGGTCGGGGCCGGTATTATCTACCTGCTTGGAGTAGGTTGCGAATCATATGTGTCATGGAAACAGTTAATCCCCCGGATACCATGTTCTTCACTAAATTTGGGCACGTAACAGGTCTCCCAGCCCATCAGTGCTCATCCTAGCGCACCCTTGGCGCAGTGGCAACAATATAGATCAGGTCGGGGATTGCCGCGATTCGGTTTTGTTCTGGCGACTTGGAACCGGCCTTTCTTCTGGCCAGGCAAGGGGTCAACGGGCAGGGATCCATCCTCGGATTCATCTCCGGTTACCGGGACACCAATCTTGTCGAAAGCGAAATGGGCCCCATGTTCAAGGACTACGACTGGTCGCTGAACGAAACAAAAAGACCCTAGTTACTCAAGACGATCCGGTAGCGGGCCTGACCACTCCTCAGCCGTTCCATTGCCTCATTAACCTGATCGAACGGGTACACTTCGATCACGGGTTTGATGTCGTGCCGGGCGGCGAACTCGAGCATCTGGGCAATGACCGCCGGACTGCCGACCGGCGAGCCCGAAACGGAGCGCTGGCCTCCGATCAGAGGGAACACGCTGAGATCCAGCGGATCGAGCGTTGCGCCGACGAAATGCAGACGGCCCCGGGGACGAAGTGTCGCGAGGTAGGCATTCCAATCCAGCTTGACGTTGACCGTGGACAGCACCAGGTCAAACCGGCCGGCCGCCGCGGCGATGGCCCCCGAGTCCCGGGAGTTGATGGTGTGGTGGGCCCCCATCCGGAGAGCCTCTTCCTTCTTGGCATCGGTGGAAGTGAAAGCCGTCACCTCGCAGCCCCAGGCACGCAGGAACTGAAGGGCCATGTGCCCCAGGCCACCGATCCCGATGACCGCGGCACTTGCGGTCGGCTTCACGTCGAATTGGACCAGTGGATTGAAGACGGTGATCCCCCCACAGAAGAGTGGCCCCGCGCTTTGAATATCCAAAGCATCGGGCAGCACGACCACGCTGGTGGAATGGGCACGCACCTGCTCGGCGAATCCCCCATGACGGCCGACCATGGTTCCCTGCGCCGACGCGCACAAATTGTGGTCGCCACTGAGACAGGAGGGGCAAGTCAGGCAATAACCCGAGTGCCAGCCCAGTCCCACCCGGTCCCCCACGCTCACGCTGGAAACCTCGTCACCCGTTTTCGAGATGGTGCCGATGACTTCATGGCCCGGCACCAACGGGTACTGGGACATGCCCCACTCGTTATTGAGCATGCTCAGGTCGCTATGGCAGATACCGCAATGTTCGACATCGATTTCCACTTCGTGCCGCCCCAGCGGGCCCGGATCGTATTCAAACGGCTTCAGCTCGCCACCGGCCTCGGATGCCGCGTATGCCTTGATCATCTTGTTGCCTCCATGTGTGAACCCATCGACTTGTAGCCCTCCAATATGGGGACATTGCGAAAAACGCCCCCCGGGGGCGTTGGGTGACAATATATATGTTGTCAATCGCTCATCTCCTCCATGGAAATGAACATTGGCAGCCGGCTAGATCACCGGTGGCGAAAGCCCGAGTTTGGAGGAAAAGATGAACGCGATCGAGCGGGCACGTTCTTTCACCATCGTGGCCGTGGGCCCTTCAAAAAGCTCATCCAGACTGGAAGAAAACGTCTCGTACCAGATGGAAAAGTGCTCGGTGGTCAATTCGAGAGGCACATGTGGTTCAAACGGCGAACCGCGATACTGGCTGTCACCGAAGGCGATGCCTTCCCAGAAGGCCACCACACGCGGCATATGGGCCTGCATATCGATATCGGCAAACAAAGGCGCGGCGATGGGGTTGCTCAGCAACTTGTCGTAGAAGAGCTCCATGAATTTGGTGATGTCTTCGGTTGTGGTGATATCGGACATATTGATCTCCCATGGAATTTCTCATCAGCCTGGCTTAACCTCGTCAAGCCGCGAAACCCGTGATGCCTCGTGAAGGAGAAACCATGTTCCTGTTCAATCCTCAGGATTTCGACCCGGGCAACCTTGATGAAACCTCCCACGAAATCATGCGCAAGACAATCCGGTTTTTTGAGGACAAGGGAAAAGCCAGCATCAAGGAAGACGACCGCCAGCGGATCTGGTACGCGGACTTCCTGGAGTTCGTCAAAAAGGAGCAGGTGTTTGCCACCCTGCTCACCCCCTCACGGTACGGCAGCGACACACAGCGGTGGGACACCTACAGGATTGCCCGCTTCAACGAAATCCTCGGCTTCTACGGCCTGGCCTACTGGTACACCTGGCAGGTTTCGATCCTCGGCCTGGGCCCGGTCTGGATGTCAGAAAATGAAGGTGTTAAACAGCAGGCCGCGGAGCTTCTGAGAGAGGGAGCCGTCTTCGCTTTCGGTTTGTCCGAGCGGGACCACGGCGCGGATGTCTACTCCACCGAAATGACATTGACCCCGCAGAACGATGGCACCTGGCTGGCCAACGGATCAAAGTACTACATCGGCAACGGCAACGAGGCTCCGTTGGTGTCGACCCTCGGCAAAATGGCCGACACCGGCGAGTTCGTCTTCTTCGCTGCGGACTTCAACCACGAAAAATACGAACTGGTCAAGAATGTGGTGGCCAGTCAGAACTTTGTCGCCGAGTTCGCCCTGCACGACTACCCGGTCACCGAAGCCGACATCATCGCCCGCGGCGACAAGGCCTGGGATACGGCGATGAACACGGTCAACATCGGCAAATACAACCTGGGCTGGGCATCGATCGGGATGTCCACCCACGCTTTCCACGAATCGATCAACCACGCCTCCGGGCGTATACTCTATGGTAATCCGGTGACCGACTTCCCCCATGTGCGCAACCTGTTCGTCGACGCGTACGCGCGTCTGGTCGCCATGCGCCTCTTTGCCCTTCGCGCCGCCGACTATATGCGTGTGGGCTCCACGGACGACCGACGCTATCTGCTTTATAACGCCATCGTCAAAATGAAAGTCACCACCGAGGGCGAACAAGTGATCAACCTGCTCTGGGACGTGATCGCCGCCAAGGGATTCGAGAAAGACACCTTCTTCGAGATTGCCGCACGCGACATCAGGGCACTGCCCAAGCTGGAGGGCACCGTCCATGTCAACATCGCCCTGATCATGAAGTTCATGGCCAACTACTTCTTCAAATCCGATGAATTCCCCGAAGTCGGCCGTCAGGACCAGGCGGCGGACGATGAGTTTCTGTTCAATCAGGGTCCCGCCCGCGGACTGGGAAAGGTACGGTTCCACGACTACAACCAGACCTACGCCGGGTGCAACCTCCCCAACGTGCGCGTATTCCGCAAACAGACCACGGTGCTGAAGCGCATGCTCCTGCTGGCGCGGCCCAGCAAAGGTCAAGGCCGCGACATCGATTTCCTGCTGGCACTGGGACAGATGTTTACCTTGGTGGTTTATGGACAACTGGTTCTGGAAAATGCAAAAATCTGCGACATCGACGACGACACCATCGACCAGATTTTCGAGTTCATGGTACGGGATTTCTCCGCCTACGCGCTTCAACTGCGAGATAAGCCATCGGCAACCAAACTGCAGCAGTGGCACTGCAACCGGATGATGCGCAGACCCGCCGTCGATACCGATCGATTCGATCGGGTATGGCTCGATCATGTGTATCCCATGCGCGGGTCATACACGATGAACGATTAGGCGGCAAACTGGATGCCTGGAGCGGAGTATTACGACTTGTCTTCACCAAAATAGTCGGCAAGTATCGGTTGCATTTTCTTCCGGGAAATCCCCGCGTTCCCCTGGTGATAGAACCCGATAAACCCAATTTCACCCTGATTTTGGCCTTCAAACTCAAGTGGTTCCAGATCAAGGCCCTTTTCCTGGAGATACCCCAGCAGTTTCCCGTGCTCATCTTCAGTCCGGCAGAAGATGACCAGATCCCGGTTGAAATCAGGATCAGTAAAGGCGTTCATGGACAAAAGCAGATCCAGGTTCCGGTCTTTGGTGAAAACACCAAAACCGGCGGCAAGAGCGCTATCCATTTGCGCCCATTCTTTTATGGGCAACAGGGCCGAACTGATGCCGCACTGGATCCGACCAAGGGTCCATTCCTTATAATCCTTACGCAATAAATCATTGGTGGAGAGCCCCTGCACATTGAATTTTTCCTGTTGGACCTTGTCAAAAAATTCCTGCTGGGACAAGGGGCAAAGAGGAAGCAGCCTGGCCGCGACATCCTTGTCGGCGTCAGTGACCCGGCCGGCTTTATCATCAAGGTTAACTGTATCCAGCAGAATCGTGCCACACAGCAGTATGGCTACTTCCCGGCTTACGGTGACACTTCCGTCGAAAAACTCCCTGGCCACAATAGATGTGGTTGATCCGATGGTTTGAATGATTCTGGGATCGGCTTCCGGGAACAGCCCCTCGTCATTATGGTGATCAAGTATCCCCACCACTTTGTGGCTGAATTTTTCCAAATCAGGACCCGGGATGTTATGATCGACAAGAATAAGCCCGGCGCCATCCATCAAGCTGCTGAAATCAACTTCGTCAATAAAGACCATGTCATCGGGGTTGATGCCTGCTTCCTGAAATACAAACACCGCTTCGGTGCGCAAGTGAAAATCCGCGCGAGGAATGGGCATAGCCGGTAGAGCCGGTGTGTCCGGGTTTTGAAGAGTACGCAGATAGCCGTAGGCAACCGAGG
>JAUVII010000286.1 GCA_030592845.1 Candidatus Krumholzibacteriia bacterium | reverse complement strand
GCAATACACGAAATGACCAGACTTTCGCAGTCGGTTGAAGACGTTGCTTTCCTGTCCTGGGCCAAACCGACAACTGACACGCCTGAACATATCAAGGACGCCGCGATACGCGCCATCCGTGACGGCAAGGCTGCCGGTTATACACCGACCAACGGATTGCCGGACCTACGCGAGGCGATTGCCAAAAAGCTGCAACGGGATAATGGCATTGAGGCGAAACCCTCCGAAATAATCGTTACCGTCGGCGCAATCGAGGGATTGGCGGCGTCGATCATGGCGGTCGTTGATCCTGGTGACGAAGTTCTACTACCGGATCCAACGTATTCCACTCACATCCGGCAAATACAAATGGCTTCGGCCAAGCCTGTCCTGGTACCGTGCTCCCAGGAAAACAACTTCAAGCTGGACGTCGAGGCCTTTGCTGCTGCGGTCACACCGAAAACGAAGGCAATCCTTTTTTGTTCACCTTGCAACCCCACCGGTGCGGTGTATGGCGAGGCCGAACTGATGCGTCTGGCAGAACTTGCGTGTGAGCACGACCTGATGGTGATTACGGACGAGGCCTACGAGTACTTCGTTTATGACGGTGCCGTTCATCACAGTATCGCCACGCTGCCGGGCATGGCCGAGCGAACAATCAGTTGCTACACCTTCACCAAGACGTATGTCATGACGGGTTGGCGGATCGGATACTTGCACGCTCCCGGCAATTGGATACCCCAGATAGGCAAGGCCCATATTCCCTTCGCCATTTCCGCTCCCACTGTTTCACAGTATGCTGCTCTAGCGGCACTTCAAGGTTCCCAGAAGTGTGTAGATTCTTTCCGTGAGCATTATCGTAAGATTCGTGATCTGATGTGTGAACGTCTGGACCGTATGCCCTCGGTTTTCTCCTACCGGAAACCCGCCGGATCATATCTGATGTTCCCGCGCATTCTTGTTGAAGAAGGGCGGGATTCTCTATCCTTCTGCAAATATCTGGTGCAGGAATTGAAGGTTTCCACAACACCTGGCATAGCTTTCGGTCCCAGCGGCGAAGGGCATCTTAGAATGTCGTTTTGCGTTTCTGAGCGAGAAGTGAACAAAGCCTTTGATCGTCTGGAAAAGTTCTATGGTGTGTGAGGTGATCAGTTCAAGTTCGGCGGCCTCCAGTCCGAGACATGTGGCGCGATCAACAGCATCGAGGTCACCCGCCACGTGGATGGGGTGCTGGAATTCTGGTTGGAAAGCTATACCTGCGACGAGAACAGTTTTTTGTCGATTACCCTGAAGAACGAGAATTAAGGGAGCACCGGTAATCCATCCCGTATTTGACCGAGGGTATACACACCGTTGAAGCCTGGCCCTGTTCCATCAAGTATCCCCCTCTCATGACGATAAAATGGGAGATGGCCAAGCCGATATTCACATTCAGGGAACGGGATAAATGATCCTGAAAAATAATGCCGATCTCCTTGCCGCCCGGTTAGGCGCCATCCTGGTCATGGTCATTGTGCCCATGATGATTTGGGCCCAGGAGATCGGTCCGCCCAATCCCGATCCCAAACCCAATCCCAACCCCACCCAAAGATGGATAAGCCCCAGGAACCACCAGTCGGAAGAGCAGCAACTGTCCGCTGAATGGGATTGTTACGACTGGGCTTGTGATCAAACCGATTGGGATCCCTACGAAGCCTACTTCGATCTTGTGGATGCGGGTTACGCGGTGGCCCTGACCCGGGAAGAAATGGAGGAGGGGTTGATCTGCCTTGCCTGGGATGGAGCCGTCACCGGCAGTGTGGCCGGGGAAATCCTGGGAGATTCAGAAACAGGGGCCGAAATCGGAACGGCCATCGCCATCGCTTCGAGAGTGATCCGTTCGGACTATCTGAATCAACATGCCGATCCCCAAGCCAGGCGGACAATTTCAGGATTCGAGAGAAAATTGAGAACCTGGGACAGGAAATTTGCCGCCTGCCTGCGGCCGAAAGGTTACCGGGTCTCCTCACCGTGATCTTTCCTTGGACAGGCAATACACCGGGGGACGGTATATTTGCCATGGCCGGACCGTTTTCCCTGTCAAAAATTCCATCCGAGGTAATTGCCGCAGTGAATAATGCACCTCCGGTCCAGGGACAGACAAGGCCTACGGATTTATCGGTAGGCAAAGGGGAGGCGGGGGCCGTGAGACCTACTCCCACCCGATTCAACCGATGAACATCCCGGCCATAACCAGAAGGGGAGTGGCGTGGACCAGGAGAACATTCTGACCCAGAAAGGGGATCAAGCGGGGAATGTCTTCGGCGTGTTCTTTCAGGCCACGGAAGATGCGAAGAGCCAGGGGAGCAGTCAGCAGTCCCAGGAGGCACCAGAACGGCAGGTAGCCAAGGGCGACGCCGGCGAAAATCGATAAATAGGCCAGGATCAGGAAGAGGCCGTACATCCGAACGCCCGCAGAGATGCCGTGGACAATTATCAAGTGCCGCCGTCCTACCTCACGGTCTGCTCCGTAATCGGGAAACTGGTTGATCAACAGGAGGTTGCACACCAGGAAGAACGGCACCAGGGAAGCGACCAGCGGAGTGGGGGACCATTGGCCGCCCAGGGCCAGGTAGGTTCCGATCACCATGAAGGGGCCAAAGCCCAGTCCCGGCGCCACCAGGCACCAGAAAGGCGAATGGGTCATGAGGGTTGTGTAACCGATGATGACAAAGAGGCCGGCGATACCCAGGGGCAGGAGAGCCAGACCCGTCCGGCTGAGGAAAAAGACACCGATTATCGCGGTGATAATAAACGTCAACAACCCCACTGCCAGTACAAGATGGCTGGCCGCGGGTTGGGCCGGCAAGGAACCGCTGCCTCCACTGAAGGGCGTGCGCCGGGTCTTGAAATCCAGGCCGTTGCGGAAGTCGTGATACTCGTTCAAGGTATTGACCGAAATATGGGCTGCCACGGCTCCGAGCATGACCAGCAACAAATGCCCGATATTCAGCGGGTGTCCGTTGAAGGTCAAACAGGACCAACCCAGCAAAACGCAAACGGGGGGCAGGGTCAGGAAAGGAGCGCGGATCGAGCCGAAAACGGCAGCGGCGGTGGATGAATTATTCATGAGAACCTCCCAATTCATCCAGCAAAGCCTTAACAACCTTCTCCGCGTCCCGCTGCCTGAGCTGGTCATAACGAATGGCCCAGATGTGATCCTCATAGGCCAGGTTTCGCAACTCCACCAGCAATTTGTACCGGGCGGGATTCGAACGAAGCACTCCGAGATTCTGCCCTTTCATGCGGGCCCCGGCTCCCAGGGCGGGCAGTAACTTTTTGGCAAAATTCCGGGACGCGGTATCGGTGCGATGGCGGTTTTTGAAGTACAAAAGCGACACGGCTTCACCGAGGGCGGGCACGTTGTCGGCGTGGAAACTCAAAAATACCTGGCGATC
>JAUVII010000041.1 GCA_030592845.1 Candidatus Krumholzibacteriia bacterium | reverse complement strand
AGCAGATTTCGACGCTAAGCTTGTCCTTGGTCGAACGGGTCTGGATCACGTTGCCGCACAGGCAGGTAATGGTGCAATCCACGTATTTCGGATGTATTTTCTTCTTCATTGTCCTCACAGCCTCTATTCCTGCAAAAATTGCCGGATTTTCTCGTCCGACATCTAATGTCCGGTTGAGGCCAAAAAGAAATAGGGAAGAGGGCTAATGGCAAGAAAATTTTCCCGTTTCTCACCTTGCCCAAGCCCAAATCAGGCGTTCATGGCGCCCAGGAACTGCTCGTTGTCCTTGGTCTTGCTCAGCTTGTCGATCAGGAATTCCATGGCCTCGATCGGGTTGTAATCGCTCAGATATTTGCGGAGGACCCATATTTTGGCCAGATCCTTGGGCTCGATGAGCAGATCCTCCTTACGGGTGCCGGATTTGAAGATATCGATGGCGGGATACACCCTGCGTTCGGCAATCTTGCGGTCCAGGACCAGCTCCATGTTGCCGGTGCCCTTGAACTCCTCGAAAATCACCTCGTCCATGCGGCTGCCGGTCTCGATCAGGGCCGTGGCGATGATCGTCAGCGATCCGCCGTCCTCGATGTTCCGCGCCGCGCCGAAAAAGCGCTTGGGTTTCTGCAGGGCGTTCGAGTCGACACCGCCGGAGAGGATCTTCCCCGAATGGGGCACCACGGCGTTGTGGGCCCGGGCCAGTCGGGTGATGGAATCCAGCAGGATCACCACGTCCAGACCGTTTTCGACCAGACGCCTCGACTTGGCCAGCACCATGTTGGCCACCTGCACGTGACGCTCGGCGGGCTCGTCGAAGGTGGAACTGAGCACTTCGCCGTCCACGGACCGCGCCATGTCCGTCACTTCCTCGGGCCGCTCATCGATCAGCAGCACGATCAGGTGAACTTCAGGATGGTTGGTGCTGATGGCGTTGGCGATCTTCTGCAGGATCATCGTTTTGCCGGCCCGCGGGGGAGACACGATCAGGCCGCGCTGCCCCTTGCCGATGGGGCTGAGCAGATTGATCAACCGCGTGGTCAGGTTCTTGGCTTCGTGCTCGAGGTTGAGTATATCTTCCGGATACAGGGGGGTCAGGTTGTCGAAGAGGGTGACCTTTTTGGCGGTCTCGGGGTCGTTGTAATTGACCGACTCCACCTTCAACAGGGCAAAATAGCGTTCGTTGTCCTTGGGGGGGCGCACCTGGCCGGAGATGGTGTCCCCGGTCTTCAAATCGAATTTCTTGATCTGGGAAGGGGATAGGTAGATGTCATCGGGCCCGGGCAGGTAGTTGAATTTGGCCGAGCGCAGGAATCCGTATCCCTCGGCCAGGACCTGCAGCACGCCTTCGGCGTAGATCAGACCGTTTTTTTCGGTCTGCCCCTCGAGAATCTTGAAGATGAGTTCGGATTTGCGAAGGGTGCTGAGCGCCTCGATGTTCATTCCGCGAGCGACCTCCACCAGCTCGTGAATGTTCATCTCCTGAAGTTCCTTGATATCCATTTTGCTCCTCGAACCTGACAGTTGACAAGAGTGATTGTGACCAATCGGGGCATGCCGTGGCAGCCCTGACGGATGGGTAGAGTTCCCTGAAAAAAGTGTGGTGTTCCCCTGGGTATTCCCTGGCTAATTCCTGAAAAAAAAGCGGTGCGGGCTCGCATGCCCTGTATAGGTGGCACAATCATAGCACAAATCATGCAAGAAGGCCATTCACCACTTGATTTTTCAAAAAAAACGGACGCCGTCTACGGGGTGTCCGTCTGTAATTCCTCGAAGGCCTTGTTGTTGACCTCGGCTGCGGCAAAGTCACCGGTCTCCACCTGGGCCAGACTCAAAAAGAGGAATCCGTCCGCGGTGCCCGGGAAATTGTTGGTCATGGCCAAACCGATTTCAACCGCACGGTTGAACAACTGGGTGGACCTGTCACCCAATTCCGCCTTGGCTACGGGGTCGGTCTCCTTCTGGGCACTGTTCTTCACATCCTTGCCGTAATAGTAATACGTCCGCAAACGCATCAGCATGGTGTTGTCGGTCGGGATCGATTCCAGATCCGCGGCACGGTCCAGGACAACGATGGCATCGTCGAAACGTCCGATGTTGGGCGAGGAATACCAGGTCCCCGCCGCCACCAGCATGGCCTTGTTGTCGAAATCGTTGGTGGCGTCGGTGTCGGCCTCATTCAAATCCACGACCCTGACGTAGAAATCGGCGGCACGGGCATAATCCCCGTCATCGATGGCAAGGTTCGCAATGTCGATGAGCAGGCCCGTATCGTCGCCGTGTTCGGCCAGCAGATTATCGAAGATCAGTTTGGCTTCATCGTTCCGGTCCAGGGCGGCCAACACGTTGGCCTTGTCCAGTTGCAGATCGTAGGCTTCGGGATTTTCCACCAGCACCTGGTCGAGCAGTTCCAGCGCCTCGCTGAGGAGGGCTTCGCTGTTCTCCATGTAACGGTCGTCCTGGGACATCTGCATTTTCATGCGGGCGATGCTCTTGATCGGCGTCATGGAATCGGGCAGGGCGGCGTACGCGAGCCTCATATGACCTTCGGCCTGTTCGAAATAGTCTTCGTCCCAGTCGAGGGAGGCCTGCCGCACCCGGTTGTTGTAGTTGTAGGTGAGGGACTGGTCGACCTTATCGGCAAATCCCTCCGGGTCGAGTTCCATAGACCGCCGGTAAGCCTCATAGGCGAGCCCGTAATTTTTCAGGGCCTCGTCATATTCGTCGTTCTCCACCGCCTCTTCGGCCAGGTGGCTGTAGGCCTCGCCCAGGTAGTAGAAGGCATCGGGCTCATCGTCGCGATACTGGAATCCCTCGTGGATCACCTGCACGGCCTTGTCGTAGTTTTGCTCATCGATATAGAGGATGGCGCTGGTGGTGTGAGCGGATCGGCATCCGGCCAATCCCGACAATCCAACCAGAATGAGCAGACCGGCAAACAGGATGATTCGCGCTTTAATCATGATGAGTCCCCCCTCGGGACAATTCTGGAACTTTCGGAATTTCAGGGCATTCGAGCCGCTGCCTCGACAGGCAACAGCAATCGGTGAAACCCTGATGGGGGTGGGGAACAGTTGGGCATCGAAGGGTCAAATCCCTTCATCGCCTTTAATAAGTAAGAAATCGGGACCTTTGCTGTCAACCAGGATTATTGATGACGCGGCCCGCGACCGCCCCGGCCGCGTCGGGGACCCGCTCCGCTCTTGTCAAAGGACAGCATTTCCAGGTAGCGCGCCCGTTGGCCGGGCTCCAGGACATCCATTTCCTGAAGCACCGTTTCGGCCACCAGGGAGTCCAAAACCGCCTGTTGACGCCCAAGTTCGGCAATCGCCCCGCGAATGCCTTCATGGTCGATATTGTCGCTGGTCACCAGGGCATGCAAAAGATCCCGCTTTTCGGCGATGAGAACCCTTTTCTGCATCAGCATACGCCCTGTTTTCATATGGACCCCCCGGAAAACCTCACGTTGCTCCGGATCCAGGGCCAGCACGTCGGCAATGTGATCCATGCGCCGGGTGAACATTTTATTCCGGGCGACGGAATCCTGGCCGGCCCAGCGGCCGCGCGCCCCCCGCAATTCCCGGTTTTGCCAGGAATCACGCCGTCCTTCAGGTCCCCCGCGGTCCCCCAGAAGTCGCAGGCCCAGCCCCAGATTCAAACCCAGGGAAATCAACAGTACCAACACCCAGCCTTTTTTCATGATCCATCCACCTCATCCTGCAGTCCGGCGCCCAGCAGCAATTCATCGATTCCCGGAGCTCCGTCTCCACCCAGCCAACTGGACTCCGAAAGCCAGCTTGATTCCAAAAGCCAACTGGAATCGGATCCCGGATCATAGACGTCACCATCCGGGCCCTCATTGACCGGCACCAGGATTCCCAAAGTCAATCCGGCAGCCAACGCCGTTGCGGCCAGAGCTCCCCGGGCCAGGCCGCCGGAGCCGAAGAACCACTGCTGTTGCCTGCTTCCGGCCCCAAAGGTCCGCGCCCGGACGGACGGCCAGACGCTTTCGTTCGACAGCACCGGCCCGACCGAACCAAGGTCCTCCCACAACCGGAGGGCCTGGTCGGCCTCGTCCCGGCACGCCGAACATTTTTTTAAATGCTCTTCAACGACGTGCTTTCGCGGCCCGTCCAGTTCACCGGCCACAAAAAGCTGGAGCAGTTCCGTGACGTGTTTCATAACAGATCACCTTTTCCGGCAAGGTCGGCCCGCAAGGCCGCCAACGCCCTCTGGATAAGGGATTCCACTCCCGGTACGGTTGTTCCCATGGCCTCGGCCGCTTCCTGGTAGCTCATCCCCTGGAACCGGTTCAGGACCAGGGCTTCTTTTTGCCGTTGCGGCAGGCGATCCATCGAGGCCCGGACCGCATCTTTCCGCTGGCTGCTTTCCAGGTCGGCGTCGGGGCCCGGTTGCGAACTTCCGATGTCGTGGTCCACCGGATTGAAAGGAACCCAGCGCAGGATTTTCCGCCGCCGCAGCCGGCTGCGGGCCAGGTTGCCGGCAATCCTGAAGAGCCAACTCTTGAATTTGCCGGTCGCGCGGTAGGCATCCGCTTTCCTGAACACCTGGACAAAAGTTTCCTGGAGAAGATCCTCCGCCTCCTCCACCGAGCCCAGCATATGGATCAGAAAGCTCAACACATCCCGTTCCCACCGCTGGACGAGGAGGCGGAAAGCCTCCTCGTCGCCCGCTGCGGTCCGGGTCATCAGAGCATCGTCGTCCATGGCCTGGGACACTGGCAACCATCCTGTGGGTAATCGTCTTCATCGGGGTTACAGATTTCCCCGACCGCCTCGGAGGCCCCTGCCGTTACAAGGTCCTCCACAATCGCCGCGGCCGTGATGGCCGGACATGACCCCACCGCCACGATGGCCCCTGCCCCCATTGAACCTTTCCTTCATCATCAGCATCTTGTCACGCTGCTCCGGTGTCAACTGCTTGCGTACTTCCAGGCGGTTCTCAAGCCGGCCCGCATCCATTTCCGTCTCCAGGGCGCCGATCTTTTTCACCAGGTCCAGGGCGGTCTTTTCGGAAGGATCGTCCTTCAACAACTCACCCTTCAGATCGTGGTTCAACCGAATCAGTTCCTTGCGCAGCACCTGGTTCTTTTCCTGACCCGCTTCACGGATGCCCTTGATGGCAACGATCTGCTCCTCGGTCAACTCGAGGCGTTCGGCCAGAACCTCAAGGCGATATTCGGGACCACGGGCTCCGTCGCCGAATCCAGGTCCCCGACCCGCGTAGCGTCCACCTTGCCCGCCACCGGGCCCCTGAGCCAGGACCGATCCGGTACTGAGCATGGTGATGACGGCCAAGGACAATATTACCAGGGAACGCATTCCAAAATTGCTGTTTTTTCTCATGGGATTTTCCTCCACTTGGGCCTTCCGGCCTTTGAGATTTTCCATTTCCAACTGCCTCGTTCAAACACAAAACGTGGCGGCGGGAAAAAACCAGCGGAGAATATTGAAAATTATTTGAGGGAATTACACACTGAATCTGATTTCCAGGATATCGCCATCCTGAACCTCGTACCCCTTTCCTTCCAGCCGCACCTGGTTCGCCTGCTTGGCGGCGGACATGGAACCGGAAGCGATCAAGTCGTCGTAGGCCGTAACCTCGGCCCTGATAAAACCCCGCTGAAGATCCGAATGGATGACTCCCGCGGCCACGGGCGCCAATGAGCCCTTGCGTACGGCCCAGGCGCGGCACTCGTCCTCGCCCACGGTAAAAAAGCTCTGAAGATCGAGTGCACCGTATGAGGCCCGGATCATCTGGTTCAATGCGGGCTCGGCGATGCCCATATCAGCCAGGAACTCGGCCGCTTCGTCCGCCTCCAATTCGGCGAGCTCTTCCTCGACGCCCGCGCAAAGGGAAACCGTTTGCGCTCCGGCGGCCCTGGCCGCGGCCAGGACCTCGGCGGGCGCTTCTTCCCCCTCTTCATGGTTCAGGACCACGATCATGGGTTTCAGGGTCAGGAAGGTGTAGCCCGAGGAGAGTTTGATTTCATCGGTGTTGAGTTCCAGATCCCGCAGGGGACGATCGTTTTCCAGTTGCTCACGGAACCGTTCCATCATGGGAGGCTCCAGAGGATTGGCAAACTTGCCCATGCGGGTTTTTTCCTTTTCCAGCTTCTCCAGGCGATTTTCAACGATCTGCAGATCCGCCAAGGCCAGTTCGAGAGCCATGGACTCCAGTTCCCCCGCGGGGTCCGGCGTTCCAAAGCCGCCGTTGAAACAGCGGATGACCTGGGCCAGGGCATCCACCTTGCGGCCATGCTCCAGGAATCTGGTGGCTTCCCGGCCGCCGTCCGCGGCGGCGCCCCCCTGGAAGCCGGGGATATCCACCCACTCGATGGTGGCGTGGACGGTGCGCTTGGGATGGAACATTTCGGTCAGCCGGTCCAACCGGGGATCGGGCACACGGCCCACGGCCAGATGGGGATCCACTCCGCCCTGTCCGGTCGGCAGCCCCGCGCCGGTGATCACGTTAAACAGGGTTGTCTTGCCGGTGAACTTGACGCCGATGATCCCGATCTGCACAGCTGCCTCCCAAATACGAACCACGGATCCGATGACCCGGTACACACCTCAACGCGAAGGGACTGAATAATACACTCCCGACGGTGGAATTCCAGTGGGGTGAAAAATCGATCAGAATCCGGGCGGGGCCAGTTCGGGAGTATAGGGCTGGGACCATATGGACTGGGGGCCCTGGACGCCGGCCGCATCGACCGCCGCGACCCTTAACCGGTATTTGTTCCCGTAGATCACCGGCAACATGAGTGATTCGGACGGTACCGAATCAAACGTCTGGGTTTCCCGTTCGTTGGTCAGGACCTCCACTACGTAGTGGTGGACGGGAGTCCCGGTGGTCGGAGCGGTCCAGGTGAATTCCACATCCGGAGCGCTTTGGCTGTTGAATGACTTGTTTTCCTGGACCAGAGCGGTTCCGATACCCACCCCCAGGATCAGGACCACCGCCAGGAGCACTTTCCACACCGTCGACCTTGCCATCTTCTTCATTTTTTTACTTCCGTCATTTTACCAATTGCGCAACTGCGTGATTGAACGACCTGAAACTATTCTGTTCTCCAACAAATATATATCTGTTTTGACTCAGATGCAAAATTGGGCATGAAAACAAAAATCACCTCTAATTACCTAATTTGTATCAATAAAATGAATTTCAGGGTTGCCAAATCCGGGTCGGGATCCCCATATTTACCCCGGCGGCAAAAGGAACGCCCTTGAGTTTGGCTCCTTGGAGGGAGGTTTAAAGCTCAGATAATTCACGGAGGAATTTGATATAATGACAGGTAAAGCCCTTATAGCCCTTGGCTTTATTTTAGTTCTCTCCCAAACTCCTTTAATAGCCCAGGCAGGCACTATTTTGGTGCCTGGCGACTATTCCACCATCCGGGCCGCAATCGAATCCTCTCAACCCGGGGACCGCATTGAAGTCTCGCCCGGGGTATATCCGGAAAATAATCTGATCATGCCTGAGGATATTGTCCTGATTGGAAAGGGTCTTCATCCCGGAGATGTCGTCATTGATGGCCGCGGGTTGGGGCGGATCATATTGAGCGAAAGCGTCACCCGACCCAGCCTCATCGAAAACCTCACGCTTGCCAACGGCCGGGCTTCTGGAGCTTCGAGCTATGACCAGAGCGGCGGCGCCCTGCTGTCCAGCAACAGCAACCTGCGCCTTTCCAATTGCATTTTCTCAGGCAACGAGGCCGACAGCCACGGCGGCGCCATTCGCTGCAACAACTCCACGCTCCTGATCAATGATTGCCTGTTTACCGACAACAGCGCCCCCAATGGCGGCGGCGGCGCTGTGGATTGCAGCTACGGATCCTCTCCCCTGTTCCGGAATTGCGACTTCAGGAACAACCGCGCATCCTGGGGCGGGGCCCTGTCCTGCCGCTCGGACTCTTCGCCCATCGTCACCGACAGTCATTTCACCAACAATACCGCCACGGGCGATCTCGGTTTCGGAGGCGCGGTGTTTTCCGATTTTCAGGCCACTCCCGTCTTTACCTATTCCACGTTTTCCGGGAACAGCGCCCTATACGGTGGTGCGCTGGCCAGTTTCCAGGATGCCGAAACCAATCTGGAAAACTGCACCATTATCGGTAACTCGGCTCAATACAGTGGCGGCGGCCTTTTTTGCCACGAATCCTCACCTCGGGTAACCAGCTCGATCATCGCCTTCCAGGACGGCACCGGAATCACCGCCCAGGGTGGCGCCGTGCCCATGATTTCCTGCACCGATCTATTCGGGAACAGCCAGGGAGATTGGGTGGGGAATATTTCCGATCAGGCAGCTTCCCAGGAAAACCTTTCGGCGGATCCGGTTTTCTGTGCCGGCACACCGGAGACCAACGACGTATTCTCCCTTCAGGACAACTCTCCCTGCGGACCTGACGTGAATCCCTGCGGAGCCCTCGGCGCCTGGCCGGTCGGTTGCGTTGCCGTGGCCGCTCAGCTCTCCCTTTTCGAAGCCGACTGGAATGGAATTCACGCCCGGCTTTCCTGGCAGGCCATCTCCAACGGGGAAACCCCCGAGTTCCGCCTGACCGGAGCGGTGGACGAGATCGGCGCCAAAGAGTGGGAAATTCCCTTTCGGGACGAGGGTGGCGGATATTTCGTGGGTGAAGACCAGCTGTCCCAACCCGACAGCGGAAAACAATACATCTTCCGCCTGTACATCGTTGACTCCCAGGGAGAAATGTCCCTGTTCGGGGAAACCAAACTGTTGTCGGTGCCGAGTTTTCCGGGAATCACGGACCTGAAGGCCTCGCCAAATCCCTTCAATCCCCTGACCTACATTTCCTTTCACCTGGGGAATTCGCAGCAGGCCAGGGTATCGATCTACACTTTGGACGGGCGCCGGGTCAAAATCCTGGCCAGCCGCCAGTTCGGCTCCGGCCACCAGGAAGTCGAATGGGATGGAACCGATGGAACCGGTCGCCGGGTCGGCACCGGAGCCTACATCGCCCTGGTGGAAGGCGAGCGCCAGATGCAAACCATCAAACTGACCCTGCTCAAATAAACGGTCCCCGCTGATTCCCCCGCATCCAACCTATTTTCTGCGAGCCACGATCCCCGCGGCGGGCCGGCCGTCAGGATCGTGGCTTTCTTCATGAGCCAGGATTTCGCACTGGCCCGCGGGAAAATACCCTGTCAGTTCATTGGGACCCAGCCGGTATCTGGGGCTCGGATGCCCCTCATACCCGGGAGTTGAACGGAAGGTCCGCACCATGGCCACCCCGCCGGGCTGCAGCAAACCGGGAATTTTTTCCAGAAGATCGGCCTGCCGGAAACGAAAATTGAGGATGACCGCCCAGGGCCCCGAAGGCACCGCTTCCGGATCGCGAAGATCGCCCACCAGGAACCGGCAGGCGACCCCGCGGTTGGCGGCCAGCCTGCGGCCCAGGTCCAGGGCTTCGGCCTGCCAGTCGATACCCGTGACCTGATAGCCTTTTTCCGCAAGCCACACGGCGGCCCGGCCGCTGCCGCAGGCCAGGTCCAGCACCGGACCCGCTGCCGGCGGGGGAAGCAAATCCGAATGCCGGATCAACCAGAGCGGTGGTTTCCAGAGACATCGGGATGAAGGCCCTGTTTTTTTCAGGTTTGGCGGCAGCTGGTCCGCCCCTTCCGCCGGCAGGGCCAGGCCGGTTACCTCGGCCCGGTCCCGGCCCGCAAGATGGGTCGCCAGGCGATCGGCCTCCTCCTGCCGGGCGGCAACGACCACCAGCGGTTCGTGCCGGGGCGGCAAAAAGATCGAGGGCAGCTCCTTTTCCAGGTACACCGTGTCCCGGGATGAATTCAATTCTTCCAGGGGATGGCTGACCGATCCTGCCACATGGGCCGCCATAAATAATTGTGAGGAACGAACATCCAACACATTTCCGGACTCCCGGCCGGGTGCGGCCTGCATTTTCTCCAGAAAATCCACTATATTGTAACGATCCATGGCGCCTCTTCCTGAGCAAGGTCGACGGAGCTTTTCCCGGGTGGAACAAATCCCGGCATTGGCCCTCGCCCGGTCCTGCTTTATTATGGACCAAAATTGCCGATGTCAAAGAGGCATGATGCCCCCTCTGAATTTGGGGCCCGCCCCCTCATCTAACTGATTTTCCGAATGGACCGGATTCCAGGAGACCCCAATGCCAACGATCCGAACTTTCATCGTCACGCCGAACCTTCCGGGCCCCCTCAAACCGCTGCTGGAGATAGCCCGCAATGTCTGGTGGTCCTGGAATGTGGAAGCCATTTCCCTTCTGCGGCGGGTCGACCCTGACCTGTGGGACAAACACGACGGGAACCCGGTGGCCGTTCTCGGCTCCCTGTCCGCTGAAAGAGTCAGCGAACTGGAGCGGGACCAGGCTTTCCTGGCCCACCTCGAAAGGGTGAAGGGCGACCTGGAGCGATACCTGAACCTGGACTCCTGGTTCGCCGGTGAACATAAAGACATCAAGTCCGACCTGATCGGATACTTCTCCCTGGAGTTCGGACTCCACGAATCCCTGCCCCTGTACTCGGGCGGCCTGGGCATCCTGGCCGGCGACCACCTGAAATCCGCCACCGACCTGGGTGTTCCCCTGGTCGGGATGGGACTCGCCTACCAATACGGATATTTCCGCCAGTATCTCAACCACGACGGCTGGCAGATGGAAGAGTACTCGGTCAACGATTTCTTCAACATGTCCATGTCCCTGGAAAAAGATGATTCCGGACAGGACCACACCATAGAAGTCCACTACCCCGGGCGGGTGGTCAAGGCCAGGATCTGGCGCCTGCAGGTTGGACGCAACCCACTGTTCCTGCTGGACACGAACATCCCGGAAAACCAGCCCGAGGATCGCGAGCTGACCAGCCGCCTCTACAGTGGCGACAACGATATGCGCATCCGCCAGGAGATTCTGCTGGGCATCGGCGGTCTGCGCGCCCTGATCACGCTCGGTCTCGAGCCTACGGTCTGCCATTTGAACGAGGGCCACTCCGCGTTCCTCGCTCTCGAACGCATCAACCTCCTGATGAAGAACAAGGGCCTTGATTTCGACACCGCCTTCGAACTCGTTCGCGCCAGCAACGTGTTCACGACCCACACGCCGGTCCCGGCCGGCAATGACCATTTCCATCCCGACCTGGTCCGGACCTATCTGAAACGCAAGGCCGACGAACTGGGCATCGATATGGAACGCCTGCTTGCTTTGGGCCGCCAGGACCCCGACAACAAGGCGGAAACCTTTTGCATGACCGTGCTGGCCCTGCGCCTGAGCCGCTTCGTCAACGGGGTGAGCGAACTCCACGGGCACGTTTCCCGCAAGATGTGGCAGCAGGTCTGGCCCAAAGCTCCGTTCGAGGAAATCCCCATTACGCATGTGACCAACGGCATTCATACCCGCAGTTGGCTGTGCACGGAAATCGCCCGCCTTTACGACCGCTACCTGGGACCCCGCTGGTTCGAGGATCCCACCAACAAGACTCTCTGGGATCGCGTGGACCAGATCCCCGACGCTGAATTGTGGCGATCCCACGAGCGGATGCGGGAACGTCTGGTCGGATTCGTGCGGCGGCGGTTGCGCAACCAGCTGCGCAACCGCGGCGCCAACCGCACCTGGGTCAAGCAGGCCTCCGAGGTGCTGGATCCCGAAGCGTTGACCATCGGATTCGCCCGCCGGTTCGCCACCTATAAAAGGGCGGCCCTGATCCTGAGTGATCCCGCCCGCCTGAGCCGCATCGTGAACAACCCGGACCGTCCGGTGCAGATCATCTTCGCCGGCAAGGCCCACCCCAAGGACCATCCCGGCAAGGAAATCATCCGGGAGCTGATCCACCTGTCCGAGCGGGAGGAATTCCGCAAGCACATCGTCTTTGTCGAGGATTACAACATCGAGGTGGCCCGTTACCTGGTGCAGGGAGTGGATATCTGGCTGAACAATCCCCGCCGACCCCTGGAAGCCAGCGGCACCAGCGGCATGAAGGTCCCCCCCAACGGCGGCATCAATCTGTCCGTTCTCGACGGCTGGTGGTGCGAAGGCTACCAGCAGGACAACGGGTGGGCCATCGGCGCGGGCGAGGAATTCGAGGATCAGGCCTATCAGGACGATGTGGAAAGCACCGCCCTTTTCGACCTGCTCGAAAACGAGATCGTGCCCGCTTTCTACGAGCGCAGCAGCGACGACGTGCCGCGGGAATGGACGCGCATCATGAAAAACTCCATGCGCACGGTGAACGCCGAGTTCAACACCAACCGCATGGTCGAGGAATACACCGAGCGGTTCTACATTCCCTGTGTCGAAAATTCCGCGCGGTTGAGCGCGGACGACTACGCCAGGGCCAGGGAACTTGCTGAATGGCGGCGCCGGGTCAAGGCCGGTTGGGAAAAACTGAAGATCATCAAGGTCGACGCCCCGCCCCTGTCGGATCAGCCCATGGGCTCCAGCCTTCCGGTGAAGGCCACGGTGCAATTAGGCGGCATCCCGGCGGACGAAGTTCTGGTCGAGGTGTACCACGGGCTGCTGGATTCCTCAGGAGAGATTCTCAACGGCGAAACCGCTACCATGTTCCCCGGCGATACCGAAAGTGATGGGACCGTGGTCTACACCGGCGATATTCCCTGCCGCCGGGCCGGCCGCCGGGGCTTCACCCTGCGGGCCGTGCCCCGCAAGGATGGCTATCCCCTGGACAGGTTTGAAACCGGACTTGTTTCCTGGTGGGACGATCCCTCGACCGGGGCAACCGACCAGGGCTCCGCAGCGCCGGGTGTCACGGTTCACCGGGCCTAATAACTTGGCCGGTTCCCCCCATGGGAACCGGTCTGGCCAAACAAATCCACCATGACCCTCCACTCCTGGACTGCCGAACGGCCCGTATTTGCGGCCATCGGCCCACCCGGGATTTCGGAATGGACCATAGCCAGATAGGATGCCAGGTTCCCGTCCAGTTCGCTGCGCAAGCGGGTGGCCTCTCCGGTTCGTCCCAGTTCTTCACATAATTCCATGGCCTGAATCGCGTACTGTGAGGGTGCCGGGTCCAACCGGTGGGCGGCTTGGGACAGCTTCAGGGGAATGAGCCGGAAACCCTTTTCCCGCAGAACGACACTTCCGCCGTCCAGGTGCCCGGCCATGGCCGAAGGATCCCAGACCACCGCCATCCCCACCAGGGTGAACAACAGGGCGGCGGCATACCAATCCCCGCGCATCCGGTGACGGAAGGCCGGTTCATCCATCATCTGGCGGGCACCTTCGAGCGCCTGGGCGATCCAGCCGATCAAGCCCACACCCAGAATTCCGGCGGCCAGAAGGAAAATGGTTTCCAGTGCAACAGGGTTTATCGATCCGGCCCCCGCCGCCTGATTGTTCGCCCATAATTCAGGGCTGCCCGCCAGCACCAATACGGCCGCAACGACCGCCCATGCCGCCCAGATAACCACGGCGCCACGTCGGGCGCACCCCGCCAGAAGAAGGCCCAGACCAGGCGCGACCAGTCCCGTCACTCCCACGGCCCATGGTTTGCGCAAAAGCGACGGCAATTTATGGCGGGGGTTTTGCTGCCGACGAACGACCGACATCGCGCAGCGGGCCCAGGTCGAAAAGGCCGTCACCATGACGACGGCACCAATCAGGGCCAAGGGCCACAGGGGCCAGCCCTTGCCGATGAGGTTGAAAATGAAGCCGCGGCCGGCGAACATCCCCAGTCCGGCCATGCCGCTGATCAGGCCCGCGAACAGCAGTCCCTTTCTTCCCCGATTATCCGGATTCAGGGCGACGGAAAAAGGCCCCAGCAGATAGGTGAGGGTTACAAGGGAAGCAAATTGCAATTCACTGCTGGGCGGTTTGCTTTCCCTGGCGGGTCGGGGCATACGGGCTTTTTGCACTGGCCTGGCTTTGGGCCTGGCGGCCCGGGCGACGGTCCGCGGTTCCCGGGGAGGGTCCGGCATGGCGAGATCTTCCCCCAATTCGATCGAATAGATTTTTTCATTGTCATACATGGCGGTGTCCTTGGGTCTGACTGCGTGTTATTCAGCAGCCTGTTTCGGTCCCCCGTATTTCCACCACCATGGATTGCAATTTGTATTCCGGCTATTTTTTCGAACCCAGGCCGGGCACGATTTCCTGGAGATCTGACACATATTGTTTGAAGAGACGTCTGCCGGCGGGAGTGACCCGGACCAGGGTCTGAGGCTTCTTGCCCTCGAAGGATTTTTCGATGCTGACGACTCCCCCCTCCTCCAGCTTGCTCAGGTGAACCGAGAGCGTGCCGTCGGTCAGACCAAGGCTGTTGCGCAGGGCGGTAAAGACGTGGGCCTTGTTGGTGGACAGCAAAAAGGACAGGATCAGCAATCTGACCCTGCCGTGAATCAGGGGCGCTAGTGGAGCCCGTTTCTGTTCGGTGCCCGCCACGACTTCCGGCCTCCTTGCCGGGCGTCATCGCCTCCCCTTCGTCCCTTGGCCACATCCTTGTGGCCACACGGTCCGAAGCGGTTTCGCTGTGCAGGGACCGGTCCTTGCTGGTTTTACCCCTGAAGTCCCGGCCCCTGTGTCTCAGGAAAGGCCGCCCTGCCTTTCCTGAAGCGGGTCTGTCTAATGGCCGTGGCCTCCGCCCGTCAGAACAACTTCCCCGAATCCTTTCGGATGAAGTTGGCTGACGAGGGGGCGGCTGGCACCCAGGACCAGTGATCCGCCCCCCGTTTGCCGTTCGGAGATCCTTCTCCGGCCCCATTGGGGGTCCTTGGCCAAAGGCCAATGCTCCGTCGGGACCCGGCTAAACCATTTCGACAAACCATACCCGGAATACCAAAAACCCCTCCGGGTTGATCTTGCGGTGGTCTTTCGTCGCCGGAAATCCTTTCCCGGCTCGGAGGTCCAGTGACCAGCCGCAGTACTTTAATATTCCAAGTACTTTTATATTTCAAGTAGAAAAAACAATTATTCCAAAGTTTTTTTACGGTTGGATTAACGGTCTCGCGAATAAGCGATTTAACTGGCTCAAACCGGGTTTCAGGGCTGGACTTGGAGTTCGGCGGAGTTATCTTGGTCCGGACTGATTCAAGCGGGAGAACCCTCCCGCAGAACCACCCTAATTGAAGAATCCCATGAAGGAGGTTGCCATGAAGGCGGATAAGCTCATCCGTATCGAGGACCAGTACGGGGCCGATAATTATCACCCCCTGGACATTGTCATCAAGAAGGCCGAAGGAGTCTGGGTCGAAGACGTCGCGGGCAATCGCTTCATGGATTTCCTGGCCGCCTACAGCGCCGTGAACCAGGGCCACTGCCATCCCCGGCTGCTGAAGGCCCTGCGCAGGCAGGCCGCCAAGGTCACCCTGACCAGCCGCGCCTTCCGCAACGACCAGCTCCCCTACTTCTGCCAGGAAGTCTGCGAACTGACCGGTTACGAAAAGGTCCTGCCCATGAACTCGGGCGCCGAGGCCGTCGAAACCGCCATCAAGGCCGCGCGCAAGTGGGGCGAGAAGATCAAGGGCGTCAAGAAGAACAAGGCCGAGATCATCGTCTGCGCCGACAACTTCCACGGGCGGACTACCACCATCGTGGGCTTTTCCACCGAGGATCAGTACAAGGACGGCTTCGGCCCCTTTACCCCCGGGTTCAAGATCATCCCCTTCGGTGACGCCGCCGCCCTCGAGAAGGCCATCAACAAAAACACGGTCGCCTTCATGGTGGAGCCGGTGCAGGGCGAAGCCGGGATCAACATCCCGCCCAAGGGCTTCCTGAAAAAGGCCGCTGCCCTGTGCAAGAAGAACAACGTGCTGTTCATCGCCGACGAGATCCAGTCGGGCCTGGGCCGCACCGGCAAGATGTTTGCCTTCGAGCACGAAGGTGTCCGCCCGGACGGCGTGATCATCGGCAAGGCCCTGAGCGGCGGGTTCTATCCCGTCTCGGCTTTCCTGGCCGACAGCGAAGTCATGAGCGTCTTCAATCCCGGCGACCACGGTTCGACCTTTGGCGGCAACCCGCTGGGCATGGCCGTCGCGCGTGAGGCCCTGAAGGTGCTTGTCGAAGAGAAACTGGTGGAGAACAGCGCCAAGCTGGGTCCCTGGTTCATGGGCGAGCTCAAGGCCATGAAGTACAAGAGCATCAAGAAGGTACGGGGCCAGGGGCTGTTCATCGGGCTGGTGCTCGATCGTCCAGCGCGCCCCTACTGCGAAGCCCTGATGGCTGAAGGGATGCTGTGCAAGGAGACCCACGAGAACGTGATCCGGTTTGCTCCTCCCCTGGTCATTTCCAAGAAGGAACTGAACATGGCGTTGAGAAAGATCAACAAGGTGTTCAAGAAGCTGGGTTGATTCGGATCATTTTTGAGTGATTGAGAAAAGGCCCGGAGCCGAATGGTTCCGGGCCTTGTTCATTTGGGTTGTGCCTCTGAAATTGTGTCGGACAAGACCGAGGTCTGGTACGAAATTTCCAGGTACGCCAGGATATTGGATATCACTGCAAATGTGCCCCCCGGGGGGTACTTTCTGCAGTGATATCCAATATCCCAGCGGGCCTGAAATCGCTGAATTAGATGTTGATCTGGCCAGACACAATTTCAGTTGCTCAACCCAAATCTTAAACCCGCCAGTTGGAGAGTGGTGCTCGTCCGCCCACCCGGGTTGGAATCTTCGTACCAGATCCGTATGTGGGTCACGGTTTCAAGCTTGGGAGCCGCGCCCATGCTGACCGAATCAAGGGTAACCAGGGGGATTCGGTATTGGCGCCAGGCGATGTTGCCGTTCACCAGTTCCTGAACATCGTCGTAGTCGGAGACCACGTCCACCAGGGCATCGGAGTCCTTCAGGTCGATTGTAACGGTGAAATAACCATTGTCAGTGTTAAGCCGATAGTCGCCGTTGAGGTCTTCGTTATCTTCACGGCCGTTGCGGGCCGTACCGTTGATCCCCGGGTAGGGGTTGTCTCCGTTAATCTCATAGGCCGCGTCAAACTTCTGAGGCCCGTATTCATCTCCGTCCAGGCCGATATCCTCTTCCGGGGCGACAAAAACACCGTCGGGCATCCCGTCCACGATACCGTCTTCCCTCTCAAATCCGCCGACCACAAGATTGCCGTCGGGATCGACCGGCCAGAAGCCATCCTCGTTGATGTAACCGAAATCGATATGCAGCTTCCCCCGCCGCAGGTTCAGGTCCGGCACCCCGTCATTGACCCAGATCTCAAGATATTGGGCGTTGGACAAGTCCAGACCGTCGCGGCCGAGGCCCTGCATGATGCCGCCCCAGTCCTCCGGATCCCAGACACCGTCGTCCGCCCTGAGAAAAAGGTCCAGGGAAGGTTGAGTTTGGTCACGCTCCGCATTGACCAGGCCGGGATCAAAGTACCAGCGCAAGGTCCTCTCTTTAGGCAGGAACCAGCGTACCGCAGCGACCCGGTCCACCGGATCGAAGGTTCGCACATCGGGATTTTCCGCCAGGTATTCCGAACCCTGATACGGAGCGCTGGACCAGAACCAGCTGATTCTGTCCAAAGAGATGGCTCCCGGATCATCAACAATTACAACAGGCGCAGTGGGAACTGAATCTTCCTCGGAACAACCCAAAAATACCAGAGCCAAGGCCACCAGCAGAAAAATTACCGCCAGACATGGGGCAGCCCTGACCAAAGGTTTCCGAATCACGGCAAGATTCATTTGCCGCTTAGTGCTATTTGAAGTATTTGACCTGAGCATACTCGTTCTCGTTTCCAGGGGTGATTGGAAGCAAAGAATTTCCAGGCATCAGGGGCGCTGCCGAGGCTGGCAACAAAATAAAATTACCAGAGTTTCAAAATTGGGACAACGATCACCTGCCTGGACCTCAACGCATCTTCCGCCCGGTGGTCCAGGGCACTCCCACCTCATCGAGGGCATTCTCCAGGGCCGGCAACTCGTCATCCAGGATGACGTCCAGATCCTCGCGCACTCCGCCGAACTGAACCTTGGCGAATTCGTACTGCTCCAGGTGCATGGGTGTCGGACCATAGGTGGAATTGTAGCTGCCGCCCTGTACGGTTCCCAGACGCTGCCCCACCGAAACCGGCTGGGCATCGTTGTACCTGCCGCGCCGCCGATTGCCGCGCATTCGCTCGGTCAGCTGCTCCAGGCGTTTCTCCAGATCCACGGCGGTGCTGTAAAGTTCGGAATCATCATGGACCGCACGTTTCAGGGCGGCCTTGATGTTGTCCAAACGCACGCGACTGTCGTACAGGACAGCGTTCAGATCGGCCACCTGGTTGGCGAATTCCGACAACTCCAGCTGAAAAATCTCCAGTTCCGCTGGCTCAATTCCGGGCTGGGAACGTTCGCCCAGGCGGGTCACTTCGAAGGTGACCGGACCGGCCAGGGGCGTCACCACCCCGTCCTGCCGTTTTGACATTTCCACGCTGTACGCGCCCGGGGCAACCGTCACACCCTTGGCCCTACGGCCCGGTTTGGCCTTGGTCTCGGGACGCAGGTCGGCATGGCGCAGATCCCAGGCGACCCGGTGCAGGCCCTGCGAGGCAGGCGCCGACATCTGCCGCACGACCTGGCCGTCGCCATCACGCACCGTCAGGACCAGGGCCGACGCATCCTCCAGCTCTTCTCGACGCAACTCGTCCCAGCCAGGATAGGGCGTGTCATCCCCTTCGACGGCCAGTTCCTTTTCGCTGTCCAGGCGCACACCCTTGGCCGTTTGCAGAGAATCGCGCAGGAAGTAGGTGAAAACCGCGCCGTAGGGGGGATTGGGGGCCGTGAAATAGGCCGCGCCCTGGGCGGCTTTTTCGTCCCAACCCAGTACCGGGCGTGTGGTATACGACCACGCCCGCCGCGGGACAAAAAGAAGCACCGGTTCGTTCAACACCTCTTCGCTGATCCCACGAAGAGGTGTGTAATCATCCAGCACGAAAAAGCCACGTCCGAAGGAGGCAGCCACCAGATCGTTTTCCCTCTCCTGGATCACCAGATCGCGAACAGGAATATTTGGCATGCCGCCCTGGAGCTTCACCCAGCGTGTGCCGCCGTCGAGGGTCACGAAAATGCCGAATTCGGTGCCCAGAAAAAACAGCTCGGGTTTGACCGTGTCCTGCACCAGCCGCCACACGATATGCCGGTCGGGCAGGTCGCCGGCGATTGATTTCCACGACTTGCCGGCGTTGGTGCTCTTAAAAACCAGCGGCCGGAAATCGCCGGCCTTGTGCAGGTCGATCACCGCATAGACCGTGTTGCGGTCGAACCGGTCGGCCTCCAGATCATTCACGTAGTAATGGTCCGGCAACCCTTTCGGACGGCCCGCTTCCTCCCAGGTCGCGCCCCCGTCTTCGCTGACCTGGATCAAACCGTCGTCGGTGCCCACGTAGAGCAGGTTCTCGTCCAGTGGGGATTCGGCAATATTGGTGATGGTGCCGTACATGGACATGGCCAGCAGGTCCCAGGGAGCGTCGATGCTCCACACGCGCCCCATCATCGGCCGCAACAGGCGGTCTTCATCCCTGGTCAGGTCGCCGGACAGGGCGCGCCAGCTGTCTCCCCGGTCGTCACTGCGCCACAGACGCTGGCTGGCCACGTACAACCGGGCCGGATTGTGCCTGCTGATCAGGATGGGACCATCCCAGTTCCAGCGGTCCAGGGGCTCATCGGCGCCAGGTGCCGGACGAATGGGCAGCACTTCACCGGTGCCCCGGTCCACCCGCCAATGATTGCACTGCTGCAGACTGGAATAAATGATGTCGGGATTGGTGGGGTCGATGGCCGGCTGATGGCCGTCACCGAACAGGGTCACCTTCCAGTCGGCGTTGCGCAGCCCGTGCGCGTTGTCGGTTCTGGACGGGCCATACTGTGTGTTGTTGTCCTGCGTACCGCCGATGATGTGATAGAAGGGTTCGTCGTAATCCACGGCCACCTTGTAGAACTGGGTCAGGGGCAGGTTGGCCGCGAACTTCCAGTTTTTGCCACGGTCCCACGATTCGTAGATGCCTCCGTCGCAACCGGCCAGCAGATAGTCCGGATCGGTGGGACTGAAGGCCAGAGCATGGTTGTCCACGTGTTTGTGCTTCTCGCCGACAGGTAGGAAGGTTGTGCCGCCGTCGGCGGTGTAGGACATGTTCACTTCCATGAAATAGACCAGATCGAAGGCGTGGGGGCTGGCGAAGATCTCCGTGTAGTAGTGGGGGCCCGTACCGCCGGCCACCTTGTCGCTGCGCTTTTCCCAGCTCTCGCCGCCGTTCGTTGACCGCCAGAATCCGCCCTTGCGCGCCCCCAATTCGATAGCCGCGTACAGCACGCCCGGCTGCTGGGGCGAGGCCGCCATACCGATTTTGCCGATGTCCTCGGTGGGCAACCCGGTCGTCAGTTCGCGCCAGGTGCGGCCGCCGTCGGTGGACTTGTGGATACCGGACTCGGGACCGCCGTCCATCAACGCGGCCACATCCCGGAACCGCTGCCAGGTGCTGGCGTACAGCACGTTGGAATCGAAGGGATCCATCACCACCTCGTTCACGCCGGTGTACTCGCCTCCGCCGAGCACCTTTTCCCAGTTGGCGCCCCCGTCGGTGGTCATATACAACCCGCGCTCGCCGCCGCCGGACCACAGGGGACCCTGGGCCGCCACGTAAACCACATTCGGGTCTTCCGGATGCACCACGATGCGTCCGATGTGTTCGCTCTGTTTCAGCCCCATGTTCTCCCACGTCATGCCGCCGTCCCGGCTGCGGTACACGCCGT